>NZ_JACEFC010000109.1 GCF_014180715.1 Nocardioides stalactiti | reverse complement strand
CCGCGGAGAACCGCCCCTCCATCGTGCACCTGGTCGACGAGATGCCGCTCTCGAGCGCCGGCCGACCCGCCGGCACGCTGCTCCGCACGCAGGGACTCCCCGCGGGGCGGCCGGCGTTCCGCTACGACCCTCAGCGCGACGAGTACCGACCGATGACGAAGGCGGCGATCGCGAAGCTCGCGGCCGCTCCCCCGGCGTAGCGCGCGGCCGGCGCTGCGCACGGTCGACTAGGGTCGTGGCGTGCGCCACGACCTCGTGATCGTCGCCAACCGGCTCCCCGTCGACCGGGTCACCCTGCCCACGGGACGCAAGGTCTGGCGCAAGTCCCCCGGCGGGCTGGTCGCTGCCATCGAGCCGGTGATGCGCACTCACGGCGGTGGCGTGTGGATCGGCTGGGCGGGCGGCACCAACCAGAAGCTCAAGCCGTTCGAGGACGAGGGCCTCTCGCTGGTCCCGATGGAGATGACCCAGGACGAGATCGAGGGCCACTACGAGGGCTTCTCCAACGGCACCCTCTGGCCGCTCTACCACGACGTCGTCGCCAAGCCGGAGTTCCATCGGGAGTGGTGGGACGAGTACGTCAACGTCAACCGGCGCTTCGCCGAGAAGGCCGCCGAGCAGGCTGCCCGCAAGGGCACCGTCTGGGTGCACGACTACCAGCTCCAGCTGGTGCCGCAGATGCTGCGCGACCTGCGGCCGGACCTCCGCATCGGCTTCTACCTCCACATCCCGTTCCCGCCGGCCGAGCTCTTCCAGCAGCTGCCGTGGCGCCGCCAGATCCTCGAGGGCCTGCTCGGCGCCGACCTCGTCGGCTTCCAGCGCCCCGAGGCGGCGGCGAACTTCATCCGTCTGGTACGCCAGCGGGTCGGGCACAAGACCCACCGCGACCTGGTCTACCTCCCCGACGGCCGGACCGTCCGGGCCGCCGCGTTCCCGATCTCGATCGACTCTGCCGGGTTCGAGGAGCTCGCGAGCTCGCCGGCCGTGGTGGAGCGCGCGGCCGCGATCCGTGACGCGCTCGGCAACCCGCGCCGGATCTTCCTCGGCATCGACCGGCTCGACTACACCAAGGGCATCTATGCGCGACTCCGCGCGTTCAGCGAGCTCATGCACGACGGCCACTTCGACGTCGAGGACGCGGTGTTCGTGCAGGTCGCCGTGCCCTCGCGTGAGCAGGTCGAGCAGTACCGCATCCTCCGCGACGACATCGAGCGGCTCGTGGGCCGGATCAACGGCGACCAGGGCCGCATCGGCCGGCCCGCGATCAGCTACCTCCACACCTCCTACCCACGCGAGGAGATGGCCGCGCTCTACCGCGCCGCCGACGTGATGGTCGTGACGCCGTACCGCGACGGCATGAACCTGGTGTGCAAGGAGTACGTCGCGTGCCGGGTCGAGGACGACGGAGCACTGGTGCTCTCGGAGTTCGCCGGCGCCGCCGACGAGCTCAAGCAGGCCTGGCTCGTCAACCCCTACGACATCAACGGCATGAAGGCGGCGCTGCTCGAGGCCTACGAGGCCGAGCCGAAGGAGCTCGCACGTCGGATGAAGGCGATGCGCAAGACCATCAGCCAGCACGACGTGAAGGCGTGGGCGGCCAGCTTCATGACCGAGCTCGAGGACGTCGTACCGCACACCAAGCACCCACGGCCGGCCACTCGTTCCTGAGGTACTTTCGCCTCATGGATCTGATCCCCAAGCCTGATCAGGTCGTGTCCGCGGCCAGCAACGTGGCGCACAAGGTGCTCTACGGCGGCCTCGCCGACCTGCGGCCGATGCCGCGCACCCTGATCGACGACGGGACGCTCCGCGAGGTCTACCACTACCGTCCGGCCGGCACGGTCAAGGAGACCGGCGACCCGGTGCTCCTCGTGACACCGCTCGCTGCCCCGGCCATCTGCTACGACCTGCGGCGCGGCTGCTCCCTGGTCGAGCACTTCGTGACCGGTGGCCGGCCCACCTACCTGCTCGAGTACGGCGAGGTCTCGTTCCGCGACCGCAACCTCGGCATGGAGCATTGGATCGACGAGGTCGTGCCGACCGCGATCCGCGAGGTGTCGGCCCACGCGGGCGGGCGCCCCGTCCACGTCATCGGCTGGAGCCTCGGCGGGATCTTCTCGCTGCTCACCGCCGCCGACCAGCCGGACCTGCCGATCGCCTCGCTCACCGCCGTCGGCTCCCCCATCGACGTGTCGCTCGTGCCGCTCGTCGCGCCGTTGCGGCCACTGCTCAACTGGGTCAACGGCAAGGGCCCGATCACCAAGGGCTACCAGCTCCTCGGCGGCGCCCCGAAGCCACTGGTGAAGTGGGCCTTCCAGCTCTCCTCGGTCCAGAAGCTGGTGACCAAGCCGCTGGCGATGGCGAGCCACATCGACGACACCGAGTTCCTCGCCCAGATCGAGGCGGTCGACCGGTTCACCGCGAACATGATCGCCTACCCCGGCCGCACGTTCGGGCAGCTCTACCACCGGTTCGCGAAGGGCAACCAGCTCGCCACCGGCGAGTTCGAGCTCGACGACCGGACGATCCGGCTCGGCGACATCAAGGTGCCCGTGCTGGTCTTCGGCGGCTCGACCGACGGCATCGCCCCGGTCCCCGCCGTCAAGGCCGTCATCCCGCTGCTCACCGGCTCGCCCGAGGTTCGCTTCGAGATCGTCCCCGGCGGGCACCTCGGCATGCTCACCGGCCGCGCGGCGCGCCGGACCACCTGGGTCGTCATGGACGAGTGGGTCTCGCAGTGGTCGACGGCGCTCGAGGCGGAGGCCGGCACCACGGCCTCCTCGGGGGCCCGGTCGGGTGCCGCTGCCATCGGCACCAACCGCGCCCGCCGCCACAGCTCCTCGGCGTCCCGGGCCCTCAAGAAGTAGCGCTCGAACGAGCACCGCGGACCCGTCGAGGGTCCCGGCCGAACGCCGCCGAGGTCCTGGTCAATTGTGACTAGACGGACGGACCGCATGCCCGATCCGCGGGCACCCTCGGGGAACCTAGAGTTCTACTTACCGACGCGGGTCACGAGACAGAACCTGGAGGGAGCCCACCAGGCAGGCGTTCTTCGCCGCCGGTGGTCCAGCGAATTTCATCGTGGCCCGCGTCGGAGCTATCGCATACGACGGCGCCCCTGGGAGGGAGAGGGGCGCCGTCGAATGCATTTTGGCGCCTCGCTCAGGCGAGCAGGTCCTGGTAGTCGGGGTGCTTCTCGATCCAGGCCTTGATGAACGGGCAGGTCGCGACGACCTTGATGCCGTCGGCGCGGGTCTCGTCGAGCGCCGCGCGGGCGAGCCTGCCGCCGATGCCTTGGCCGCCGAACTCCTCGCCGATCTCGGTGTGGAAGAAGTTCCGGACGCCGTCGCGCTCCTTGTACTGGGTGAAGCCAGCCACGCGGCCGTCCTCGACGGTGATCTCGAAACGGCTGGCCTCGACGTTGTTGCGCACCTGCGTGCCCTGGGGGTCGGTCATGGGACGAGCCTAGGAGGGACGCCGTGACGCTCGTGGGGACAATGGCGCCCGTGAACACGCTGGCAGGACTGGTCGACAAGGGCTTGATGGCTGCGGACTGGGCGGCGGCACTCGCGCCGGTCGAGGACCGGATCACGGCGATGGGGCGATTCCTGCGCGAGGAGATCGCGGCCGGCCGCGACTACCGGCCCGCCGGCGACCGCGTGTTCCGGGCGTTCCGGCGTCCGCTCGGCGAGGTGAAGGTGCTCATCGTCGGCCAGGACCCCTACCCCAACCCCGACCACCCGGTCGGGCTCAGCTTCGCCGTCGAGCGCGGCGTGTGGCCGCTGCCGCCGAGCCTGGTCAACATCTACACCGAGTACCGCGACGACCTCGGCGTCGTACCTCCGAGGCACGGGGACCTGACCGCCTGGAGCGAGCAGGGCGTGATGCTGCTCAACCGGGCCCTGACCGTCCAACCGGGCAACGCGAACTCGCACCGCGGCAAGGGGTGGGAGGAGATCACCGCGCACGCGATCCAGGTGTTGCGGGAGCGCGCCGAGGGCGGCGCACCGCTCGTGGCGGTCCTCTGGGGCGCCCAGGCACAGTCGCTCCAGCCGATGCTGGGCCCGATCCCGGTCATCGCGTCCCCCCACCCGTCCCCGCTCTCGGCCTATCGTGGCTTCTTCGGGTCCCGTCCGTTCAGTCGGGTCAACGAGCTGCTCGTCGAGCGGGGCGGTGAGCCGGTGGACTGGACCCTCCCGGCGGAATAAGATTGAAGTCTCAACTAGTTGAGGTGGACATGACCGCACCCCAGGGCCGGATGCCCGCGCTCTACATCGGCCACGGCGCACCACCGCTCCTCGACGACCCCACCTGGTCGGGCGAGCTGGCCTCCTGGGCCCGCGACCTGCCGCGCCCGAAGGCGATCCTCGTGGTCAGCGCGCACTGGGAGTCGGCCCCGGTCGCTCTCAGCGCGAGCGGCGCCGAGCTGGTCTACGACTTCGGCGGCTTCGACCCGAAGTACTACCTGGAGACCTACCGGACGCCGGACGCCACCGCGTTCGCCCAGCAGGTCGCCGCGATGATGCCGGACAACGAGCCGGTGCACCAGCACACCTCCCGCGGCCTCGACCACGGCGCCTGGGTTCCCCTCAAGATCATGTACCCCGACGCGGACGTCCCGGTGCTGCAGATGTCGCTGCCCACCCACGACCCCGAGCGCCTGCTCAGGCTCGGCGAGCGGCTCCGCCCATTGCGGGACGAGGGCGTGCTCATCATCGGCTCGGGCTTCCTGACCCACGGACTCCCGTTCCTCACCGAGTTCCGGCTCGACGCGGAAGCGCCGCAGTGGTCGGCCGAGTTCGACGCCTGGGCCGGCGAGGCGCTGGCCCGCGGCGACGTCGACGAGCTCGCGGCCTACCGTTCCAAGGCCCCCGGGATGCCCTACGCGCACCCGACGGTCGAGCACTACAGCCCGCTGTTCGTCACCCTCGGCGCGGCGACCGACCCCGCCGTCCCCGGCGAGCAGGTCATCGACGGCTTCTGGATCGGCCTCTCGAAGCGCTCGCTCCAGGTCGCCTGAGACACCTGGTCAGGCTCGCTCGTCGCGCTGGCGGAGCGCGGCGTTCTCGGCGCGCAACCGGGTGACCTCGTGCTCCAGTGCGAGCACGTGACCGATGCCGGCGAGGTTCAGCCCCGCCGCGAGGAGCTCGCGGATCCGATGGAGCCGCTCGATGTCGTCCCGGCTGTAGAGACGCGAACCGCCCGCCGTCCGCGACGGCTCGACCAAGCCTCGGCGCTCGTAGACCCGAAGGTTCTGCACCTGCATCGACACCAGCTCCGCAGCGACCGAGATGGCGTAGACCCCACGAACGCGTTCAGCCGGCATCGAAAATTCCTCTCGCTCGGCCTTGATTCTATCGGAATAGATAACCTATAACAGCCATTACAGGTTTGTGAGAGCGCCGAGCGCCCGCTCGGCCGACAGAAGGAGGAACCATGTTGCTGCGCACCACCGACCCGTTCCGCGACTTCGATCGCCTCGCCAACCAGCTGCTCGGCGCCGGCACGACGAACCGCCCTGCCGTGATGCCGATGGACGCGTGGCGCGAGGGCGAGCGCTTCGTCATCGAGTTCGACCTCCCCGGAGTCAGCCGCGACAGCATCGACATCGACGTCGAGCGCAACGTGCTCACGATCAAGGCGGAGCGGGTCGCCGGCAACGGTGACTGGCAGCGGCTCGCTTCCGAGCGCACCCACGGCCAGTTCAGCCGCCAGCTCGTCCTCGGCGACAACCTCGACCTGGAGCAGATCGAGGCGGCCTACGACAACGGCGTGCTGCGCCTGGTCGTGCCCGTCGCCGAGAAGGCCAAGCCCCGCAAGGTCGAGATCGCTGGCGCGACGCCGGTCACGCCGACCCAGGCCATCCAGGCCTGAGCGCACGCGCTGCGATGGCGCGCACCCGCCTCGGAGGGACTCACCCGTTCCCGAGGCGGGTGCTCCGCGTGCGGCTCGGGGGGCGTCAACGCACGCGGAGTCGTCGCATCAGCTTCAGGGACTGAAGCATCTGCTTGACGTACGCATCGTAGTCCTGGCCCGGCCGGGCGCCCAGAACCTGCTTCTTCAGCACCGCGACGTTCTTGACGTCGGTGTACTTGAGGAGGCCCTGGTCACCGTGCCGCGCGCCGACGCCCGAGCTCTTGACGCCACCCGAGGGGGTAGCCTTGGAGGCGTACGCCGTCGCCAGCGCGTCGTTGATGTTGACGTTGCCGGAGTCGATCCGCTCGGCGATCGCCTCGGCACGCGCGATGTCGCCGCTCCACACCGAGGCGTTGAGGCCGTAGTCGGTGTCGTTGGCGAGCTTCACGGCCTCGTCGACGGTGCGGTAGGAGTACAGGCCGACGACCGGGCCGAACGTCTCGGTCCGCCCCGCCAGCATGTCCTTGGTGACACCCTCGAGCACTGTGGGCTCGAAGAAGGCCGGGCCGATGTCGGGCCGCGGCTTGCCCCCGGTGAGGACCGTCGCCCCCTTCGCGATCGCGTCCTCGACGTGCGCGGCCACCCGGTCGCGGTGGTCGGGCGAGACCAGGCTCCCGATCTCGGGACCGAAGTCGTAGGACGCACCGATCGTGAAGTTGCGGGCGCGCTCGACGAACGCGTCCTTGAGCTCGTCGTACCTGCTCTCGGGCAGATAGATCCGCTCGATGTGCATGCAGATCTGACCGGTGTTGCCGAAGACGCCGAACGCGGCGCTCTCGACCCACTCCTCGACGTTCACGTCGTCGAGGACCACCATCGGGTTCTTGCCGCCGAGCTCGAGGCAGCAGCCGATCAGGTTGCGGCCCGCGCGCTCGCCGATCACCCGGCCGGTCGCCGTCGAGCCGGTGAACATGATGTAGTCGGCGTTGTCGATGAGGGTCGGACCGACGTCGGGCCCCTCGCCGCACACGACCTGGAACAGGCCCTTCGGGAGGCCCGCCTCCTCGAGCAGGCTGATGCCGTAGAGGGGGCTCAGCGCGGTCTTGTTGTCAGGCTTCACGACGACCGCGTTGCCGGCCATCAACGCGGGGATGGCGTCCGACAGACCGGTCGCGAACGGGAAGTTCCACGGCGCGATGATGCCCACGACGCCCTTGGGGACGTGGACCTCGGTCGAGCTCGACAGGAACGGGATCGGGCCACCGTGCTTCTTGGGCGTGAGCACCTTCGGCGCACGCTTGAGGTAGTGGCTGATGATCATCGGCGGGTCGCAGGTCTCCTCGATCGCCATCCGCCGGTTCTTGCCGCTCTCGGCCTGGATCAGGTCCGTCGTCGTGAGCGCGTTGTCGATGAGCAGCGTGTGCGCCCGCTCGAAGACCTCGAGCCTCTTCTTCAGCGGCCACTGGGCCCACAGCTGCTGGGCGGCTCGGGCCGCGTGGAACGCACGCTCGATGTCCTCGGGCGTCGATTGCGGGAGCTCGACCAGCAGCTCGCCGGTGTAGACCTCGGTCAGCTTCCAGGTGGCCCCGGAGGAACCCGGGACCCGCGCGACGAGGCTCTCGAGGAACGCGTCGGTCAGGCCCGACGGACGGGTGGTCGTCACCGGCTCTCGCCCAGGATGATCTCGGCTGCCTTCTCGCCGATCATGTAGCACGGCGCATTCGTGTTGCCGCCCGTGATCGACGGCATGATCGAGGCGTCCGCGACGCGGAGGCCGTCGATGCCGCGGACCTTGAGGTCCGGGCCCACGACCGCACGGTCGTCGACGCCCATCCGGCAGGTGCCGACACCGTGGTAGACCGAGGTCGACCGCATCTTGAGGGCCTCCCGGAGCTCGGCGCCCTTGAGGGCCGGACCGGGGTGGATCTCCTCCTTGACGCCGCCACCGAACGCGGCGCTCGCCATGATCTCGCGGATCATCTCGGTGCCCTCCGCGAGCACCTCGACGTCGTCCTTCTCGCGGAGGAAGCCGTAGTCGATGAGCGGAGCGCTGAGCGGGTCGGTCGAGGCCAGCCGGATCGTGCCGCGGCTGCGCGGGTAGATCAGGGTCGAGAACACGCTGATGCTCGGGCGCGGGTCGACCTCGTGGCGGACCGGGGCGTCCTGGTTCGGCGTCGGGTAGGCCCACGGCAGCATGTGGAGCTGGAGGTCCGGCGGGCCGTCGCCGGCGAACGACGTACGGACGAAGCCGACCGACTCGAAGACCGAGTTGGCGAGGAACGAGCCGCCGCGGGTCTTCTCCTTGAGCAGGCCCTTGCCGAAGTAGAACGGCGTTCCCTTGTGCTGGACGGACGGCACGTGGAACGTCAGCGGGTGGAACAGGTGGTCGTGCAGGTTGTCGCCGACCGGCAGCTCGGCGATCGTGTCGATGCCGACGCTCGCGAGGTGGTCGGCGTGGCCGATGCCCGAGAGCATGAGCAGCTGCGGGCTGCCGACGAACCCGGCAGCGAGGATGACCTCCTTGCCCGCACGGATGAACCGGCGGGTGGTGGCGGTGAGGCCGTCCTTGCTGAGGTCGGCGACCTCGACGCCCGTGGCACGGCCGTTCTCGATGACGATCCTGGTCGCCTGGACCCGCGTCTGGACCTCGAGGGTCGACGGGTCGAGGTGGTGGACGAAGCCCCGGGCCGAGGAGTAGCGCAGGCCGTCGGCAGCGTTCTGCTGCATCCGGGCGATGCCCTCCTGCTCGGCGGCGTTGTAGTCGTCGAGGACCTTCACGCCGAGGGTGTCGGCGGTGGCCTGGATGAACTGGGCGGTCGCGTCCTGCGGGGTCTTGTTGCGGGTGATCTTGATCGGCCCGCCGGCACCGCGGTAGTCGTTCTCCCCATCCTCGAAGTCCTCGAAGCGCTTGAACGCCGGGTTGACCTCGTCGGCGCTCCAGCCGGTGTTGCCCTCCGCCGCCCACGAGTCGTAGTTGGCGCGGTTGCCGCGCACGTAGACCATGCCGTTGACCGAGCTCGAGCCGCCGAGCACCTTGCCCCGCGGCGTCGGCATCTTGCGCCCGTCGAGGCCCTCCTGCGGAGTGGAGTAGAAGCCCCAGTCGTTGAGCTTCTTGATCTTCGGCTCGGCGTGCATCGGGCCGATCATCCCGGGGATCTTGGTGAGCATCTGCTCGTCGGACTTGCCTGCCTCCAGCAGGATCACCTTCGCGCCCGACTGGGCCAGGCGCGCGGCGACGATCGAGCCGGAGCTCCCGGATCCGACGACGACGTAGTCGGCTTCGTTGCTGCGCGGCTCCCTGCGCTTGGCCATGTGTGGTCCCTTCGTGGTACAGCGGTCATCAAACTGTAACGCGTTCTAGTTCGTTCACGAAAGTGTTTCGTATTCGCTACCTGGGAAGATCGGCAGGGTGCGCATCCTGTCCATCCAGTCCTCGGTCGCCTACGGGCACGTCGGCAACTCCGCAGCCGTGTTCCCGCTGCAGCGCCGGGGCCACGAGGTGTGGCCGGTCGCGACCGTCCAGTTCTCCAACCACACCGGGTACGGCGCCTGGCGCGGACCGCTGCTCGCACCGGCCGACGTGGCCGAGGTGATCGCCGGGATCGGGGACCGCGGGGTCCTCGGGTCCGCCGACGCGGTGCTGTCCGGGTACCAGGGCGACCCGGCCGTGGGCGCGGTCGTCCTCGACGCGGTCGCCCAGGTCAAGGCTCTCAACCCGGCCGCCGTCTACTGCTGCGACCCGGTGATCGGCGACGTCGGCCGCGGGATCTTCGTCCGCCCCGGCATCCCGGAGTACCTCCGGGACTCCGTCGTCCCGACGGCGGACATCGTCACGCCCAACCACTTCGAGCTGGACTTCCTCACCGGGCGGACGACGCAGTCCCTCGACGAGGTCCTGACGGCCGCGGACGCGCTGCGGTCGGTCGGGCCCCGCGCGGTGCTGGTCACCTCGGTCGTCCTTCCGGGCACTGCGGACTCGCTCGACGTCGTGGCCGTCTCCGACGAGGGCGCCTGGGCGGTCACCACTCCCCTGCTGCCGATCACCCCCAACGGCGGGGGCGACCTGACCGCCGCCCTCTTCCTCGCCCACCTGCTCGAGACCGGCTCGGCCGAGACGGCCGTCGAGCGCACGACCAACACCGTGTTCGCCGTCCTCGAGGCGACGCTCACGGCCGGCACCCGCGAGCTGCAGATCGTCCCCACCCAGGAAGCCATCGCCCACCCGCCCGCTCGGTTCGGCGCCCGGCGCCTGCGCTGACTAGACTCGCCCGGTGCGTCTCGCGAGGCACGTGCCGGTGTGGCGTAGTGGTAACGCGGCTGCCTTGTAATCAGCAATCGCGGGTTCGATTCCCGCCTCCGGCTCCCATTGTTCTCGTCCGCCAGTTGCGTCGGACTCCCGATCTAGCGTCCATCCATGAAGCAATGTTTCGGGTGCGGCCGAGAGCTCACCAAGCCCAGCCAGAAGGTCTATTGCAGCGGGACTTGCCAACATTCATCGACGCGAAGCCTACGGACTACTGCGTGGCTCAAGTCGGGCAAGGCAACGATCGGCGGCGGGCGCCATCACTACGTCCGTCGTTACCTGCTCGATGAGCAGGACGGATGCTGCGCCATCTGCGGCATCGTCGAGGAATGGAACGACCAGCCGCTCGTCTTCGTCCTCGACCACATCGACGGCGATGCCACCAACAACGCGCGCGACAACCTCAGGATGATCTGCCCGAACTGCGACTCGCAGCTGCCGACATTCAAGAGCCGAAACCGTGGCAAGGGCCGCCACTTCCGTCGCGAACGCTATGCGAACGGTCAGTCCTACTGACAGGACTATCTTCAAGGTTACTTGAACTCTGAGGACGGTCCCGTCACCATCTCCGCATGACGTTGCTGACGATCGGGCAGCTCGCGGAGCGCGCGGGGGTGGCGACGAGCGCGATCCGGTTCTACGAGGACAAGGGGCTCGTCCACTCCACCCGTACGACGGGCAACCAGCGCCGCTACGAGCAGTCGACGCTGCGGCGGGTGGCGTTCGTGCGGGCGGCGCAGCGGGTCGGCCTGAGCCTCGACGAGGTCGCGGCGGCGCTCGCGACGCTGCCGGACAACCGCGCGCCCACCAAGGCCGACTGGCACCGGATCAGCCGCGACTGGAAGCCGCGCCTGGAGGAGCAGGTCCGCCGGATCCGACTGCTGGAGCAACGGCTCGACAGCTGCATCGGCTGCGGCTGCCTGAGCATGAAGACCTGCTCCCTGATGAACCCGGGGGACGTGATCGGCGAGCACGGCGGCACCGGCGCGGTGCTGCTCGAGCCGTAGCCGACGCAGCCGCCGATACCGCGGCGGGGCGTACGGTGCTGGCATGGCGCTGCACGTCGTCGCCAGCCGGTCCGGGGCGGCATCACCAGTCGAAGCGAAGACGGCGCTGCTGACCCTGCCCTGGGCGACCCCCCTCGAGGACTGGCCCGACGACGTCGTCGTACCGCTGCCACGCGGGCTGTCGCGCCACGTCGTCCGGATCGCGCGGGCCGGCAAGCAGACCGTCGCGGTCAAGGAGACCGAGCCCGACATCGCGCTGCGGGAGTACCGGCTGCTGCGCGACCTGCGGCGGATGGACCTGCCGACCGTCGTACCGCGTGCGGTCGTCACGGGGCGTGAGGCCCCCGACGGCACGGCGCTGCCGGCCGCGCTGGTGACCGACCACCTCGCCTTCTCCCTCCCCTACCGCAGCCTGTTCCGCCACGGGCTCAGCGCCGAGAACCTGCCCGAGCTCGTCGACGCGCTCGTGGTGCTCCTGGTCCGCCTCCACCTCGCGGACTTCTTCTGGGGCGACGTGTCGTTGTCCAACGTGCTGTTCCGCCGCAGCGCCGGGGGCTTCGCCGCCTACCTGGTCGACGCCGAGACCGGCGAGCTCAACGACACGCTGTCCGACCGGATGCGCGAGCACGACCTCACCGTCGCCGGCGAGAACGTCTTCGCCGAGCTGCTCGACCTCCAGGCCGGCGAGGAGCTCGACCCCGACGTCCGCGCCCACGAGATCGTCGACCTGCTGGCCGAGCGGTACGACGCGCTGTGGCGCGAGCTGACCGCCGAGGAGGAGTTCGGCAGCGCCGACCTGTGGCGGATCGAGCGAAGGATCGAGCGGCTCAACGACCTCGGCTTCGACGTGGACGAGCTCGACATCGTCACCGACCTCGGCGGCGNCCTCGGCGGCGATACGGTGCGGATCCAGCCCAAGGTCGTCGAGGCCGGCCACCACACCCGCGAGCTCCAGGCACTCACCGGTCTCGGCGTCGAGGACGCGCAGGCGCGCCGGCTCCTCAACGACCTCGCCGCCTACACCGCCCACCACGATCTCGGCCGCGAGGACCGGGCGGTCGTCGCCAGCCGTTGGTTCACGGGGATCTACGAGCCGTTGGTGCGGCTGTTGCCCGCCGACCAGCGGGGCAAGCTCGAGCCGCCGGAGTTCTTCCACGAGGTGCTCGTGCACCGGTGGTACCTCTCCGAGCGGGCCGGGAAGGAGGTCGACATCTTCGACTCCGCCCGCGACTACATCGACTCCGTGCTCCCCCGACGGCCCGATGAGTTGGTGGCGTCGGACTAGTCTCAAGCGTCGTGGACCTGCCTGTGATGCCGCCCGTCCAGCCGATGCTCGCCAAGGCGGTGTCCGGGGTCCCGGACCCCGCGAAGCACGGCGGCCTGAGCTTCGAGCCCAAGTGGGACGGCTTCCGCTGCGTCCTCTTCAAGGACGGCGACGAGGTCGAGCTCGCCAGCCGCAACACCAAGCCGCTCACCCGCTACTTCCCCGAGCTCGTCGACGCCGCGCGCGAGCAGCTGCCGGCGCGCTGCGTACTGGACGGCGAGATCTTCGTGGCGCTACCGACCGACGGCCGCGACCGGCTGCAGTTCGAGGTGCTCCAGGAGCGGATCCACCCTGCGGCGAGCCGGATCAAGCTGCTGGCCGAGCAGACGCCGGCGAGCTTCGTGGCGTTCGACCTGCTCGCGCTCGGTGACGAGTCGTGGATGGATCGCCCGTTCTCCGAGCGCCGGGCCGCCCTGGTCGACGCGCTGGCCGGGCTGCCGCCCGAGGGGCCCTGCCACCTCACCCGCACCAGCACCGACCCGGCGGTGGCCGAGGAGTGGTTCCACCAGTTCGAGGGCGCCGGCCTCGACGGCGTGATCGCGAAGCCGCTCGGGGCGACCTACCAGCCGAACGCGCGCACCATGCTGAAGATCAAGCACGAGCGGACGGCCGACGTCGTGGTCGCCGGCATGCGACCGCACAAGACCAGCACGGAGGAGCGGCCGCTCCTGGGCAGCCTGCTGCTCGGGCTGTACGACGACGGCGAGCTGCAGCACGTCGGCGTCAGCGCCAGCTTCACCGCCGCGCGCCGGGCCGAGCTCTGGGACGAGCTCCAGGCGCTCGTCGTACCGATCGAGGAGCACCCCTGGGGACGCTGGCAGGAGTTCCTCGTGGCCAACCCGGGCCGCCAGCCCGGCACCCAGAGCCGTTGGAGCCAGGGCAAGGACCTCTCGTTCACGCCGCTCCGTCCCGAGCGCGTGCTCGAGGTGAAGTACGACGCGATGGAGGGGCGGCGCTTCCGGCACACCGCCCACTTCAAGCGCTGGCGCGAGGACCGCGACCCGACGTCGTGCGGCTACGACCAGCTCGAGCAGCCGGTGTCCTACGACCTGAGTGACGTCCTCGGCGAGTGATGGTCGACCCGGACCACTCGCAGGAGTAAGACTGGACCATGGACACCGCACCCGAGAGGTACGACGTCGTCCTCCTCGTCGAGCAGCCCCTGACCGCCGCCGACGCGGTGCAGGTTCGTTCGCTGCACGAGGAGTTCGACGCCCACGTCGTCTATCACGTCCTGCTGCCGCTCGTGGATGCTGCCGCGGCGGTCGAGGCCTCGCTCGGCGCGATCGGGGGTGCCGACCTGCTCGCGCCGCCCATGACCCCCAGCCCCGACGATCTGGCGGCGCTGCGGGAGGAGCAGAAGGGGCGAGCGGACCACGACCTCGCCGCCACCACCGATGCGCTGGCCGCCGCGGGTGCCGAGATCGGGAGCTCCGCGGTCGTCACCGAGCCGCCGATCGACGCGCTCGCCGCGAAGGTCGCCGAGGTCGACGGCCGCGAGGCGATCGTGCTGACCCGACCCCACGTCGTGGCGGAGTTCTTCCACGTCGACTGGACCTCGCGCGCCCGGCGCAAGCTGGGCGTGCCCGTGCTGCACCTGCTCGAGCACGAGAGCTTCGACGAGCAGGCTGGCGGGGGCGAAGGGGTCAGCGGGCTCTGAGCGTCCTCAGGCGCGCTCGCGGAGCGCCGGGATCAACGCCTCCGCAGCGGCCAGCACCGCCGGGTCGATCCGGCCCTCGCCGGTGACCCGCAGCAGGTAGACGACGGAGCCGTCGGCGAAGTACCACTGGTTCTCCTCGTCGACGACCTCGTCGCTCCCGGGCGCCGGGGCGTAGTCCGGCGGCGGGAGCGGACCGTCGGGCTGGAACACCACCAGCTCCAGGTTGGTCGCCGTCAGGGAGAACGGGTCACCGGCCGGGTCGGTGGTCCACAGGCACTGCCCGCCCGCGGGGTCGGTGGACGAGCCGTAGCTGCCGGTCGCGGTCGGCGCGGCGGCGCCGGCCGTGGCCTCGGCCTGCTC
>NZ_JACEFC010000108.1 GCF_014180715.1 Nocardioides stalactiti | reverse complement strand
GCCAGCGGGTCGTCGACGGGCTCGGTGAAGGTCGCGGGCGTCCCGGGCGGGACAGGGATCCCGAGCCCGTCGCGCAGGCGGGCGACGTCCTCGACGACGGCCCAGGCGTCGCCGTACGGCATCCGCACCGGCACCAGGCGGCGCGCGGCGGTGAGGTCGGCCAGCCAGTCGGCGACCGCTGCGTCGGGCACCGTGCGGGCGACGGCCTCGTCGAGGGTCAACGGGCCGAGCAGGCGGACCAGGTCGACGACGCCCTCGGCGTCGCGCGCCCGTCGGTCGGGGGCCACGCGCTGGAGCTCGGCCTCGACCTCGGCGAGGACGTCGGGGTCGAGCAGCTCACGGAGCTCGGCCCGACCGAGCAGCTCGGCGAGCAGGCCCTGGTCGAGGGCGAGCGCGGCCGCCCGGCGCTCGGCGATGGGGGAGTCGCCCTCGTAGACGAACTGGGCGACGTAGCCGAACAGCAGCGTGCGGGCGTAGGGCGACGGGGTCGAGGTCTCGATGTCGGTGACAGTGACCTCGCGGCGCTGCACCCGCGACAGCAGCGTGGTGAGGGCCGGGAGGTCGTAGACGTCGTTGAGGACCTCACGCACCGTCTCGAGGACGATCGGGAACGACGGGTAGCGGGCGGCGACCTCGAGCAGGGCGGCGGCGCGCTGCCGCTGCTGCCACAACGGGCTGCGCCGCCCGGGGTCGCGGCGCGGCAGCAGCAGCGCCCGCCCCGCGCACTCGCGGAACCGGCTCGCGAACAGCGCCGAACCGCCGACCTCGCGGGTGACGATCCCCTCGATCTCGTCGGGCTCGAAGGCGACCAGGTCCGCCGTGGGTGGTTCGGCGTCGCTGTCGGGGATCCGGATGACGATGCCGTCGTCGGAGGCCATCGCCTGGCTGCCCTGGCCGGCGAGGCCGTAGCGCTCGCGGAGACGAGCGTTGATCGCGAGCGCCCAGGGCGCGTGGACGGCCGTGCCGTAGGGCGAGTGGAGGACCAGCCGCCAGTCGCCGAGCTCGTCACGGAAACGTTCGACGAGGAGGGTGGTGTCGCTCGGGAGCAGCCGGGTCGCCTCGACCTGCTCGCGGACGTAGCCGACGAGGTTGGACGCCGCGTTGTCGTCGAGCCCCTCGGCGGCGGCGCGGGCGAGGGCCTTGGCCTCCGGCAGCGCGGCGAGCTCGCGGGTGAACGCGCCGACCGCCTCACCCAGCTCGGCCGGCCGGCCGAGGGTGTCGCCCTTCCAGAACGGGAGTCGGCCAGGGACGCCGGGGGCGGGCGAGACGAGCACCCGGTCGTGGGTGATGTCCTCGATCCGCCAGCTGGTTGCCCCGAGCGCGAAGACGTCGCCGACTCGACTCTCGTAGACCATCTCCTCGTCGAGCTCGCCGACCCGGCGGCCCGGTCCGTCCCCTCCGACGAGGAAGACCCCGTAGAGGCCGCGGTCGGGGATCGTGCCGCCGCTGGTGACGGCCAGTCGCTGGGCGCCCGGCCGACCGGCGAGCCGCCCCGTGACCCGGTCCCAGGTGATCCGCGGGCGCAGCTCGGCGAACTCGTCGCTCGGGTAGCGCCCCGCGAGCAGGTCGAGGACGGCTTCGTAGGCCGAACGAGGCAGCCGGTCGTAGGACGCCGCGCGGCGGACCACGTCATAGAGCTCGTCGACGTCCCACTCGTCGAGGGCGGTGGCCGCCACGACCTGCTGGGCGAGGACGTCCAGCGGGTTGGCCGGGACGCGGAGGGCCTCGATGCCGCCGGTCCGCATCCGCGCGACTGAGACCGCCGCCGGGGCCAGATCGCCGCGGTGCTGGGGGAAGAACACGCCCTTGGAGGTCTCGCCGACCTGGTGGCCCGCCCGTCCGACGCGCTGGAGCGCGCTCGCGACGCTCGGCGGGGACGCGATCTGGAGGACCTGGTCGACCGCACCCATGTCGATGCCGAGCTCGAGGCTGCTGGTGGCGACGACCGCGGGGAGCCGGCCGGCCTTGAGGTCGTCCTCGATCTGGGCGCGCTGCTCCTTGGAGACCGAGCCGTGGTGGGCCTTGGCGAGCAGCGGGGCAGCGCCGGCGGCGGCACCGGACTGGGCGAGGATCTGGGCCGGGGGCGCCACTCCGTCCGCGCTCTCTCCGGTCGCGATCTCGTTGAGCCGGGCCGTGAGTCGCTCGGCCGTGCGCCGCGAGTTGGCGAACACGATGGTGGAACGGTGCTCGCCGATGAGCTGGGCGACCCGCTGCTCCACATGGGGCCAGATGCTGTTGCTGCGCCGGCCGACGCTCTCGCCGAGGTCGTCGTACTCCTCGACCTCGGGGCGGCCGCCGTCGGGCTCGGTCATGTCCTCGACCGGGACGACGACCTGGAGGTCCCACTGCTTGTGCGCCGGCGGGGCCACGATCTCGACCGGGGCCCGGCCCCCGAGGAACCGCGCGACCTCCTCGGTGGGGCGGACCGTCGCCGACAGGCCGACCCGCTGGGCGGGCTGGGGGAGCAGCGCGTCGAGCCGTTCGAGGGTGAGGGCGAGGTGGGCACCGCGCTTGGTCCCGGCGACCGCGTGGACCTCGTCGACGATGACCGTCTCGACGCCCTGGAGCGACTCGCGGGCGCGACTGGTGAGCATGAGGAACAGCGACTCGGGCGTGGTGATGAGGATGTCGGGCGGACGGGTCGTGAGGGTCCGGCGCTCGTTGGCCGGGGTGTCGCCCGACCGGATCCCGACCCGGAGGTCGGGGAGGCCGGGGCCGCCGGGGGAGAGCCGGTCCGCGGTGTGGCGGATCCCGGCGAGCGGCGCCCGCAGGTTGCGCTCCACGTCGACCGCGAGCGCCTTGAGCGGCGAGATGTAGAGCACCCGTGTGCGGCGGGTGCGGTCGTCGGGGACAGGTGTGGTGAGGAGCCGGTCGATCGAGGCCAGGAACGCGCTGAGGGTCTTGCCGGACCCCGTCGGTGCGACCACGAGCGTGTGCTTGCCGCTGGCGATCGACGCCCACGCCCCGTCCTGCGCCGCCGTCGGCTCGGCGAACGCGGCCCGGAACCAGGTCCGGGTCGGCTCGCTGAACCGGCTCAGCGCATCGGGGGTCTCAGGCACCGCCCCATCCTTGCGCACCGCACCGACACCGCGCCGACACCGGACCTGTGGATCGACGGTTGAGGTTCACCCGCGCGCGGCGGACGCTGCGGGGCATGACGAAAGTAAAGGAGATGAGGCACGATGAGTGTCATGACGACGTTGCAGCGCGGTCATGGTCTGACGATCGACGACATCGAGTCGATGCCCGATGACGGCAACCGCTACGAGCTCATCGACGGGGTGCTGCTCGTGAGTCCGTCCCCGGCCACCCGACACCAGCGTGCGGTGTACAACCTGTGGCAACTGCTCAACGCTGCGGCACCTGACGACATCTGGGCGATGGGGGCGCCCTTCGATGTCATCCTCGGTCGACGCACCTGGGTCGTCCCGGACGTCCTCGTCGCGCCCAAGGCCGACTACGACGACAAGCGTCTGCCGGTCCCGCCGTTGCTCGCGGTCGAGGTGCTGTCGCCCAGCAACGCGATCACCGACCTCAACGTGAAGTTCGACCGCTACCGCAGGGCCGCGATCCCGTCGTACTGGGTGGTCGACCCGCGCGAGCCGCGCCTCATCGTGTGGGAGCTGCGGGGCGAGGACTACGTCGAGGTCGCCGACGTCGGGGCCGAGGAGACCTGGACGGCCACGCGGCCCTACCCGGTGACGATCACGCCCGCCCGCCTCGTGGAGTGACCCGGTCGCGGTCCGTGGCACGATGCGGGCCGTGCTCTGCCATGCCTGCTACGCCGAACCGGATGCCATGCCGGACTGCGCGGCGTGCCACGGAAGCGGCCGCGCCACCCGCATGCCCTTGTGTGACGACCCGTGGAACGAGGTCGTCCCCGGACTGTGGCAGGGCGGGCACGACGTCCGTTCCCATCGCCGCTTCGCATGCGTCGTCACCGACCAGTTCGACCTGGTCGTCAGCCTGGTCGACCGCGGGGGCTACGGGCCCGACGAGGGGGTGGAGCACCACGTCTTCCGCATCGCCGATGCCGTGGTCGACACCCTCGTCGCCGAACGTCTCCAGGAGCTGGCGACGGTCGTCGCCGCGGCTGTGCGCGAGGACCGCCGCGTCCTGGTCCGCTGCTCCGGCGGCCTGAACCGCTCCGGCCTGGTCGTGGCCCGCACCCTGGTCGAGCTCGGCCACCCGGTCTCCGAGGCCGTGGACCTGGTCCGGGCCGCGCGCGGCCCGTGGGCGCTGACGAACCCGATGTTCGTGGCGCACCTCAAGTCCTTGTAGGGCACGGGACGACCTGGCGAGGACGAGACGCACAGCCGACGACCGGGGACAATGAGTGTCGTGCGCAGCCGTCGGTCCCGGTTCGCGGCCGGCGTCGTGCTGGTCGCGGTCATCGGCGCGCTGCTGGTGTGGTGGCTGCGGCCCGAGGAGGAGCCGGACCGTGCGGCCGAGACCAGGCAGCCAGCGGCGCCGGCGCCGACGCCGACGGTGTCCTCGCCGCCGCTCGACCCGGTGCCGGGGCCGTGCGACCGGCCACCGCGCAAGCCGTTCATCCCCGAGGAGCTCACCGTCGAGGGCGTCGTCGAGGGCGCCGACGTGATCGGCGTGCCCCGCGACAGCCGTGGCGTGACCGGGGTGCTGCCGTTCGGCAACAGGTCCGACTTCGCGTGGGACCTCGGCGGGATCCGGCCGGGGAGCAAGCGCGGCAACGTCCTGCTCAACACCCACACCTGGCCAGGTGGGGCAGACGTGCCGGCCGCGGCGGTGGGCAACGGGCTGCTGGCCGGCCTGGATCGAGGCGACGAGATCAGGGTGTCCGGCGACCGCGGCGCGCTCCTCTGCTACCGCGTGACCGACCGCATCGAGATCCTGGCCACCCTCCCGTTCCCCGACTACTACGAGGACGACGGCCGGCCGAGGTTGGCGATCATCGTCTGCAGCGGTGAGCGGACCGGCCCCAGTGAGTGGACCCACCGCACCATCTGGTTCGCACGGCCGGTGGCGTGATCCGGGAACCGACGATCAGCGGCGGGTGAACGTCAAGGTCACGTCCAGCTTGTTGCGATAGATCCAGCTGGGATTGTTGCCGGGCGCGGAGTCCTCGTTGTCGGTCGTCGTGCCGCTGATCGAGATCTGGTCGACGTCGGGATCAGCCAACGACGTGTGGTCCAGCGGGATCTGCACGTACAACCAGTCGCCGAAGTTGGCAGCGTTGCGGTTGGGGCCGTCGGGACAGGTGTCGCCGCGCCCCGGGACGTGTGCGAAGTAGACGTCCAGCAGGTCGCCGTTGAGGACCAGCGAGGCCACGACGCCGTCGCCAGGCACGGGCCTGCTCCCGCAGCCGCTGGTGTCCGCCGCCTTGTCCGCCGGGCACGGGTTGTCGATGCTCCGGTACGTCGTCGTCCTCGTCGCCCGGTGATCGACGGTCCCGTCGGCCGCGACGCCGCCCGAGAAGTTGCTCGGCGGGATGAAGATGCCCCCGTTGATCCCCTTCTCCGGGATCTTGCCGGAGCCCTGGAAGGTGACCGTGCGATAGCCCTGCCAGTCGTCGGTGGAGGCGCAGTGCCCGTCGCTGACCTCGGCGTAGTCGTAGTCCCAGGTCGTCGTCTGGGTGCCGGTGATCTCGACGTCGAAGCGCACGGTCGGGTCGTAGTCCCACGAGAAGGAGCGCTGCCCGATGCCGCCCTTGGAGGTGAAGGTGATGGTGACGGTGGGCCGGTTCTCGGCGTTCCACTGGGTCGCCGGCATCTTCGCGTCGTACCAGACCTCGCCCGGCGCCAACGGATAGCTGCCCACGGTCGTCGTCTTCACGCCGTTCGCCACCGTCGCCTTGATGGTCGCGTAGCCGCTGGCGCCGCCGAGGTAGTTGACCTCGGGGAAGTTGGAGACCGTGTTGCTCGACGCCTTGACCTTGCCCTTCACCGGCTCGGTCGCGTTCTCCCGTGACTGGGGGAAGCTCGAGGAGAGGTTGAGGACGGCGCACCGGTTGGGAGTTCGCCAGCCCTTCTCCGCCTTGATGCTGCCCGCCAGGACGAGCTTCTGGAGATAGCGGACGAAGTCGTTGATCGCGGCGTTGTGCGCCTCTGCGGCGAACGGCCCGAGCGGCGGCAGGTCGGCTCGCCGTCGGATTGCTCTGGGTCGTGGGTCGTTGCTGTACGGGTCGAACGACTCGTCGACGGCGACAGTGCCGGTCGCCGGGTCGTAGTCGGCCGCCGTGCCGGCGCGATAGGAGACGACCGTGTCGCTGGCGTCCTTCAAGACCATGCCGTACTCGATCTTGATGAAGGTCTCGCCAAGGTTCGCCTGCCCGGCGACCCGTGCAGCCGCGTTGACCGGCACCTTGACGCCGTTGATCCCGACGTTCACGCGCCAGGTCGTCACCAGCGTGAAGTACCTCGACCGCTCCACCGTGGTGATCGTGCGCGAGCCGCCCAGGCCGCCCGAGGTGAAGCCGAGGGTGGACGTCGGCGAGCCCGGATCCGGGCATTGGTCCAGATGGGTGCGGATGACGTCCCGAACGGTGCTGGCGGTGCGTCTCGCCCTGTTCTTGAGCGGCTGATTCGACCGCACCGATGTGGTCCAGCGGGGCGGGGCGTCACCGGCTCGCCGCTCGGAACCCGCGACGTGCCTAGCCCCGGCCAGCGCGGTCTTCGGGCTCCCGAGGGCTGTCACCGAGCGCGCCTCGTACCGGGCGACGTTGGCGGGTGACGCGACCTTGCCGCCGAGGATCGTCCGGAGGGGTGCGATCCCCAGACCCTTGCGGACGTCGGCGTCGTCGAACGTGGTGACCACCTGTTCGGCCGCAGACTGAAGCCCATCGCCGCGACGGGTCGCGCTGGTCTGCGACGAGGCCTCGGCTGGGGGGAGGGCGGCCGACGCCTCGGCTGGTGCAGGTGACCGGGGCGCGGCCGCTCCGGGCGTCGCCGCGACCGGTGACATCAGGACGCCGACCACCGCGAGAGCGGCACCGGCAGCGGCCCATCGATTCCCCCTGGCCATGGCGTGATCCTAGCCGCGGCCCACCGCGACGGAGCGGGTTCCGAACGACTGCTGTGCGCCGCAGCGCCGTGTCCGCCGTCGGGTTGACGCGACGAGGCATGATCCCCGGCATGGACCTGGAGACGCCGGAGGAGTACTACGCCCGAGTCGCAGCGGCGACCGACGCCGAGGGTCGGCTGACCGTCGCGGTCGAGGAGATGCCGGGGTGGGACATCTACCCCTACGAGGTGGACTCGTTGCGCATCAAGCCGCTCCGGCCGCTGGACGATGCGGAACCCCCTCGCCGCGGCGAGGTTCCCGAGGAGTGCTGGTGCACCGACCCCGACGCGCAGCCCCCGGTCGGCGGTGTCGCCTGGCGCAACGAGCGCTGGCGCCTGGCCCTCGCGAGCGAGTCGAAGGTCCCGGTCTCGCTGTTCCTGGAGCCACTCGTGCACTGCGACCTGGCGACGGTGCCGGACGGTCTGGCGGGCGAGATGGGCCGGTTGGTCGTCGCGATCGCCGCTGCGGTCGAGGAGCTGCCCAGCGTCGGGCGCACCCAGCTCTACCGGTTCGGTGACGGCGGTGCCCACCTCCACCTGTTCTTCCTCGGCCGCCCGCGCCGCGTCCTCCAGTTCCGCGGCTCACCGCTGCTCGACTGGGAGGAGAACCTGCCGGCACTGCCGGTCGAAGTGCACCGCGCCAACGCGGCGTACGTCGGCCGACGACTGGTCGAGGCGTTCGGCGGCGAGGGTCCGGACTGGTTCTGAACAGTCGATCCGCCGCGCCGGCGAGCAGGCGTGACCTCGGCCCGGCCTGACACGTTGACCGGTCGTGGTCCACCGTCGGCTGATCGGCCTCCTCGCGGCTGCCGGGACGTGCGTCGCGCTGACGACGGTCCCTTCGGCGTCCGAGGCGGTGGCGAGCCGGGCCCAGGCGATCGAGTTCACCTCCACCCCGCCGTCCGGCCAGGACTGGTTCGAAGGGAAGAGCCACTACTTCCCGCAGTACGTCGCGAGTGCGACGGCGAGCTCGGGGCTGCCGATCGAGTACTCGATCGCCCCCGTGTCCGCCGACGTGTGCACGATCGTGGCCGTCTTCCGCGACGACCCGACCTGGGGATCGGGCGCGGCGATCAATTTCCGCGGTGCCGGGACGTGCACCGTCTGGGCCGACCAGCCGGGCAACGGCGACTACCTCCCGGCTCCCCGGGCCACGCAGTCGTTCCAGCTCGAGAAGGTCGAGACGTGGCTCTCGAAGGTCAAGGCCCGGAAAGGCACTCCCGGGAGGACACCGGCGACCTTCTCCGCGACGCTGAAGACCTGGGCGGCGACCAGCAGCTTCACGGTCGGGATCGAGCCCTTCCCCGACCAGGTCCTGACGTTCTCGGTCGCCGGTCGACCGGTCTGCTCCGGGACCACCGGCCACGACGGGGTCGCCACCTGTCAGGCCGTCCTGCTGCGTTCCGACCTGCTGAAGCTGCGGTTCACGGCGACCTACGCCGGTACCGACGACTACGAGCCCGTGGTCAAGAACGCCCTCTTCGGAGGCTGATCAGGCCCGCCAGTGCGGGTCGCGCCGACATCATCGCGCCGGGATCCGTCGCGACGAGCCGTCGGGTCGGTGTCCGACAGGGCGCATAGGGTCCCCCCCATGTCCGGTTTCAGCTGGCTCCCGGCCAACAACGCGTCGAGCGCGGACGTCGAGGCTGTGTTCGCCACCGGCGGCGCCGCCAGGTGCCGTTGCCAGGCGCTCAAGGTGCCCGGCTGGATCTGGCGTGACACCACTCAGGAGCAGCGGGACGCAGCGCTCGTCGAGCAGGCGGCCTGCGGAGACACCTCTGCGACGACCTCCGGTCTGATCGGGTACGTCGACGGCGTGGCGGCCGGCTGGGTTGCGGTCGAGCCGCGAGAGAACTACCCCCGACTGTGGAGCCGCAAGCAGCCGTGGATGCGCATGGATCCCGATCTCGAAGGCGTGTGGTCTGTCACCTGTTTCGTCGTGCGCGAGGGCCACCGTCGGTCCGGACTGACCTACGAGCTCGCCGCCGCCACCGTCGAGTACGGCGAGCAGGTCGGCGCCCGGGTCCTCGAGGGCTATCCGATCGAGCCGGCCCCGGGTGCCGCGGCGATCTGGGACGAGGCCTCGGTCGGGCTGCTGAAGGTCTTCCTCGCAGCCGGCTACGAGGTGCTTGCCTCACCTACCCTGCGGCGGCGGGTGGTGCGGCGCCAGCTCTCGACCACCGAGCGGTAGCGACCGGAGCCCCAGGTCCGGGAGAGCGATGCGTTGCACCACCTCGCACTGGCGGTCCAGTCCCACGAGGGCCGCGACGTCCTCGCCCGGCGGCGAGCGAGGACGAGTGCGCGCTCGCGACGTGGGGTCTTCACGGTCGACGGCCGCGGCGACGGGGCCTGCCTTCTCCGACCTCGCGCTGAGCGGACCGCCGACGCGGGTGAGGGCCACTGAAACGACGCATCAGCGCCTCGACGGGCCCGGCCCCGCGCCGTCGTCGCCAGAACCAGGCGAACAGCACCATCGTCAGCAGGTACGCGAGGGCGACCAGGCTCGCCCGGTAGAGATCGAGGTCGCCCTGGCGGGCGATCGCGGGGAACAGGAGGGCATGTCCCACGTAGGCCGACAGCGGCATGCCGCCTGCAACGATGACGGGCGCGAGTCGTCCCACCCGATCCGAACGCACGCTCAGGCACAGGGCTAGGACGAGGAGGCACGCCCCAGCGGTGGACGTCAGTGCTGCGACCGGTTCGATGCGGCCCTCCACCTCCGTCACGTCCAGACCGTTGGTCAGGGAGAGGGCGATGAGTCCCGGAACGGCGAGCAAGGCGCCGGAACGCCCGATCATGCGGACGACCGACCGGTCAGCGAGGTTCGCACGACCGATCGCCAGGCCGAGGCAGAACAGCGGAACCATCTCGCCGAGCACGAGCAGGATGTTCGTCAGGGTGTCGTCCGCCACGGGGTCGATCGCCAGCCGCAGCACGCCCGGTACGGCCACGACAGGAGCCACGACGAGCAGCAGGCGGCTGCTGAGCCTGGCGAGGAGGACGGCCAGGACGAACAGGACTCCGTAGAAGACCAGGACGAGGTCGCCCCACCCCATCAGCACGAGGAGTGCGCCGACGGTGGCGAGGAAGACGGCGCGACGCAGCAGCACCGACGTCCCCGCGTCCCTTCGCCGGACGACCAGCGCGACCCCCACGCCCGCGAGGAGGAAGAACAGCAGCCGCGCGCGGTTCGCCGGTACGCCGAGGAGGGTCTCCAGCCACGCAGCGGCCGAGGATGCCTGGTCGCCGGTCAGCTCCTGGGCGTGCACGAGGACCATGCCGGCGATCGCGACGAAGCGGGCCAGATCGATGCCGGGGATGCGCTGTGGCTCAGGGACTGGTGCCGGACCCGCGAACGTCATGTCTCGAGGGTGATCGCCGGGGCCGCGCGCCACCATCGGGGCTCGCCCTGACAGCGCCCTTCCCTTTCCCCGAGGTGCGGCTCCTCATACCGCGCTGCTCGTCGAGGACCCTGACGGTTGCCCACGACGTCACCCGTACGCCGCCTGCCACTCGCTGTAGTCGGCGATCCACTCGGCGATCGCGACCTGGACCTCGGCCCGAGCGCCGAACCGACACGGAGAGGCAGGCGCGTGCTCAGGCCGTCGCCGGAGGTGACGGCCTCGGCAATCTCGATGAAGGCGGCGCGAATCCCGCCCGCTCCGGCGGCGACTGGGTCAGCCCAGTCACCCTCGACCTACCTGACGGTAGGTAGGCTGAGGACGTGGTGCAGCGGAACGAGATCCTCGATGCGGTCGAGCGGCTCACGCTGGAGAACGGCAGGCTTCCGTCGCTCCTGGCGGTGGCCCGAGCGACCGGTCTGACCAAGCAAGGCGTCCTGCACCACTTCCCCACCCGGTCCGATCTCGACCGGGCCGTCACGGTGCGTGCCCTCGAGCAGGTCGACTCCGCGATGAGCGCAGCCAGTGCTGACGGATCGCCGATGGAAACCTACCTGCGGCTCTCCACGCCCACCGACAGCGACCGCGCCGCGGTGCTCGTCGTCACTGCCGCACTCCAGGAGTCGGGCGGCGTCGGCCTGCCCGCAGAAGTGGAGGATGCGATCGAACGCTGGCAACGTCTGCTCGCCGACGAGCTGGGCGACAGCGTGCTCGCGGAGGTCGTCCGACTGACCGGGGACGGCCTGTTCGCTGAGGCGCTGATGACCGGCCGTCCACCCGCGCCCGAGCGAGTCGACCGGCTCATCGGCCACTTTCGCGACGCGGCCTCGGCATGACCTGGACCCTCCTCGCCGCGGTGACCGGCCTGGCCGCACTCGACTCGTTGAACCCGGCCACCCTGGTCGCCATCTCGCTCATCCTCCTCGGATCTCGGGGCCGACCCGTCGCCGAGGCCGGGGCGTTCGTGCTCGGGGCGTTCGCGACCGTCTTCATGGTCGGCCTCGGGCTCTACCTGGGTGCCGAGGCCGCCGCGTCCTCGATCAGCGGCGCGCTCGTCTGGCTCCGTCGCGGCGCCTTCGGTCTGGCAGCGCTCGTGCTTCTCGTGGCTGCCGTCAGGTCGCTCCGCGTTCGTGAGCGCGCCGCTGTCGGGCTGCCGTCCTGGTTCACGCCGCTCACTGCGGTCTTCCTCGGTGTCGTCATGACGGCGGCAGATCTCCCCAATGCCTTCCCGTACTTCATCGCCATCGAACGCCTGGTCGCCGCTGACCTTGCGACGACGACCGCCCTCCTCGTCCTGGCCGGGTACGGCGTCATCTACTGCGTCCCGTGCCTCGTCCTGCTGGCAGTCGGACTGAGCAGGGGTGAGCGGGTCACCGCATTACTACGCAGGCTGCACGAGCAGTTCGGCACGCAGGCGAGCGTCCAGCCCAGCCTCGCCCGAGCGGGCGTCTACCTCCTGGGGGCCGTCGTCCTGGCCCTCATCGCGGCCTCGGTGTAGGCGTCGGCGTCCCAGGGTCGCCGGGTCACGCCCGCCAGTGCGGGTCGCGGCCGATGAAGCCGATGAGCTTGTCCTGCCACGGCGCGTCGTCGGCGACGGGGACGCGGGCGCCGTACTGGCCGCTCTGGCGCAGCATCTCGTCCATCGGCTCCATGCCGAGGAACATCGTCCGGCAGCGGTCGTCGTCGAGCCGGTCGTCCTGGCCGGTCGCGCGGGCGAGGTCCCAGGTGTGCATGAAGACGTCCTGCGTGTAGAACTGCGAGACGGCCTGGGGGAGTGGCATCGCGGGGAGCCGCGGGTGGGCGAACATGACGTCCGCCGACGCCGGGTCGTCGAGCACCGCCTGCACCGCGGCCGCGTGGTGCTCCCACGCGCCGACCGGGTCCTCGTCGACGGACGGCCCGGGCGCGAGCTCGATGTCGGAGCCGCCGGCGAGGAACGCCGGGAACCACTCCACCAGGTGTCGTACGACGTCGCGCGCCTGCCAGTCGCCGACCGGGGTCGGTGCCGACCAGCCGTCGCCCGCACTGCCCGCGACGCCGCGGACCCGGTCGCCGAAGGTGCCGGCGATGCTGCGGTGCTCCTCGGCGGGGGCGTCCGGGAGGCTCACTCGCCCGCTCCGTCCAGGCCGGCGAGGACCTCGTCGAGAGTCGCGTAGCCCTCGTTGATGCCGACCTCCATGCCGCTCGCCATCATCCCGGCCTGCGCCTCCATGGACTCGACGACCGAGGTGATCTCCAGGCGGGTGCGGCCGTCGCCGAGGTCCACCAGCACCAACGTCTCGAGGGCGACCGCGTCGGGCATCTCCTCGAACCCGAAGGTCTGCACGATCTTCTCGTTCTCCCACACCCGGTGGAAGCAGCCGTAGAAGTGGGCGATCTCCTCACCCTCGCGCAGCGCCGTGTAGCGGTACTCGCCGCCGGTGCGCACGTCCCACACGTGGATGTCCATGTCGATGGACCGTGGCCCCATCCACTGCTTGACCAGGTCGGGCTCGACGTGGGCGCGATAGACGAGCGCCGGGGGAGCGTCGAACTCGCGGGTGATCCGCACGACGGGGATGTCGGGGTCGGCCTCGATCACGGCCTCGGGTCGGGTCCTGCTGTTCATCCGCGTGCTCATCCTGCTGCTCCTCGCTGCTCGTTGTCGTTGATGTCGTCGGACGCGGCGCCGCTCTCGCGGCCCTGCATCCGGTCGAGGAGGGCGTCCAGGCGCTGGTAGCGCTCCTCGGCCTGCGCTCGGTAGCGCTCGATCCACTTCGTCATCAGGTCGAAGACCTCCGCGTCCAGGTGCACGGGCCGCCGCTGGGCGTCCTTGGTGCGCCGGACCAGCCCGGCGTCCTCGAGGACGGCGATGTGCTTGGAGACCGCCTGGAGCGAGACGTCGTACGGCGCCGCGAGCTCGCTCACGGACGTCCCGTCGAGCGAGCCGGCCGCGAGCCGGGCGACCAGGTCGCGCCGGGTCGGGTCAGCGAGCGCGGCGAAGACCCGTGACAGCCGGTCCTCGTGTTCAACCATGTGGTTGAGTAGATCACTTGTTCAGGGTCGTTGTCAACCAATCGGTTGAGCAATGGCCCTCAGGCCCCGCTGGATCGCCGCGAGTGCCCGGTCCAGCTCGGCGTCGGTGACGCCGCCGAAGCCGACGACCAGGCCGCTGAGCCGCGCGGAGCGGCAGTAGTTCGAGATCGGGGCGACCTCGAACCCGGCGTCCCGGGCCGCGGCGCGAGCCGCCCGCACCGAGGCCGGCGGCATCAGCCAGGTCGCGTACATCCCGGCAGCAGGTCCGGCCGGCGTCCCGTACGGCGCGAGGGTCGCTGCGACCCGCGGCGCGCGGTCGGCGTACACCCGTCGCGCGGTGCGGACCACCTTGTCGACCCAGCCCTCACGCAGCAGCGCCAGGAGTGCCCGTTGGGTGGGCCACGAGGGCATGTCGTAGGTCTGTTCACGGTGCGCGACCAGCGCCCGGAGCGCGTCCGGCGGCGGCACCATCCAGCCGATCCGCAGGCCGGGTCCGACCGACTTCGACGCGGTCCCGAGATAGGCGACCCGGCTGCGGTCGAGCGACGCGAGCGCCGGGATCGGGGCGACGTCGTAGCGGAACTCCGAGTCGTAGTCGTCCTCCACGATCACCGCGTCGTGCTCGGCCGCCGACGCCAGCAGCGCGAGCCGGTCGGCCGCTGGCATCACGTGGCCGAGGGGGTGCTGGTGCGCCGGGGTGACGTAGGACGCCGCCAGCCCGCGCAGGTCGGGGGTGCGGCCCGGCACCTGGTCGACGACAGCGCGCCCGGCCGCCCGCACGGTCTCGACCGCGGCGCGGTAGCCGGGGTCGTCGACCCCGACCGGTCCGGGCGGGAGGTGTGGGAGCAGCTGGCGCAGCCCGTCGGTGGTGCCTGCGGTCAGCAGCACCTCGTCCGGGTCGACGGCGAGTCCACGGGTGCGGGCCAGCCGGTCGGCGATCGCGACCCGGAGCTCGGCGATGCCGCGCGGGTCGGGGTAGCCCGCAGGCGGGGTGAGGGCGGAGACCTCCCGCCACGCCCGACGCCAGCCGTCGCGGTGGCGGGGGTCGATCCACGGGGAGCCGAGGTCGAGGGTGACCAGGTCGGGGGCGACCGAGCGCGGCGGACGGGGGCCGGCGACGGCGGCCGGG
>NZ_JACEFC010000107.1 GCF_014180715.1 Nocardioides stalactiti | reverse complement strand
CGGCCAGGCGCCGCCCGTTGTCGCGGAGGGCCGCGAGGGACGCCGGGATGGTCGCGGCGTCCGAGGTGGCCGGCGGCTGCGCGAGCGCGGTCGCCCGGGTGCGCTCGCTCCAGCGGAGCAGGGTGCGCGGGTCGTGCGCCGCGTGGCGCAGGGCGATCTCGGTGAGCTCGCGCCCGTGCGTGGTCGCCAGCGCACGGAGCTCGGAGGACCCCATGAGGCGGCGGTGCTCGTCGATGGCGTCGAGGCCCGCGGACGCGGCCCGCAGCAGCCCGCTGCGGCGGCCGTCCTGCTCGCGAGCCAGCACGCAGGCCGTCCAGGCACTCGCGCGCACCAAGCCATTGGGGTGCGCGCGGTACGAGGCCGCATCTCCCCATCGGGCCAGCCGTTTCTCTTGTTCTCCCAGTCGGCCGGCGAGAAGGAGTGCGAGCGCCGCTTCCTCAGCGCGCCGCTCGTGAAGAGCGCGGGCAACCTCGTCGGCCGCGGCCGCCAACCCCTGATGGTCGCGGAGGGCCTCGCGGGCGCGGACCGCGACGAGATCGGCGCGGAGTCGCCCCCAATCTCGCCCCTGCTGACCGAGTGCTTGTTGGACCGTCCGTGCTTGTTGCAGAGCCGCTGCGGCTTCACCAGCTGTCAGCAACGCGGTCGCAAGTGCCAGCCGAAGGTCGACCTGCCGTCCCGCGGCCATGGGATGCGCGAGGACCTCCTCGAGGAGTGCGACAGCCTCGGGAACGAGGCCGACGGCCAGGTAGGCCGCCGCCCAGACCTCTGCTAGCTCAGGGCGTGGTCGCCCGACCGTCTCCATCGCCGCGGCACCAGCCGCGGCGTACCACCCCAGGGCCGCGGGGTAGTCGCCACGAGCCTCAGCGATGTCGCCCCGATTTGCCAGGACATCCAGCACCTCGAGAACCGCGCCTTCAGAACGGAACACCTTCTCGGCCGTCTCCAGGCGGCTCTCAGCCACATCGACGAGGCCCAATCTCAGCTCGACCCAAGCAAGGTTGTTCAGTGTCCGGGCGTACCAGATCGGATCGGTGACGGCATCGATAGCGGCGAGGGCTGTGAGCATGGCCGACCGCGCGTCCGCTGACCGACCGAGAAAGTTGAGCGCGAACGCCATCCGCATCCGCGCAGTCGCCTCGACGGTCCCGCTCGCCTGCCTGACCGCCTGTTCCAGCTGATCGAGTCCGGGGCCGGTCTGGCCGGCCAGCACGAGAGTTCCGCCGAGGGTCGCGCGGACGTCACTCGTCCTTTCCACGTCCGCGGACGCCGAGGCCTCACGAACTCCGGCCCAGAGGCACGCGAGCGCAGCGTCGACGTCGCCTGCCTCCCGATGGACGATGCCCAGAGCCTGGTGGGCGAATGATCGAGATCGGGAATCCTCAGCCTGTTCAAGAATCGCGAGAGCCTTGTGCCGCGCAACGTCGGGCGCGTCGAATGCCAGCTCCAGCAGGTCCTGCATCGCGACCTCAAAGATCTTCCGGGGTTTCCCCTGTTTACGCGCGTCTCCGGGCAGCACTACGTTAGCGGCGCTGATAGGCCCCGGCCCGCGGCCGCTCCCTGCTCTCCCTGAGGTTCGCCATGAGTGAGTCCCCACGACCGAGCTTCTCGATCCGCGTCTTCATCGGACAGATCCGACGCCGGTTGCCTTGGCCCCCGTTCCGTCCGCCGTTCCTCCCCCCCATCGCACGCGATCTCAGCGCGGCCAGGCTCCGGGCACAGGTGGCTGTGATCCGTCGAGCGTTCAGGGAGACCGGAGTCGATTCGGCCGGGCACGAAGGAACGAAACGTCCCCGCGACGACGCCGACGTCCACTACCTCTTCCGGCCCCGTGCCGCGCTCGTCCGTGACAACACCGACGACAAGGCCCACCTGGATGAATTCCTGGACTTCTTCGCGCGCCGCGAAGGCGACTTCAACGGGCGTCCGGTGCCGGGGCCCCGGCCGGTCGCCGGACTCGTCCTGGTCGAGCTGCCGACTCGGAAGGATGAGGGAGACCCCGTCCTTGCGACTCTCGAGGAGCTGGATGGCGAACGCGCAGCGAACGGAGCCGACGAAGTCATCGCCCAGCCGGACCATGTCCTGTACGTCACGCCTGGAGGGCGCTTGTGCCCCGACACGGAACCCGAGCCTCCGCGCGGCACCACCCCGGTCCCCGACATCTCCCAGACCGACACCGCCGGCACCGGTGTCCGCGTCGCCGTCGTCGACACCGGCTGGTGGAAGGAGGCGGCGTCGCACCAGACCACCAAGAAGTGGCTCGCGAACGTGGTCGCCGACCAGGAGGACGAGGAGGTCCTCCAGGTCGACGCGAACGGTCAGAACATCATCCACGAGTACGCCGGGCACGGGACCTTCGTCGCCGGCGTCATCAAGTGCATGGCGCCCTCGGCGCGGGTCGAGGTCGAGGGCCTGCTGACCAAGGGCGGGGCGATCTTCGAGTCCGAGATCTGCGAGCAGCTCGACCAGGCGCTGGACGAGAGCGACCTGCCGCAGATCATCAGCATCTCGGGCGGCACCCACACCCGGAAGAACATGGGGCTGCTCGGGCTGGAGATGCTCGCAGCGGCGTACGGCCTGGACGACGGGGTGAAGACCCTCGTCGTGGCGGCCGCCGGCAACGACGAGAGCGACCGGGAGTTCTACCCGGCGGCGTACCCGTGGGTGATCGGGGTCGGCTCGGTCGATGCGGACGGCAAGGTCTCGAAGTTCTCCAACTTCGGCAAGTGGGTCGACGTGTGGGCGCGTGGCCGGGACATCGTCAACGCGTTCCCGGTCGGCACCTACACGTGTCACTACCCGGAGAACATGGACCCGGTGACGAAGCAGCCCCAGGTGCGCACCTTCGACGGTCTCGCCCGGTGGAGCGGCACGTCGTTCGCGACGCCGATCGTCGCCGGCGCCATCGCGGCGCAGATGAGCGCCACGAACAGCACCGACAACCCGCGCAAGGCCTACGACGAGCTCGTCGCGGCCTCGCAGAAGTCGGTGCCCCAAGCCGCCGGCGGCAAGAAGATCGTCGGCCCTCTCTAGCCTCTAGATCGTCGCCCAGGGGGTGGTGAGGATCCAGCCGGAGCGGGCGACCACGAACCGCACGCTGCCGGCGCCGACCCCCTCGATGCGGAAGAAGCCGGAGGCGTCGGCCTCGACGACGACGTCGTCGACGCCGGGGCGCTGCAGGGTCACGGTGGCGGGGTCGCCGACGCCGGACTCGTCGATCACCTCGCCGAGGACGACGTCACCGTCGATCTCGACCTCCAGGGTGACCGCCGCCCGACGGAAGGAGAGGGTCCGCGGGCCGTCGCCCCCGGACCGTACGGCGGCGCCGGCGTCGAGCGCAGAGTCGTGGAGGAGCTCGGCGAGCTCGGCGTCGACGGTGCGCCAGGTGAAGGCCGCCTGTGCGGCCGCGCGGCGCCGGTCGGAGACGGCGGTCTCCTCGGCGACCGCGGCCGCGAGCTCGGCGAGGAGCTCGTCGTCGTTCCACTGAGTCATCTCAGCTCACCTCCCACGGGATCGGGGCCGAGACTTCGGATCGCCTTGGTCCTTCGCAGCTGTTCGAGCGCGCGTGCGCGCGTGGGGCCGATGCTCCCGATGGGGATGCCCAGCCGGGCACTGATCTCCTCGTAGCCGATCGGCGGGTCGGCGAGCAGGAGCAGGAGCAGCTCCCGCCGGCCGGCGGGCAGCTCGGCGAGCGCCTCGCGCAGCAGCTGACGGCGCTCCGCGGCGAGCAGGTCATCCTCGACCGCGTCGTCCGTGACGGCGTCGAGGCCGCCGTGCTGCTCCAGCGGGTCCACGGGCTGCGTGCGGCCGCGGACGTTGATGACCCGCAGGCACTCGTTGCGCGTCGTCGTACGGATCCAGCCGGGGAGGGCGTCGGGCTCGCGCAGCGCGTCGAGGTGCTCCACGAGGCGCAGCCACACCGTCTGGCTGACGTCGTCGCCGTCGGCCTCGGACAGCCGGTGGCGCCGGATGATCGCGCCCACGAGAGGCAGGAACCGGTCGACGATCGCGTCCCAGGCATGGTGATCCCCTCCCCGCGCCGCGAGGACGAGGGTCGCGAGCGGGTCCGTCGTGTTCATCGGAATGCATCGTCCACCATGGAGGAGCGTCCCGGCACCCCTCCTGATACCTCGGAAATCTTTTCGACGTTCCTGTATCAGGATCGATACCTGCCCCCTCCTTCCTTCCGTGACCGGCGGTGACTCCCCCGCCGCAGACCTGGAAGGAACTGAGATGACCTGGCACGAGACCCACCAGCGCACCCGCATCATCCGCGAGGTCGAGGCGGCCGCCGCCGTCGACATGAGCGGCGCGCTCCCCTGGCGCGAGGAGTGGGCCGCCGTGTTCGGCAGCCCCGAGGGCCTGCTCACGGCCCTCCGTTCGCGCTGGCAGCGCACCTGCGAGGCCCAGCTCGACGCCCGCAGCGGCGAGGACGTGTTCGCCGACACCTACCGGCAGCTGCGCCGGACCCAGGCCGGCATCCTCGCCATCCTGCGCCGGGCGGCCGAGACCGAGGTCGGCCACGGCGCGGAGGTGCTCGCGCTGACCGGAGCCTCGCGCGTCCCGGTGCCCGCCAAGAGCCGGCGCCTCCGCGGCGGCCCGGTCATCTCGTGACCATGACCGCCGCACCTGCGGTCGAGCCGCAGACCGGACGGCGGCTCGACCGGTTGTCCCGGCGCGAGCTGGAGGTCCTCCGGCTGATCGCGCTCGGGCTGTCCAACGCTGCCGTGGCCGACCAGCTCTACCTGGCCGGCAAGACCGTCGAGACCGTCTGCTCGAGCATCTTCCGCAAGCTCGAGCTCCATCCGTCCGACCACGTCAACCGACGGGTGCTCGCGGTCCTCGTCCTGCTGCGCGAGGACGTCTGAACGACGACGCGAGATGACGGCGCGAAATGAGGATGGCCGCCCCCACTCCGGCGGAGTGGGGCCGCCCACCTTGTCGTGCGCGAGGACCTGCCGGACGGGCTACTGGACCAGGTGGTTGGTGCCTGTCCCGCCGTCGAGGGTGTCGGTGCCGGCGTCGCCGAACAGTCGGTCGTCGCCCGCACCGCCGTTCAGGGCGTCGTCCTCGGTGCCGCCGCGCAGGATGTCGGCGTCGTCGTCACCGTTGAGGGTGTCCGCACCGGCGCCACCGATGAGACGGTCGTCGCCGGCACCGCCGTTGAGCGTGTCTCCCTCGGTCCCGCCGAGCAGGACGTCGGCGCCACCGTTGCCGGTGAGGGTGTCGATGCCCTCCGCACCGGTCAGACGGTCCACGCCGCTGCCACCGGTGACGGTGTCCGCGCCCGGTCCGCCCGCGATGGTGTCGCCACCCTCGCCGCCGTCGACCGTGTCCGCACCGGGACCCCCGTTCACGGAGTCGACCCCGCCGCCACCGTCGATGCCGTCGTTGCCGTTGCCACCGAGCACCGTGTCGTCGTTGGCCTCGCCGTCGAGGACGGGGTCGTCGCCGTCGCCGCCACTGATGGTGTCGTTGCCGTTGCCACCGGTGATCGTGTCGGGACCGTCGCCACCCTGAAGGGTGTCGTTGCCGACCCCGCCGGCGAGGTCGTCGGTGCCCGGACCACCGTTGAGGTAGTCACCGTCGGCATCGGGTCCACCGTCGAGATCGTCGTCGCCGAACCCGCCGCGCAGGGTGTCGGTGCCTCCCTGGGCGGCGATGTAGTCGTCGCCCTCGTGGCCATAGACCACGTCGTCACCCTCGCCGGCGTCGATGATGTCGTCGCCTGCCTTGCCACAGATCAGGTCGTCGCCGCCGAGTGCGTTGATGGTGTCGGCGCCGCCGCCGCCGACGATGACGTCCGGGCCGGCCGTGCCGGTGAGCGTGTCGTTGCCGGCGGTGCCGAGGACGGTCGGCTCCTGACCCGCGCAGACCGCGCACATCGACGTCATCTCGTTGCCGGCCACACAGGTCCCGGCGTCGTAGGTGTTGTCGGTGCCGGTCGTGATGGCCTCCACGACGAGCTGGACGCTGTTCGCGCCGGTCTGCTGGATCCCCATCAGGAAGCGGACGTCGATCGACTCACCGGGCGCCAACGGGGTGCCTCCGGTCACGGTCGGGACCGTCAGGACGGAGTTGAACCCACCGCCGTTCCACTGGGTGGGCGGTTGCTGCAGCGTGGTGCCCTGCACGGTCACGTTGCTGGTGCCCGAGCCGCAGGGGGCGCGGTCGACGGTGACGACGACCGCGGTCGAGGTGCGCGGCCGGTAGTCCGCGATCCCCCCCGGCGCCGGGAAGGTCCGGATGTCGGCGACCCGGATGCGCAGCGCGGTGACGTTGCCGCCGGTGTTGTTGGTGATGGTGCGCCGGATGTCCTCGGTCCCGAACGTCGAGTTGTTCGCGGGGTCCGAGACGAAGTTCCGTACGGCGTTCGGCGGGGAGCGCCAGCCCGAGCACTCGTCGAGGAGCGACACGTCGAGGTCACCGTTGCTGCGCGGCGAGGCGAGGTTCGACGGTCCGGGCGCACCGAGTCGCTGACCGGCGCCGGCCGACGTGCCGTTGGTGTCGACGAACACGAAGTCGGTCGCGTTGTTGTCGGTGTCCTCGGGCAGGCCCGGGGTGTCGGTGGTGAGGTCCGCATCGGAGATCGACGCCGTCGACAGGTTCCGGTAGAAGCTGTAGTCGATCGAGAACGGCGTCAGCGCGTTGTAGCCCGCACCCTCCTTGTAGAGCGTGTTGGCCTCGGAGGTGGAGCCCACCGCGTCGAGCCGGTTGGCCAGGACGTAGTCGCCGCCGCCGTTGTCGTTGTTGAACAGCGCGATGCCGGCGTTGTCGGGGATGTCGGTGGTGAAGGTCGCGTCACCGGTCGCCATGCCCGCCAACGAGTAGGCGGCCGAGTTCACGCACAGGTAGCTGCCGAAGGCAGGGATGACCGTGCCGTTGGGGATCGAGCAGCGGCTGACGCCGTCCGACGCCGCGACTCCGTAGCCGGCGCCCGCCGCACCGACGACCGTGTGGTCGGTCGAGCCGAGGTTGGTGATCTCGATGAACTCGTCGTTGGCCCCGTTGGGTCCGCGGACCCGGAACTCGGAGATGACCAGCGGTCGGCTGGGGTCGGGTGCTGCCGCGCTCACGCGCCCGCCGGGCGCGGCCTCCACCGGCGCCACTGCTCCCAGGCTCAAGGTCAGCCCGGTGGCTGCTGTCGCTAGTGCAGCAAGAACCGCACCCATTCGTCGTGTCGTCACCGACGACTCCTTCGATGTCGTCCCGAGACATCTGTGGAGCGCGGTTCCGCTCCCTCCCGGGGGAAACCGTAGGGGGACGCCACCGGCAGTGTTCGCGGTTCCGGACCGACACGGGACTAAGTCCCGTTGAACCCCCTAAGCACAGGTGGCCGCCCCGACTCCGCGGAGTGGGGCGGCCAACGTGGTGGGTGCTCGTGAGCCCTAGCGGCGGACCCCGCGCTGGAACACGACGTCGGTGCCCGTGCCCCCGTCGAGGCTGTCGACACCACCCTGACCGAAGAGGTGGTCGTCGCCAGCGCCGCCGTTGAGGGCGTCGTCACCGTCGTTGCCGAGCAGTCGGTCGTCGTCGCCGTCACCGTTGAGGGTGTCGCCACCGGAGCCGCCGGCGAGCCGGTCGTTGCCGTCACCACCGTTGAGGACGTCGACCTCCGAGCCACCCAGGATCGTGTCGGCACCGGCATCGCCGTCCAGCGTGTCCGCACCGGCGAACCCGGAGATCGTGTCGTCGCCGAGGCCACCGGACGCGGTGTCTGCCCCCAGGCCGCCCCGGATGTCGTCGGCGTTGTCGCCGCCGCTCAGGGAGGCGTCGTCGCCCAGGCCACCGATGATCGTGTCGGTCCCGTCACCACCGTTGAGGGTGTCGACGCCCGGACCGCCGCAGATCACGTCGTTGCCGCCGAGGCCGTTGACCGTGTCGTTGCCGCCGAGGGCGAGGATCACGTCGTCTCCCGGGGTGCCGGTGATGGTCTCGCCCGCCGCACTGCCGGTGATCGTCGGTGTCCGACCGTCACAGACGGCACACATCGACGCGCTCTCCGCGCCGCTCAGGCAGGTGCCGGCGTCGGCGGTGGTGTCGTCACCGGAGGTGATCGCCTCGACGATGATCCTGACGCTCTTGCTCCCGGTCTGCTGCAGACCGTGGAGGAACCGCACGTCGATCGAGGCACCGGCGGCCAGCGGCGTGCCCGGGGTCACCGACGGCACCACCCACGTGCTGTTGAAGCCGCCGCCGTTGGGCTGGCTCGGCGGCTGCTCCAGGGTCGTGCCGCGCACCGTGACGTTGCTGGTGCCCGCGCCACACGGAGCGCGGTCCACCGTCACGACCACGTCGGTCGAGGTCCGCGGCCGCATGTCGGCGAAGCCCGACGGCGCCGGGAAGGTCCGGATGTCGGCGACCCGGATCCGCAACGCCGTCACGTTGCCGCCGGTGTTGTTGGTAATCGTCCGTCGGATGTCCTCGGTGCCGAACGTCGAGTTGTTCGCCGGGTCGGAGGTGAAGTCCCGGACCGCGTTCGGCGGGCTCTGGTCGTCGCCGCACGGGTCGAGCAGGCTCACGTCGAGGTCGCCGTTGTTGCGGGGCGAGGCGAGGTTCGACGGACCCGGGCCGCCCAGGCGCTGACCGGCTCCCGCCGAGGTGCCGTTCTTGTCGACGAACACGAAGTCGGTCGCGTTGTTGTTGGTGTCCTCGGGCAGGCCGGGGGTGAAGGTCGTGAGGGTCGCGCTCGAGATCGATCCCGTGGACAGGTTCCGGTAGAAGCTGTAGTCGATCGAGAACGGCGTCAGCGCGTTGTAGCCCGCACCCTCCTTGTAGAGGGAGTTGGCCTCGGAGGTGCTGCCGACCGCGTCGAGGCGGTTGGTCAGCTTGAAGTACGCGCCGCCGCTGTTGTTGTTGAAGAGCGCGATGCCGGCGTTGTCGGGGATGTCGGTGGTGTAGGTCGCGTCACCGGTCGCCATGCCCCCCAGCGAGTAGCCGACCGAGTTGGTGCACAGGTACGACCCGTACGGGGGGATCACCGTGCCGTCGGGGATCGAGCACCGGACGGTGCCGTCGGACGCGGCCACCGCGTAGCCGGTGCCCGTCGTCGACGCCACGGTGTGCGCGGCACCGGACCGGTTGGTGACCTCGACGAACTCGTCGTTGGCCCCGTTGGGGCCCCGGACCCGGAACTCCGAGATGATCAGCGGCCGGGCCGGGTTCGGCGCCGCCGAGGCGAACCGGTCCGCCGGTGCGGCCGGGGCGGCGTCCACCTGTGCCGCCATGCCGATGCTCCAGGTCAGTGCCGCTGTTGCTGAGGCGAGTGCTGCCACGAGCGCATGGGTCTTCCGTGTGGTCACTGACCACTCCTTCGAGTCGTCCCGAGACACGAGGGAGCGCCCTCCGCGCTCCCGACCGAATCAACGTAGCGACGCACCCGGGCGCGCCGGGCGCGATCCGGTGTCGACGGGACAAAGTCCCGTTCAGCTGTCTCAGCGCGGTCTGGACCGGTGGCGGCCCGGGATCAGCGAATCGTCGTCAGCAGCTGCGTCGCGCGCGTCAGCACGACGTAGAGCGTGGCCCGGCCGGTGGTCGACTCGGCCTCGATCTCGTCCGGTCGGACGACGATGATCCCGTCGAACTCCAGGCCCTTGGTGTCGAGGCCGGTGAGGACCACGACCCGGTCGTCGCCCGACGGCGGCACCGAGGAGTCCACGGCGGCGCGGGCGCCGGCGGCGTCGTCGGCGAGCTCGGGCCACGAGGCCAGCCAGGCGTTGACCTCCGAGCGGCGCGCGGCCGGGACCACGATGCCTACGGTGCCGGCGACCTGCCGCGCGGTCGCCACCACCGCGTCCCGGGTGGCGGCCTCGAGGTCCGCGACGTCGGTCACCTCGGTCGGCGGGACACCGGTACGGCGTACCGCCTCAGGGAGGTCGGCAGCGAGGCCGACCCGCTGGGCGTAGGCGGCGGCGAACTCGTAGATCTCCGCGGAGTTGCGGTAGTTCGTCGACAGGTGGAAGGCGTGGACCTGCTTGCCCTCGATGGCGCGGGCGCGGGCCTCGGCAGCCTCGTCCGGCGCCGGCCACGAGGACTGCGCCGGGTCGCCGACGATCGTCCACGAGGCCGTCCGGCCGCGCCGCCCCACCATCCGCCACTGCATCGGCGTGAGGTCCTGGGCCTCGTCGATGAGGACGTGGGCGAAGCCGTCGTCCTCGATGCTGTGGGTCGGGGGCGCCCAGGCCCGCCCGGACGGGGCGTACTCCCGGTCCGAGGCGGTCATCAGCTCCTGGATGTCGACGGCACCCTGGATCAGCGCCAACGGGTCGTCGCGGTCGTCGTCGGCCTTCTGCGGCACGTCCCCGAGGGCGTAGCGGAGCTCGTCGAGCAGCGGCACGTCCTCGATCGACAGGTCGCGGTCGGCGCGACCGCTCCACGACTTGAGCAGCAGCCGCTGCTCCTCCGTCGAGAGCACGCCGTCGGCGACGCGGGCGAGGAGCTCGGGGTCGCGGAGCCAGCCCAGGACCGTCGGCGCGTCGAGCGGCGGCCACCAGCCGAGGGCGAAGTCGAGGAAGTCGTCGCGCGAGAGCATCTCGTCGTCGAACTTCTCCCGCCCCTGCTCGCGGCCCCGCTCCCCGCGGACCTGGCGCCACATGGCGTCGAGCAGTGCGGAGGAGACACGCGGCAGCTGCTTGTTGCGGCGGCCCTGCGACATCAGGTTGCGGCGGACCCGCCCCAGGACCCCGCGGTCCAGGGCGATCCGGTCGTCGCGCCAGAACACGCGGTACTCAGTCGGGCTCCCCGGCGCCTGCTGGCGAGCAGCGCGGCGCAGCACCTCGGCCATCCGCTCCGAGCCCTTGACGTCGGCGACGGCCGGCTCGTCGTGGCGCGTCGTACGGAAGCCGTCGACGACCTCGCCCAGCGAGCGCAGCGCGACCGCGGTCTCGCCGAGCGACGGCAGCACCCGCTCGATGTAGCGCATGAAGACGCCGGAGGGACCGACGATGAGGACACCCCCGGACTCGTAGCGGCGCCGGTCGTTGTAGAGCAGGAAGGCCGCGCGGTGCAGCGCGACGACGGTCTTGCCGGTGCCGGGACCGCCCGAGATCGACACCACGCCCTTGCCGGGCGCGCGGATCGCCTTGTCCTGCTCGGCCTGGATGGTCGCGACGATCGAGTGCATGGACCGGTCGCGGGCCCGCGAGAGCTGGGCCATGAGGGCGCCCTCACCGACGATGGGCAGCTCGCGGCCGGCCGCCTCGGCGGACGCGGCCGCGTCCGCGTCCAGCAGCTCGTCCTCGACGCCGATCACCCGCGGACCGGTCGCGCGGAGGACCCGGCGCCGGATGACGTGCTGCGGCTCCGCGGCGGTCGCCTGGTAGAACACCGCGGCCGCGGGGGCGCGCCAGTCGATGAGCAGCGAGTCGTGCTCGTCGTCGCGCAGGCCGATCCGACCGACGTAGCGCGGCTGCGGGTCGACGTCGTCGGTCAGGTCGAGCCGACCGAAGACGAGGCCCTCGTGGGCCGCGTCGAGCTGGGCGATCCGCTTCGCCGCCTGGAACACCATCGCGTCGCGCTCGACGAGGCCGCCCTCGTGGCCGAGACGGCCGCGCGAGTGACCTTCCTTCGCAAGTTGCTGGGCGGCCTGTCCGGCCCGCTCCAGCTGTTCGTACACCCGGTCCACGAAGGCCTGCTCCGCAGCCACCTCGCGATCGACCAGCTGATCTGCCACCGACGATGCCCCTGATGTGTTTGTTCCGCTGACGTACGTGGTCGTTCTTGGTCGCTGCTCCCTCGGATCCCTGGGAGCAGCAAGTCCTCAACCCTACACTTTGTCGGAGAACCCCAAGGAGGCTCGATGCGACTCCCTCACCTCGCCCGCCTCGCCAGCGCGGGGCTGATCGTCGCCGCCGCGCTCACGACCTCCCCGTCGTACGCCGAGAGCCAGACGGTGAGGGACGCCGCCCAGGACGTCTACAAGGAGGCCGACGGCGCGCCCGCGCTCTCTCCCGGCGACAAGGCGCGCGACATCGTGAAGTCGAAGGCGTCCTATGGCAACGGGAAGCTCGTGCTGTGGGTCGAGGTGCGCAGCCTCGCGACCGACGACTACGCGGCGTGGTTCAGCGTCAAGACCAGCAACGGGCACTGGACGATGGGCTACGACAAGGAGTCGGCGCCCGCCTACACGTCGCTGTTCGACGGTGCCCAGGAGGTCTTCAGCTGCGACGGGCTGCGCGGCGGCGGCGACCGGCGCAGGGACCGCATCACCATCACGGTGCCGCGGTCGTGCATCGACGCGCCGCGCTGGATCAAGTTCGGCGTCTGGATGCGTCACGACACGAACAACGTCAACGTCATCGACGACGGCCGGATCGACGCCGGCTACAGCTCGGTCGAGCCGAAGCTCGGGTCGCGCGTCACCTACAACTGACGGGCTATCCCCGCAACGAGTCGTCGATCCGGTCGAGCAGCCGGTCGAGGTCGGCGTCGCGCTCCTTCTTGGGTGCCTCGCTGAGCGGCCCCGTGCCGTAGAGCATCGAGAAGCCGTGGACGCCGGCCCAGCACGACAGCTCCGCGCCATCGCGCTTCTCCGGCGGGAGGAAGCCGACGGCGAGGCACTCGTCGAGCGCGGCAGACAGGTGCTCGTACGGACCGTCGAGCTCACCCAGCGCCACCACGCTGAACGCCGTGGCGAACAGTCCGGGCTCGGCGATCGCGTAGTCGACGTAGGCCTTGCCCGTCTCGCGCAGCCGGCGACGAGCGCGCGCGACCGGATCGGTCACCCGCACCCGTTTCACCCGCGCCTGCATCGCTGCCGAGAGCTCGTCGAGACCGACCCGCGCGACCTCGCGCACCAGCTCGTCGCGGTCGGCGAAGTGACGGTAGGCGGCGTTGTGGGAGACCCCGGCCCGCCGGGCGACCTCGCGGAGCACGATCCCGTCGGGACCCTTCTCGCGGCCGAGCACCACCGCGGCCTGCACGAGCGCCTCGCGCAGGTTGCCGTGGTGATAGCTGCTCACCGCCGCATCGTAACGGCCGTCACCCGGTGCGATGTTGACAATGTCCACATTGCACCGCATCCTCGTTATGTTGTCACTGTCCACATCCAGTCCGAGGAGTCACCATGGGACGCAAAGCGGGCATCCTGGTCGCCGTCTACGTCGCGGCGCTCGCGATCAACCTCGACATCACGATCGTCAACGTGGCGCTGCCGAGCATGGCGACCGAGCTCGACGCCGGGACGCGCGGGCTCCAGTGGATCGTCGACGGCTACAACCTGGCGTTCACCGCCCTGGTCCTCGCCGCCGGCAGCCTGGGCGACCGCTACGGGCGGCGACCGGCCCTCATCGTCGGGCTGCTCGGCTTCGCCGCCACCAGCGTCGCCGGCGCGCTCGTGACGAGCTCCGAGGCGCTGATCGCGGCGCGGTTCGGGATGGGCGCGTTCGCCGCGTTGATCTTCCCGACCACCCTCTCGATCATCTCCAACACCTTCCCCGACCGACGCCAGCGCGCCGCCGCGCTGGGTGGCTGGGGAGCCATCGTCGGGGTCGGCGTCGCCTCCGGCCCGGTGACCGGCGGCCTGCTGCTCGAGCACTTCTACTGGGGCAGCATCTTCCTGGCCCTGGTCCCGCTCGCCCTCGTCGCCGCCGTCCTCGCCTTCGTGCTCGTCCCCGAGTCACGCGACCCGTCCGTCCCCACGCTCGACAAGCGCGGGCTCGTCGTCTCGATGGCCATGCTCGGCGCCCTGACCTACACCGTCATCGAGGCGCCCGAGCACGGGTGGTCCAGCGCCTTCACGGTGGTCGGCTTCACGACCTCCGCAGCACTCGTCGCACTCTTCATCACGGTCGAGCGGGCGGCCGAGCACCCGATGCTCGACGTCCGGCTGTTCGCCGACCGACGGTTCAGCGCGGCCAGCGGCGCGGTGACGGTCACGTTCTTCGCCCTCTCGGGCTTCATCTTCCTCATCACCCAGTACTTCCAGGTCGTCCGCGACTTCGGCCCTCTCTCGACGGGCGCGCGCATCCTCCCGGTCGCGGTGTCGATCGCCGTCGCCTCGATCGTGGGAGGGATCCTGGCGCCGCGCGTCGGCACCCGGGTGGTCGTCGTGACCGGGCTGGTGTTCTTCGGTACGGCGATGGCGTGGATCGCGCTCAGCGTCGAGGTCGACACGTCCTACTGGGCGACGATCGTGCCCCAGATGGTGCTGATGGGCCTCGGCATGGGCCTCATCTCGACCCCCGCGACGGAGTCGATCATGCTCGTGCTGCCACCGGCGCGGGCCGGGGTCGGGTCGGCGGTCAACGACGCGACCCGCGAGCTCGGGGCGACCCTGGGGGTCGCGGTCGTCGGCTCGGTGTTCTCCTCGGTGTTCGGCGCGCGGCTCGTCGACAGCTCCCTCGCAGCAACCGGGCGGGCGGACGCGGCAGCAGACTCGGTACCGGTCGCCTTCGGCATCGCAGGCGCCGACCCCGAGCTGCTCGCCGCCGTGCGCGACTCGTTCCTCGCCGGGCTCTCCGTCGGCTGCACCGTGGTCGCCGCCCTCTGCTTCGCCGCGGCACTCATCGGCGCGTGGGCCCTCCCCGGCCGAGCGTTCCACGCTGCCAAGGAGGCCGAGCGCGAGCTCGTCGGCGCCTGACCCAGCCGGGTCGTCCGAGCCACCGTGACCGCGAGGTCACCCTGGC
>NZ_JACEFC010000106.1 GCF_014180715.1 Nocardioides stalactiti | reverse complement strand
CGCTGCCGAGCCGCGGACGATGGTGTTCTTCGAGTCGCCGCACCGCACCGAGGCGGCGCTCGCGGCGATGGCCGAGGCGTTCGGCGCCGACCGGTCGGGGGCGGTGTGCCGCGAGCTGACCAAGACCTACGAGGAGGTACGGCGCGGGGGCCTCGCCGAGCTGGTCGCGTGGGCGGCCGACGGGGTCCGTGGCGAGGTGACTCTCGTCATAGCCGGAGCCGCGGAAACATCTACCAGTCAACTGACTGACAACGCTAGCCTGCGAGAGGCGGTCGACGTGCTGGTCAGCGAAGGCTCGACCCGCAAGGATGCGATCGCCGCGGTGGCCCGGCGGACCGGGCTGCCGAAGCGCGAGGTCTATCAGGTGGTGCACAGTGGCGAAGACGCAGAAGACTGAACGGCCCGGCCGACAGCGCGGGCAGGGCCGGATCGCGACCGTCGAGAACGACGGCCTCGTGTTCGACGTCCTGGACGACGGACCCCTCGACGGCGAGCCGATCGTGCTGCTGCACGGCTGGCCCGAGCGCGCCACCAGCTGGCGCCACGTCGCGCCCATCCTCAACGCCGCCGGCTACCGGACGTTCGCCCCGGACCGCCGCGGCTTCGCGCCGGGCGCCCGCCCGAAGCGGCGGCGCGACTACACGCTGCCGAAGCTCGCCGGCGACGTCGCCGCCCTGATCGACGAGATCGGCGGCAGCGCCCACGTGGTCGGCCATGACTGGGGAGCGGCGGCGGCCTGGGTCGTCGCCGGCCACTACCCCGACAAGGTCCGCTCGCTCACGGCCGTGTCGGTGCCGCACCCGGCCGCGATGGTCTCCTCGATGCTCCGGTCCGACCAGGCGCTCCGGTCCTGGTACGTCCTGGTCTTCCAGCTCCCGCTCCTCCCCGAGCTCATCGCCAAGCACGGCACGGCCCGGTTCGAGCGCGGGCTCCGCAACAGCGGGATGAGCAAGGACGACGCCGCGCGGTTCCGGGCCGAGATCGTCGACGACGGGGCCTTCCCCACCTCGCTCGGCTGCTACCGCGCCGTACCGCTGACCGACCCGCGAGCCGTCCGCGTCCGGATCGCCGCGCCGACCACGATGGTGTGGAGCACCAACGAGGTGCCGCTCGCCCGGTGGGGTGCCGAGCACTCGGCCGACTGGTGCGACGGCGAGTTCGAGCTCGTCGTCCTCGACGACGCGTCGCACTGGCTGCCGACCGAGGTGCCCGACCTGCTGGCCGACGCGATCCTGGCCCGGGTGGCCGGATGACCGCAGCCTCGCTCGACCTCCCCCCGGCACCGGAGCCGCTGCCGCACCCGGTCGTCGACAACCACTGTCACCTCGACATCGGGCGGGGCCCTGCCGGCGCGGTGCCCTGGGACGTCCGCGAGGCGATCGACGCCGCGGCCGCGGTCGGCGTACGACGGATCGTGCAGATCGGCTGCGACCTGCGGCGGGCGGCCTTCGCGCTCGAGATGGCGCGCACCCACCCCGAGGTCGTCGCCGGCGTCGCCCTCCACCCCAACGAGGCGCCCCGGCTCGCGGAGGCCGGCGGCCTGGACGCGGCGATCGAGACGATCGCCCAGCTCGCCGCGGCGCACCCGCGGGTGCGCGCCGTGGGCGAGACCGGGCTCGACCACTACCGGACCGGTCCGGAGGGTCGGGCCGCGCAGGTCGCGTCGTTCGCCGCCCACATCGACCTCGCCAAGCGCCTCGACAAGACGCTGGTCATCCACGACAGGGACTCCCACCAGGAGGTCCTCGACGTCCTCGACGCCGAGGGGGTGCCCGACCGCTGGGTGATGCACTGCTTCTCCGGTGACGCCGACTTCGCGCGGGCGTGCCTGGACCGCGGCGCCTATCTCTCGTTCGCGGGGACGGTGACGTTCAAGAACGCCGCGCCGCTGCGCAACGCCCTCGTCGTCACCCCGCAGGACCGGGTCCTCGTCGAGACCGATGCGCCGTACCTGACCCCACACCCGTACCGCGGCCGGACCAACGCGTCGTACCTCGTCCCGATGACGGTGCGGACCATGGCCGAGGTCCGCGGTGACGACCTCGGCGACCTGTGTGCGGCCATCGACGCCAACAGCGAGCAGGCCTTCGGCGGCAGCTGGTAGCTGGTAGCCAACGCCACGCACCCTGCTAACTATCAGTTAGCAGATCCGGTAACGGATGAGGCTGATGTGGCGATATCCGGGTGAGACAGGTCACCTGCTGAGCGTAAAACGGCGTCCCTCGGTTTGCTTTTGGCTGCTTGCTGCTGTTTCCGTAGACGTCAACAGCCGGGATCGGCGAGCACCGAGATCCTGACCAGCGCCGCCGCACCGCCGAGCGTATGAGGCTCGACGGGGCTCCCCCTGCAGGGGATGCGCACTGGCAGCCCGAGGCCCGGAGAGTACGACGTTCGGAGCATCGTGCCCGTTGACGAGCACCCCACCCAGCCCCTCCCGTCCGCGACCCCTTCGCTGAAGGCTCGCGCCGCCGCCCTCCTCCACCGGGCCGCGCGCAGCAGGGTCGCCCTGGTCGCCACGATCGCCGTGGTCCTCGTCGCCGTCATGGGCGCGACCTACGGCTACCGATCGCTCGGGACCCCCGTGACCCTCTCCGTGGATGGCGAGGAGCGCACGGTGCGCGTCCTCGGTGACACCGTCGGCGACGTCCTCGACGCCGAGGGCATCGAGCTCGGCGAGCACGACGTGGTCGCCCCCGACGTGGACGAGGAGATCACCGAGGGCAGCCGCATCGCGGTGCGGTTCGGCAAGGAGATCGAGCTGACCGTCGACGGCAAGGAGTCCACCCACTGGGTGACCGCCACCGACGTCAACGGTGCGCTCAGCCAGATCGGCGTGCTCTATCGCGGGGCCCGGCTCTCGACCAGCCGGAGCACCAGCCTCGACCGTGGTGGCCTCGAGCTCGAGGTCGTCACCCCCAAGAAGCTCACGGTCACCCTTGCCGGCAAGAAGCCGAAGAAGGTGACCGTCCCCGCTCTCACCCCGGCCGACGCGCTCCGCGCGCTCGACGTGGACGTCGATGAGCACGACCTCGTCTTCCCCAAGGGCTCGAAGCGCCTCGAGGACGGCGACAAGGTCCGCTGGGTCGACATCGAGATCAAGACCAAGCGCGTCAAGAACGAGTCGTTCTCCGCGCCGACCGTCACGCGTGAGGACTCCTCCTCGCCGGAGGGCACCGAGACGGTCGTCCAGGCCGGCGAGACCGGCATGCGCAACGTGGTCTACAAGATCCGCTACCGCAACGGCGTCGAGGTCAGCCGCAAGATCGTGAACCAGAAGGTCCTCGACGAGCCGGTCGCCCAGATCGTCGAGGTCGGCACCCAGGAGGTCGTCACCTCCAACTTCGCCGGCGGCAACACGGTCTGGGACGCCCTCGCCCAGTGCGAGTCGGGCGGCAACTGGGCCATCAACACCGGCAACGGCTACTACGGCGGCCTCCAGTTCAACCTCGGCACCTGGCGGGCCTACGGCGGCTCCGGCTACCCGCACCAGAACAGCCGGGAGGCGCAGATCGCCGTCGCCGAGCGGCTCCGGGCGGCCACCGGTGGCTACGGCTCGTGGCCGGGCTGCGCGTCCGCCCTCGGCCTGCCGAGGTGATCGGTGCCTGAGGCACTAACCTCCCCTGCATGAACACTTCCGCCGGTCCGAGACTCCTCGGACCGGCGGAGGTGCGTTTTCTGGCCGACAAGCTCGACGTACGGCCCACCAAGCAGCGTGGCCAGAACTTCGTCATCGACGCCAACACGGTGCGCCGGATCGTCCGCGAGTCCGGCGTCGGCCCGGACGACGTCGTCCTCGAGGTCGGACCGGGGCTCGGCTCACTGACGCTCGCGCTGCTCGAGACCTGCGCGTCGGTGACCGCGGTCGAGATCGACGCGGTGCTCGCCGAGGCCCTTCCGGCCACGATCGCCGAGTACGCCCCCCAGCAGGCCGACCGGGTCCGCGTGGTCCTGGCCGACGCGCTGCGGGTCACCGAGCTGCCCGGCCCGGCCCCGACCGCGCTGGTGGCCAACCTGCCCTACAACGTCTCCGTCCCCGTGCTGCTGCACCTGATGGAGCTGCTGCCCACCCTGGAGCGCGGCCTGGTGATGGTGCAGTCCGAGGTCGCCGACCGGCTGGCCGCTCCTCCGGGCTCCAAGACCTACGGCATCCCGTCGCTCAAGGCCGCCTGGTTCGCCGACGTACGACGGGCCGGGGCGATCGGGCGCAACGTCTTCTGGCCGGCGCCCAACGTCGACTCGGGCCTGGTCGCGTGGACCCGCCGTGAGCCGCCCACCACCGCGGTCCCGCGGGCGGACGTGTTCGCCGTCATCGACGCGGCGTTCGCCCAGCGGCGCAAGGCCCTGCGCGGGGTGCTGCGCGGGCTGGCCGGCTCGGGCGAGGCCGCAGAGGCGGCGCTGGTCGCCGCCGGGATCGACCCGCTGGCCCGCGGGGAGTCGCTGGGGATCGACCAGTTCGTGCGGATCGCCGAGGAGTTGGCAGGATCTGCTCCGTGAGCGCCGCCCTGTTCCCCGACCCCGTCTCGGTGACCGTGCGCGCGCCCGCGAAGATCAACGTCTACCTCGGCGTGGGCAAGGTGCGGCCCGACGGCTTCCACCCGCTCGAGACCGTCTACCAGGCGGTGTCGCTCTATGACGACGTCACCGTCACCGACGCCGAGGAGTGGTCGGTGACGACGGTCGTCGACGGCATCCACGTCGACGGCGCGGCGATCCCCGACGACGACACCAACATCGCGCTCCGAGCCGGGCGGGCCCTCGTGGCTCACCACGGGCTCGAGTGCGCGGCGTCGATCGAGGTCCGCAAGAGCATCCCGGTCGCGGGGGGCATGGCCGGCGGGTCGGCCGACGCCGCCGCGACGCTCGTCGCGCTCGACCGGCTCTGGAGCCTCGACACCGCCGACGACGTCCTGCTCTCGATCGCGGCCGACCTCGGGTCCGACGTGCCGTTCGCCCTCGTCGGCGGCACCGCCACCGGCACCGGGCGCGGCGAGATCGTCACGCCGGTCGAGGACAACGGCTCGTGGTGGTGGGTGGTGGTCTTCAACGAGGAGGGCCTCTCGACGCCGTCGGTCTACGGCGCCTACGACCTGCTCGAGGGCGGCGACCACGACTACCGGATCCGGCCGCAGATGCTCGAGGCTCTGCGCGCCCCCGAGGGCGCCGAGGACCTGGTGGTGTTCCTCTACAACGACCTCGAGGACGCTGCCTTCTACCTGCGCCCCGACCTCCAGCGGGTCGCGGAGGCTGCACTCGAGTGCGGCGCCGCGACGACCCTGCTGTCCGGTTCGGGCCCGACCATGCTCGCCGCCGCCACCAGCGCGGAGGACGCCCGCGCGATCGCCGGGCGACTGGCCGAGCAGGGCTACGACCGGACCGCCGTCGTGCACGGGCCGGTCGCGGGCGCCCACGTGGTCGCCTACCAATGAGCCACTGAGTCGATGAGCGGAGTCTCGTGAGCAACCTCCTCAACCTGGAGCGTGTGTCGAAGTCCTACGGCGTGCGCCCGCTGCTCGCCGACGTCTCGCTCGGCGTCGGCGTGGGCGAGCGGATCGGGATCGTCGGGCGCAACGGCGACGGCAAGACCACGCTGCTGCGCGTGATGACCGGCGAGGAGGAGGCCGACGAGGGGCGGGTGTCGCGCCAGCGCGGGCTGCTGACCGGCTACCTGCGCCAGACCGACGAGTTCGCCGACGACCACACCGTGCGTGACGTGGTGCTCGGCGGGCGCTCGGACCACGAGTGGGCCGGTGACCCGGTGCTGCGCGAGGTCGTCACCGTGCTGCTCGCGGGCGTCGAGCTCGACCGTGCCGTCGCCGGGCTCTCGGGTGGGGAGCGGCGTCGTTGCGGCCTCGCCGCGCTGCTGATCGGCGAGCACGACCTGATCGTGCTCGACGAGCCGACCAACCACCTCGACGTCGAGGCGGTCGCCTGGCTGGCGGGCCACCTCGCCGCACGGTCCTCGGCGCTGGTCGTCGTCACCCACGACCGATGGTTCCTCGACGCCGTCTGCCAGCAGACGTGGGAGGTCCACGACGGCGTCGTCGACACCTACGAGGGCGGGTACGCCGCGTTCGTGCTCGCGAAGGCTGAGCGCCAGCGGCAGGCGGCCTCCTCGGAGGTCCGGCGGCAGAACCTGATGCGCAAGGAGCTCGCCTGGCTGCGGCGCGGTGCGCCTGCCCGGACCTCGAAGCCGAAGTTCCGCATCGACGCCGCCAACGCGCTCATCGAGGACGTCCCGCCGCCCCGTGACCGGCTCGAGCTCCAGCGCTTCGCCACCCAGCGTCTCGGCAAGGACGTCATCGACCTCGAGGACGTCGACCTGCGCCGGGGGATCCCGGGGGAGGGGGAGCGGGTCCTGCTCGAGCGCGCCACCTGGCGGCTCGGTCCGGGCGACCGGGTCGGGATCGTCGGCGTCAACGGCGCCGGCAAGACGTCGGTGCTCTCCCTGCTCTCCGGTGAGCTCGCCCCGCAGCACGGCAAGGTGAAGCAGGGGCGCACCGTCGTACTCCAGCACCTGTCGCAGAACGTCGACGTCGGTGACCCCCAGGCGCGGGTGCTCGACACCGTCGAGTCGATCCGGCGGATCACCAAGACCGCCGACGGCGAGATCACTGCGACGTCGATGCTGGAGCGGTTCGGCTTCACCGGCGACAAGCTCACCGCCCGACTCGGCGACCTGTCCGGCGGCGAGCGCCGACGCTTCCAGCTGCTCCGGCTCCTCCTCACCGAGCCCAACGTGCTGCTCCTCGACGAGCCCACCAACGACCTCGACATCGAGACCCTCAACGTCCTCGAGGACTTCCTCGACGGCTGGCCCGGCACCTTGATCGTGGTCTCCCACGACCGCTACTTCCTGGAGCGGGTCACCGACTCCGTCTGGGCGCTCCTCGGCGACGGCCAGATCTCCATGCTCCCCCGCGGCGTCGACGAGTACCTCGAGCGCCGTTCCGCCGACTTGCCCACCTTGCCGGGCCGAGTTGCCCAGGTTGCGGGGTCGAGTCGCCCATCTTCGTCGAGCGACCCTGGCAGCTCGGCCCCGCAGGAGGGGCGAGTCGCGCCCGCAACCCAGGCGACTCGCGCGAAGGCGGGATCGGCGGAGGAACGTACGGCGCGCAAGGCCGTGGCGCGGCTCGACAAGCAGCTCGAGCGGCTCGCCGAGCAGGAGGCGAAGCTGACGGCGGCGCTGGTCGAGAACGCCAGCGACCCCGACCGGCTCACCCAGCTCGGCTCCGAGCTGGCCGCGCTGCTGGAGGAGAAGGAGGCCGTCGAGCTGGAGTGGCTCGAGGCCGCCGCGGTCCTGGAGTGACGGTCTACCTCGTCCGCCACGGGCGGCCGCTCGTGGAGCCCGCACGGCCCGCGGCCGAGTGGGATCTGGACCCCGCAGGGTTCGACGACGTGTGGGCTCTCCGCGAGTCGGGTCGGCTGCCGGTCGGCGCTGCCTGGTACTGCTCGCCGGAGCCCAAGGCCGTGCAGACGGCCCAGCTGCTGACCGAGCGCGAGGTGGGGATCGTCGACGCACTGCGGGAGCACGACCGCGGTTCGGTGGGCTGGATCGATGACTTCGACACCGTCGTGCAACGTGCGTTCGACCACCCCGACGTGCCGGCGTACGACGGCTGGGAACCGCTGGCGGAATGCCGCACTCGGGTCGTCGGGGCGGTGCGTGCCCTCGTGGCGGATCACGCAAGCCTCGACCTCGTCCTCGTCGGCCACGGCACGGCCTGGACAGTGGTCGTGGCCGACCTTGCGGGGTCCGCGCCCGACCTCGACCGCTGGCGCGCTCTGGCGATGCCGGACCTTCTCGCCGTCGTGATCTGACCCGATAACCGTCCCTGGGGCGGGGAGCCAGGGACCTCCTCCACAGGCGTGACGCGGGGCGGTGGAAGGCATCGGATCGGTCGACTTCGCTCGTCGATATGACGACGGAAGGAACGTACGATGACCGCCATGACCGTGACCGGGCTGCCGCCGCGCCGCGAGTTCACCTACGCCGACCTCGAGCTGATGCCCGATGACGGACGGCGCTACGAGATCATCGACGGCGTCCTGATCGTGAGTGCGTCTCCCGACCCGATCCATCAGCGGGTCATCCGCAAGCTGCTCCTGGAGCTGTCGCCGCTTGTGCCGGACGGCGTGGAGCCGTTCTTCGCGCCCCTCGACGTCAAGCTGGCCGAGGACACGGTGCTGATCCCGGACCTGCTCCTCGCGCGGCAGGAAGACCTGACGCGGCGGTTCCACGAGGGCGCGCCGTTGCTCGCGGTCGAGGTGCTGTCGCCGAGCACTCGCAACATCGACCTGACACTCAAGAAGGCCCGGCTCGAGCAGGCCGCCTGCCAGCACTACTGGGTGGTCGACCCAGGCAAGCCGTCGATCACCGCGTGGGAGCTCGTCGACGGGTCCTACGTCGAGGTCGGCACGGCGCTCGGCGAGGGCACGCTCGCGATCGAGCGGCCGGTCCGGATCGAGCTCACGCCGGCCCGGCTGATCGAGCCCTGACTCACTCCTCCGCGAACGGCACCAGCAGCTGGCGCAGCAGGCCGGCGAGGACCTGCTGGTCGGCGGCGGGGAGGTCGGCGAGGAGCTCGCGCTCGGCGTCGAGGAGCGCGCTGAAGGCACCGTCGACGGCGTCCTTGCCCTCGGGTGTGAGCCGGACGAGCACGCCGCGGCGGTCGGACGGGTCGGGGTGGCGCTCGACCAGTCCGCGCGCGGCCAGCCGGTCCACCCGGTTGGTCATCGTCCCGCTCGTCACCAGGGTCTCGCGGAGCAGCCGCCCCGGCGAGAGCTCGTACGGCGCACCGGCCCGGCGCAGCGCGGCGAGCACGTCGAACTCCCACGGCTCGATGTCGTGGGCGGTGAACGCGGCGCGGCGGGCGCGGTCGACGTGGTGGCCGAGCCGGGAGATCCGGCTGAAGACGGCGACCGGTCCGAGGTCGAGGTCGCTGCGCTCGTGCGCCCACGCGTCGATGAGCGCGTCGACCTCGTCCCGTCCAGCCATGTCGACAGTTTACCGGATCCGTCGAGAATCTTGACGTCAAGATAAGGCGTGCCTAGGGTGGTGTCCGTGGAGCAGCTCACGACCGACCTCGACCAGCTCACGATCGCGTCCCTGACCTGGGGTCCGGTCGACGACCAGACGGTCCCGCTCGCCGTGCTCCTGCACGGCTTCCCCGACACCGCGAACACCTGGCGCCACCTCGGGCCGGAGCTCGCCGCGGCGGGCTACCGCGTGGTCGCGCCGTTCACCCGCGGCTACGGCCCGAGCGGCTTCCCGGCCGACGGCAGCTATCACGTGCCGGCGCTGATGAGCGACGTCCTCGAGCTCCACAAGGCCCTCGGTGGCGACGACCGAGCGGTGCTCGTCGGCCACGACTGGGGTGCCATCACCGCCAACGGGATCGCGGCCCACGAGGGCAGCCCCTTCCGCCGGGTGGTCACGCTCGCCGTACCGCCGTTCGAGGCGATGAACCCGAAGCCCGGCGAGATCGTCCGCTGGGCGCGGATCCTGCCGCGCCAGGCCGCGCTCAGCTGGTACACGATGTTCAACCAGCTGCCTGTGCTGCCCGAGCGCCGGTTCGACTCCTACGTGGCGCGGCTGTGGCGCGCCTGGTCGCCGGGGTACGACGCCAGCGCCGACCTCGCGCACCTGGCCGCCTCGGTCCCCACCGACGCGCACAAGGCGGCGGTGATCGGCTACTACCGCGCCGGTATCCGTCCGTGGCGGGTCCCCGCCCGCTACCGCTACCTCGGGAAGGCCGCCGTGGGACTGCCGTTGGTGCCGCTGCTCTATCTCCAGGGCGCCGACGACGGCTGCCTCGACGCCCGGTGGGCGGCGCAGGTCAGCAGCCGGCTCGAGCACGGCGGGCGGGTCGCGATGATCCCCGACGCCGGCCACTTCCTCCAGCTCGAGCGGCCCGAGGTGGTCAACGCCCGGATCCTGGAGTTCCTCGCGGAGCAGGCATGAGCCACACCTGGGACCCCGACCGCTACCTGGCCTACGCCGACGAGCGCGGCCGTCCGTTCGTCGACCTGACCACCCGGATCGACGCGGACGACCCGGCGACGGTCGTCGACCTCGGCTGCGGCCCGGGCAACCTGACCGCGCTGCTGGCCCAGCGGTGGCCGGGCGCGCGGGTCGCGGGTGTCGACAGCAGTGCCGAGATGATCGCCAAGGCCCGCGCCTCCGGCGCCGCTGCGACCTTCGAGGTGGGGGACGTCCGCACCTGGTCGCCCGCGGAGCCGGTCGACGTGCTCGTCTCCAACGCCACCCTCCAGTGGCTTCCCGATCACCTGGAGCTGCTGCCGCACCTGGTCGCGCAGGTCCGCCCGGGCGGCTGGTTCGCGTTCCAGGTGCCGGGGAACTTCGACCAGCCCAGCCACACCATCCGCACCGAGCTCGCGGCCGAGGCGCGCTACATGATGTTCACCGCGGGGATCGCCGTCCCGTCGTCGTACGGCGCCACGACGTATCTCCGGGCGCTCCAGGATCTCGGCTGCGAGGTCGACGCCTGGGAGACGACGTACCTGCACGTGCTGCACGGCGAGGACCCGGTCTTCACCTGGGTGTCGGGCACCGGAGCCCGTCCCACGCTGCAGGCGCTGCCCGCCGACCTGCGGCCCGCGTTCGAGGCCGAGCTCAAGCGGCGGCTGCGGGAGGCGTACCCCGACGACGGCCACGGCGTGGTCCTGCCGTTCCGCCGGATCTTCGTCGTCGCCCGGACTCCGCAGGCGGTGTGACGGGCGCCTCACGCCCTTGTGCGCGTTGTTACTCACGAGTAATGTCAGCCGACATGAGCCAGGTCCACAGCCTTTGGAAGACCGCCTCCGGACTGCCCGTCGTCGGCGGCTCGGTCGGCAAGCGTGCGTTCTCGATCGCGTTCGCGCAGAAGGCGCCGTACTTCGCGACGATCCACCCGCGGTTCACGGTCATCGAGCCCAACCACGTCGAGCTCGTCATCCCGAAGCGCCGCAGCGTCCAGAACCACATCGGCACCGTGCACGCGATCGCGCTCTGCAACGGCTTCGAGGCCGCCATGGGTGCCCTCGCCGAGGTGACCATCCCCAGCGACAAGCGCTGGATCCCCAAGGGGATGGAGGTGTCCTACACCGCCAAGGCGAGCAGCGACATCACCTGCATCGCCGAGACCACCCAGGAGCAGTGGGACAACGCCGACGGCGACCTGGCCGTCAAGGTCAAGGGCGTGCGCGACGACGGCACCGTCGTCGGTGAGGGCGAGATCCGGCTCTGGGTCACGCCGAAGGCCAAGTAGTCACCTCGGGCACCGACCCGGACGTACGACGTCAGGGCAGCGGGTCGCAGGGGGCGAGATTGTCCGGCTCGTGCGCGATCTGTGGGGCGAGCAGCTTGTTGAGGCGGTTGAAGGCCCACTCGTCGTAGAGGCCGACGGTCGCCTGGTCGGACTGCGACCCGCCGCCGCCGTTGCCCCAGTCGTCGGAGCCGATCCACGCGGCGTAGTGGGTCTCGCCGCGCTTCACCCAGGTCGCCGTCATCTCCTTGTCGTGCGTGTAGGCGTAGGGCCGGGTGCGGCTGCCGGTGCGCCAGCAGCCGTCCTCGAGCCGCGCGCCGGCCGCACGCAGGATCCGCAGCACGGGCGGCTTGACGTCCGGTCCGACGACGACGGTGACCTTCGCGCCGCCCGCCATCATCGTGGCGAGCCGGCGGGCGATCCACTCGCCCCGGTAGCCCTGCCAGGAGTACATCGAGACCACGATCCGGGTCTCGGGCGCCCCTGGGATGGCGCGCAGCCGGTCCATGACCGGGTCGTTGTCCCGGGTGATCGGCAGTGCCGGCGTGAAGTAGGCGTCCCAGCCCTCGCCCGACGCCGTCCGCAGCGGGTTGCCGGGCGGCTTGCGGTCCCTGCGCGACTCCGCGAAGACGCGCTGGAAGGCGTCGTACAGGTCGGGCAGCGTCAGCGTCACCATCGCGGAGTACGCCCGGGCGTCCGCCGCGTCGCTGTTGTTGTAGGAGCCGACGACGGTGACCTTGCGGGTGCGCCCGACCTTGGAGAACTGCCAGAACTTGGTGTGCAGCGTGGTCTTGCCGTCGCGACCGCGGGCGGAGTTCTTGGTCCACACCACCCACGAGCCTCGGCGCCCCTGCCGCTGGCCGGCCCGGATCATCTCGGTGAGCTTGACCCCGCCCGACGACACCCCCGGGAGCGGCTGCCCCTTCGGCCCGCCGTAGAAGATCGCCCGGATGTCGACCCCGCGGCGGTACGCCGCCTGCAGCGCCGGCCAGGTGATCGAGGAGGCCATGTAGAAGGTCATGATCGAGATCGTGGCGCCGCGGGGCGTGTGCTCGATCAGCGTGCGCAGCTCGCGCGCCACCTGCCCGCGGTTGCGTGTCGGGTCGTTCATGGCCATCGACCGCTCGACGGTGAAGCCGCCCCGGGGCTCGGCCGCCACCGACGCGCGGGACGTGTCGCCAACCGCCGGGGAGAGGGTCGCGCCGGCCAGGACAGCGAGGAGGGTCGCGACCACCGTCGCCACGCGGATCACGGGCAGGACACTATCTGCGCTTACGCTGGGACGGTCATGAACAGCGCCCGAACGTATGAGGTCCGCACCTACGGGTGCCAGATGAACGTCCACGACTCCGAGCGGCTCTCGGGGCTCCTGGAGGACGCGGGCTACACGGCGTTCGACGCGGCGATCGCGGGCGAGGGCGACACCGCCGACGTGGTCGTCTTCAACACCTGCGCGGTGCGGGAGAACGCCGACAACCGGCTCTACGGCAACCTCAGCCACCTGGCCCCGATCAAGGCGGCCAAGCCGGGGATGCAGATCGCCGTCGGCGGCTGCCTGGCGCAGAAGGACCGCTCGACGATCACGGCCAAGGCGCCGTACGTCGACGTCGTGTTCGGGACCCACAACATCGGGTCGCTGCCGGTGCTGCTCGAGCGGGCGCGGGTCCAGGAGGAGGCGCAGGTCGAGATCCTCGAGTCGCTCGAGGTCTTCCCGTCGACGCTGCCGACCAAGCGCGAGTCGGCGTACGCCGCGTGGGTGTCGGTGTCCGTGGGCTGCAACAACACCTGCACGTTCTGCATCGTCCCCGCGCTGCGCGGCAAGGAGAAGGACCGCCGTCCGGGAGAGATCCTCGCCGAGATCGAGGCGCTCGTCGCGGAGGGCGTCTCCGAGGTCACGCTGCTCGGCCAGAACGTCAACAGCTACGGCGTGGAGTTCGGCGACCGCGAGGCGTTCTCCAAGCTGCTCCGCGCGTGCGGCCAGATCGAGGGGCTGGAGCGGGTCCGCTTCACCTCCCCGCACCCGGCCGAGTTCACCGACGACGTCATCGAGGCGATGGCCGAGACGCCCAACGTGATGCCCCAGCTGCACATGCCGCTCCAGTCCGGCTCCGACCGACTGCTCAAGGCGATGCGGCGCTCCTACCGGCAGTCGAAGTACCTCGGCATCATCGAGCGGGTCCGCGCCGCGATGCCCGACGCCGCGATCACCACCGACATCATCGTGGGCTTCCCGGGGGAGACCGAGGAGGACCACCAGGCGACGCTCGACGTCGTCCGTCAGGCCCGCTTCGCCGGTGCCTTCACCTTCCAGTACTCCAAACGCCCCGGGACTCCTGCCGCCGAGCTCGACGACCAGATCCCGCCGGACGTCGTCCGGGACCGCTACGACCGGCTGGTCGAGCTCGTCAACCAGATCGCGTGGGACGAGAACAAGCGGCTCGTCGGCCGTGAGGTCGAGCTGATGGTCGCCGAGGGCGAGGGCCGCAAGAACGCCGAGACCCATCGGTTGTCCGGCCGCGGCCCCGACAACCGGCTGGTCCACTTCGAGGCCGACTTCTCGGCGGTCGGCGGCGAGCCGCCCCGTCCCGGCGACCTGGTCACGGTCGGGATCACGTACGCCGCCCCGCACCACCTGGTGGCCGACGGCCCCGTCCGGGCGCTCCGTCGGACCCGGTCCGGCGACGCGTGGGAGAAGCGCCAGGGCATCGCCACCGCGCCGGCCGGCGTAGGCCTCGGCATGCCGTCGATCGGCGCCCCCGCCCCGCTGCCCGACGCTCCCACCTGCCGCTGACTCCTCGCACCCGGTCTACCTGTCGTGAATTCGACAGAACACGACATGGAGGCCGGGTACGACGCGGATGGCACGATGCGCGGGTGCCCCCCGATATCCCCAGCCTCGCTCCGCTCGAGGGTGGGTGGTCGGGGGAGACGTTCCTCGCCGAGGCGGGCGGCGAGCGCACCGTCGTACGGATCTATGCCGCGGAGCACCACTCCGAGCACGCCGCCGAGATCGCTGCGGCGCTGCTCCAGCTGGTCCGCGGCCTGCTGCCCGTCCCCGAGGTCCTGGAGGTACGACGTCGCGACCCCGGGTCCGACGTCCCCGCCCTGCTGGTGACCCAGTACCTGCCGGGTGTCCGTGGCGACCTGCTCCTCCCGACGCTCGACGAGACCGGGCTGCGGCGGGTGGGCGAGGCGGTCGGACGGGTCGCGGCGACGCTGGCAGGGATGCCGCAGGTCCAGGCGGGGCTGTTCGTCGACCGTGAGCTGCGGGTCGAGCCGTTCGACAGCGACCTGTCCGGCTGGGTCGAGCGCCACCGAGAGGGTCTTCAGCGTCAGGACTGGTCGGCCGGTGCGCTGGACCGGCTCGCCACGCTCGCGGAGCGGGCACAGGGCTGGCTCGACACGGTCCGGCGGGTCAGCCTGGTCCACTCCGACCTCAACCCCAAGAACCTGCTCCTCGATCCCGAGTCCCTGGCGGTCACCGGTGTCCTCGACTGGGAGTTCGCCCACGCCGGGCACCCGTTCACCGACCTCGGCAACCTGCTGCGCTTCGACCGGTCACCGGCCTACGTCGACGGGGTGCTGCACGCCTGGGCCGCGCGTCACGGCACCCCGGGGGAGGAGGCCCTCCGCCTCGCCCGGGCCGCGGACCTGGCGGCGCTGGTCGACCTCGCCGGCCGCAGCGGCAGCAACCCGGTCGCGACCCGCGCCGAGTCGCTCCTCCGGGCGATCGTCGCCGCGGACGACTGGACGGCGGAGCCTCCCGCTTAGCGAGCCCATGTGGCGCCGCCGGGCCGAGCGACCCCCCGATCTGCTCGGCCCGACGGCTGTCTGTGTGACCCGCTCGACCGAGCGGACCCCCCAGGTCC
>NZ_JACEFC010000105.1 GCF_014180715.1 Nocardioides stalactiti | reverse complement strand
TCGCCCCGGCGCCCGCCTGGTTGCCGCCGCGGATCTTGTCGGCGATGTCGGGCTGGGCCGCCAGGGCGTCGTCGATGGCAGCGATCAACGGGCCGTCGTCGGAGACCATGGCCAGCCCGCGGGCGGCGATGATCTCCTCGGGCGTGCCCTCGCCGGCGATCAGGCCGTCGAAGACCTGGCGGGCGAGCTTGTCGTTGATCGTCTTCGCGTCGACCAGCGCCTGGACGGCCGCGACCTGGGCCGGCGTCACGCCGACCTCGGCGAGCTCCACCCCGGCGTCGTTGGCGCGGCGCAGCAGCTCGGCCACCCACCACTTGCGGGCCGACTGCGGAGCCGTGCCCTCGGCGACGGTCGCCTCGATCAGCGGCAGCGCACCAGCGGCCCAGACGTCGCGCATCTCCAGGTCGGAGAAGCCGTACTCGACCTGGAGCCGCGCCTTCTTGGCGGTCGGGTTCTCGGGCAGCGTCCCGCGCAGCTCCTCGACCCACTCCCGCGACGGCGCCACGGGCACCAGGTCGGGCTCCGGGAAGTAGCGGTAGTCCTCGGCGTCCGACTTCTCGCGGCCCGAGGTCGTGATGCCGGTGTCCTCGTGCCAGTGCCGGGTCTCCTGAAGGATCTTCTCCCCGCTGCCGAGGATGGCGGCGTGCCGCGACATCTCGTAGCGCACGGCCCGCTCGACCGAGCGCAGCGAGTTCACGTTCTTGGTCTCGGTGCGGGTGCCGAGGACGCCGGAGCCCTTCGGCGCGAGCGACAGGTTCACGTCGGCCCGGATCGAGCCCTGGTCCATGCGCGCGTCGGAGACGCCGAGCGCGACGATCAGGTCGCGGAGCTGGGCGACGTACGCCTTGGCGATCTCCGGCGCCTTGGCACCGGCGCCCACGATCGGCTTGGTGACGATCTCGATGAGCGGGATCCCGGCGCGGTTGTAGTCGACCAGCGAGTAGTCGGCACCGTGGATCCGGCCGGTCGCGCCGCCCACGTGGAGCGACTTGCCGGTGTCCTCCTCCATGTGGGCGCGCTCGATCTCGACCCGGAACGTCTCGGTCTCCCCGGCTGCGTTCTGGAAGTCGACGTCCATGTAGCCCTCGAAGGCGATCGGCTCGTCGTACTGGGACGTCTGGAAGTTCTTCGGCATGTCCGGGTAGAAGTAGTTCTTCCGCGCGAAGCGGCACCACTCGGCGATCTCGCAGTTGAGCGCGAGACCGATCCGGATGGCCGACTCGACGGCCTTGCCATTGACGACCGGCATCGCTCCGGGCAGGCCCAGGCAGGTCGGGCAGACCTGCGTGTTGGGCTCGCCACCGAACTCGGTCGGGCAGCCGCAGAACATCTTCGTGAGCGTGTTGAGCTCGACGTGGACCTCAAGGCCCAGGGCCGGGTCGTACGACGCCAGCACGTCGTCGAAGGGAACCAAGGTGTCGGTCATCGGATCGCTCCGTTCTCGGGCAGGGCCGGAGCCTTGTCGAGCAGCGGCCCACCCCACTCCGCAGTGAGCAGCGCCTCGAGCGCGGCACCGACCCGGTAGCACCGGTCGTCGGCGAGCGCCGGGGCGAGGATCTGGAAGCCCACCGGGAGGCCGTCCTCCTCCGCGAGCCCGGCCGGGACCGAGATGCCGGGGACGCCGGCCAGGTTGGCGGGAATGGTCGCGAGGTCGTTGAGGTACATCGCGATCGGGTCGTCGAGCTTCTCCCCCAGCGCGAACGCGGTGGTCGGAGCGGTCGGCGACACGAGGACGTCGACGCTCTCGAACGCGGCCTCGAAGTCGCGGCTGATCAGCGTGCGCACCTTCTGGGCCTGGCCGTAGTAGGCGTCGTAGTAGCCGCTCGACAGGGCGTAGGTGCCGATGATGATGCGGCGCTTCACCTCGTCACCGAAACCGGCGTCACGGCTGGCCTTCATGACGTCCTCGGCGCTCGGGTCGCCGTCGGGCGTGACCCGCAGGCCGTAACGCATGGCGTCGAACTTGGCGAGGTTGGAGGAGCACTCCGCCGGGAGGATCAGGTAGTAGGCGGCGAGCGCGTGCACGAAGTTCGGGCACGACACCTCGACGACCTCGGCACCGGCCTTGACCAGCAGGTCGACCGACTCCTGGAAGCGCGCCATGACGCCGGCCTGCCAGCCCTCGCCGGACAGCTCGGCGATGACACCGATCCGGACGCCGGTCAGGTCGCCGGCCGCCCCCTGGCGGGCGGCGTCGACGAGCGACGGGAGGGCCTGGTCGACCGAGGTCGAGTCGCGCGGGTCGTGGCCGCCGATGAGCTCCTGGAGCAGCGCCGAGTCGAGGACGGTCCGGGTGACCGGGCCCGCCTGGTCGAGGCTGTTGGCCAGGGCGACCAGGCCGTAGCGGGAGACCGCCCCGTAGGTCGGCTTGGTGCCGACCGTGCCGGTGACCGCACCGGGCTGGCGGATCGAGCCGCCGGTGTCGGTGCCGATCGCGAGCGGGGCCTCGAACGCGGCGACCGCCGCGGCCGAGCCACCGCCGGAGCCACCGGGGATCCGGGTCTGGTCCCACGGGTTGCGCGTCGGGCCGTAGGCGCTGTGCTCGGTCGAGGAGCCCATCGCGAACTCGTCCATGTTGGTCTTGCCGAGGATCGGCAGACCGGCCTCCTTGAGCTTGCGGACCACCGTGGCGTCGTACGGCGGGATCCAGCCCTCGAGGATCTTGGAGCCGCAGGTCGTCGGCAGCCCCTGGGTGGCCAGCACGTCCTTGACCGCGATCGGCACGCCGTCGAGCGGGTGCAGCGGGGCGCCGGCCCTGCGGCGCTCGTCGGACGCGGCGGCCTGGGCGAGCGCGCCCTCGGCGTCGACGTGGAGGAACGCGTGGATGCCGGCGGTCGCGTCACCATCGACGGCCGCGATCCGGTCCAGGTGGGCCTGGGTGAGCTCGACGGAGGTCACCTCGCCCGCGGCGAGCGCGTCGGCCAGCTCAGCCGCGGTCTTCTTGATCCACGGTGTGCTCACTGCTCGTCCCCCAGGATCCGCGGCACGCTGAAGCGCTGGCCCTCGCTCGCCGGGGCACCGGACAGCGCCTGCTCGGCGGTCAGGCCCGGGACGACGACGTCGGCGCGGAACACGTTGGTCAGCGGGATCGGGTGGGACGTCGGCGGGACGTCGTCACCGGCGACCCCACGGATGGAGGCGACCGACTCGAGGATCACGTTGAGCTGGGGGGCCAGGTGGTCCAGCTCGGCGTCATCGAGGTCGATCCGGGCGAGGTCGGCCAGGTGGGCCACCTCGTCGCGGGAGATCTCGGGCATGGGGGCCAGTCTAGGGTCGCGGTCCGATCGACAGATCCCGGGTTCGCGCCCGTCATGATCGCCGGCCGACGCCCGCGTGACCCAGGTCACAGTCCGATAACGAAGGCTGTGCTCGGGAGGCGGCGCCCTTCCTGTTCGGCCCCGTCCGGGTGAAGATCCGTCTGGCCGCCCACGGGCGGCTGTCCATCAATCTCGGGGGTGGGCGAGTGGTGATCCCGTCTGTCCTGCCCCCGTCTCGGAAGACAGGACCGACACGTGACGTCACCATCTCGGCGAAGGGCATGGGCCCTCATCGCATCCGCGGGACTCCTGACCGGAGGCCTCCTCGCGACCAGCCCGGCCACAGCCGAGCCCGTCGACCACACCTCGGCGCCCGGCGGCGGCAAGGTCGTGGACACCGGCCACCAGCCGCCCCACCCGTTGAAGATCAAGGCCAAGCGTGACGCCCAGCGCCAGGCCGCCCTCGAGGCGAAGCTCACGGGCGAGAAGGTGCGCACCCGGGGCAAGGGCCAGCAGGTGCCGCTCGAGCTCGAAGGCACCGACAAGATCTTCGTCGTGCTCGCCGAGTTCGGCGACCTGCGCTACGAGACCGCGACCGACAAGCGCTTCACCGACAGCCCGCCGTTCACGCTGCCCGACCCGCAGCCGCAGCGGTACGACGGCCCGCTCCACAACCAGATCCCCGAGCCCGACCGGACGACCGACAACACCACGCTGTGGCAGTCGGACTTCTCCCGCGAGCACTACGAGGACATGTACTTCAACCGGATGGCGTCCTACTACGAGGAGCAGTCCTCGGGCCGCTACTCCGTCGACGGCGACGTGACCGAATGGGTCAAGGTCCCCTACAACCAGGCGCTCTACGGCCGCGGCTACTGCGGCACCCCGCCGGGCGCCGCCGTCACCACCTGCGCCTCGACCAAGGCGCTCGTCCGTGACGCGCTCGCGATCTGGGTGCAGACCCAGCTCGACGCCGGTCAGACGATGGCCGAGATCCAGACGTACCTCAAGACGTTCGACCAGCAGGACCGGTACGACGTCGACCTGGACGGCAACTACGACGAGCCCGACGGCTTCATCGACCACTTCCAGATCGTCCACGCGGGCGGCGACGAGGCGTCCGGCGACCCGATCTACGGGTCCGACGCGATCTGGAGCCACCGCTGGTACTCCAACCTCCAGGCGGGCGGCCCCGGCGGCCTGACCGGCGTCAACATCGGCTCCAACGGCGGCTCGTTCGGCCTCGGCGCCAACCCCGCCAACCCGGTCCCCAACAACCCGACCGGGGTGTGGGTCGGTGACTACACGATCCAGCCCGAGAACGGCGGCCTCGGCGTGTTCGCGCACGAGTACGGCCACGACCTCGGACTGCCGGACCTCTACGACACCTCCGGCAACACCGGTGGTGCGGAGAACTCGACGGGGTTCTGGTCGCTGATGTCCAGCGGCTCCAACATCGGCGACGGCGGCCCCGACGGGATCGGAGACGACCCGACCGACCTCGGTGCGTGGGAGCTGTTCCAGCTCGGCTGGCTCAACGCCCAGGGCGCGCAGGGGCCGTTCTACGACGTGGCGTTCGCGGGTGAGACCTCGCAGCACGTCCTCTCCGACAACACGCCTGCCAAGGACGACGGGGCCCAGGCCCTCTTCACCGTGCTGCCCGACAAGGAGGTGCCGACGTCGATCGGCTCGCCGTACGCGGGCTCACAGATGTTCTGGTCCACGCAGGGCGACGACCTCACCACCTCGATGACCCGGACCGGTGTCAGCGGCACCGCACTCACCGCGCAGGTCAACTACGAGATCGAGGACGACTGGGACTATGCGTTCCTCGAGGCGTCGACGGACGGCGGCGCCCGCTGGACGCCGGTCGTCACCAACCTCTCCGACACCGCCCGCGACGGCCAGAGCGGCTTCAACACCAGTCGCAGCGGCCTGACCGGCACGTCGAGCGGCTGGAAGGCACTGACCGCCACCCTGCCGGCAGGCACCGACGCGGTCCGGTTCCGCTACCAGACCGACGGTGCGGTCGCCGAGAGCGGCCTGCGGGTCGACGACATCGCGATCGACGGCACGGTCATCGGCAACGCCGAGACGGACGAGGGCTGGGCCTTCAACGGGTTCAAGCGGACCACGGGCACCGAGGTGACGTCGTACTTCAACGCCTACGTGGCCGAGAACCGGCAGTACGACGGCTACGACACCTCGCTGCGGACGGCGTACAACTTCGGGTTCCTCAACAGCCGCCCGGACTGGGTGGAGTCCTTCAAGTACCAGGACGGCCTGCTCATCTCCTACTGGGACGAGTCGTACGCCGACAACAACGTCGGTGACCACCCGGGTCACGGCCTGATCCTGCCGATCGACGCCCACCCGCAGCTCAGCCACTGGGCCGACGGCACGCTGATGCGCCCGCGCATCCTCAGCGCCGACTCGACCTTCGGCCTCGAGGCGACCGACCCGATCAACCTCCACCTCAACGGGGTGGGCGGCAAGATCGCCAAGAAGCCGGCGGTCCCGCTGTTCGACGACACCCTCGCCTGGTGGTCGGCGACCGACGGCCACGAGGTCGGCGGCAAGCACCCCGGCCGCTACCAGGCCGGCTGGTACGGCGTCGACGTCCCCGACACCGGCACGACCATCCGCGTCGTCTCCTCCAAGAACGGCGTCATGAAGGTGGTGGTGGCACCGAAGTGACGGCCGTCGGGCGCTAGCGCCCGATGACAGAGGGGGTTCCTCGCGCAGCGCGAGGAATCCCCTCTCCCGTCTCTACCCCTACTGGTAGGACTCCTGGTCCGGCAGCTCCGTTCCCGACGCGCCTGGTGTCGAACCTCGAAAGCCCGGCTCCTCAGTCCACCGCGTCGACCTGGGCAACCACCTCGCGGAAGGAACGACCCTCCAGCGCCTGCAGGAATCCTTGATCGGGGTCGGCCATGGGGACTGCGGTGGTGCCGTTCTCGTCGTCGAGCAGACCCTGGCTGCACACGAGGCGATAGGTCTTGCGAGCCAGCTCGTCAGGGCGTCTCGGATCGAGGTTGACGGGCGCGCCTTGTCGACGCAGCACGAAGACAGCCCTCCTCCCGAGGAGGGCCTCCCACAGATCGCTGGTCGTCTCCTCGTGCGAGTAAGGCCCGAACTCGACCTGCACCCGATCGGCGCCGTCCGCGACCTGACCGTGAAGCACACTCTCGACTTCGACCCGCACCTCGAGGGTCCTGTCCACGAGAGTCTCGCCTCCCTCGGACTCGACAAAGGCTCGCGTGAAACCTGCCGACACGACCGTCCCGACGACCGCGACGTTGGACTGCTTGATCATCGTGTCGAGAGAGTCGTAGTGCTCGACCTCGAGACCCATGAGCGCCAGTCGTTGCCAAGGACTCGGCCCTTCCCGCCCTTCGTCAGATCCTTCACCAGCCGGCGGGACCTGGGGCGCCCTCACCGAAGCCTCCGGTCTCCGCGGGTCCTGATCAGCGGCAGCGCACCCGCAGCACACAGCGACGAGGGCCAGGCCGATCACCCATCCATGAACCCACCGACTCATTGCGTTGACTCCTTAGTAGTGATCGAGAACTTGGTACAAGTCCTCCTGCGAATACCGCGTCGATGGCGCGGTGTTCGGATTGATCTGCCGCTCGCACGAGTCCGAGTGCACCTCGTCCTCGTGCTGCAGGCCGACCGTGTGCCCCAGTTCGTGACAGGCGACGAAGCGGCGGCCCGTCGAGTTCAGGCCGTGGTCCAAGTCCCACTTGAGCAGTTGCCCGAAGCACCAACGGTCGGGGTTGGTGCCACCCTCGCTGGCACCGTCCGGGCAGTTCACCCAAGCGAAGTACTGCGAGGCATAGTGCCCGTCCTTGACCCGCACGTCGTAGGCACTGCCATCGACCCATTGCCACGTGAAGTCGAGACGGGGGAACTGGTTGTCGAGCGCCCATTGCGCCGCATTGCCCGTGTCGGACGTCGTGTCGAAGAAGTCGACCCGATGGTGCTTGTCATTCGCGAGCGATACCTGGTTCGTCGGACTTCCTCCGGGTTTCGTCGATCCGAAGTTCCCCGACGCCGGGCTGGCGCCCGCCAAGAACACCGCCACCAACAGTGACCCGCCCACGTAGTGCATCCCTCGCATGTGCGCTCCCCCCGAAGCCTTGTGGTGCGCGGAAACCTATGTCTAGACCACTTCAACTGCAACGCTTCTCGGATGCGGCAACGCCCAACCGGGAGGGGTGCTCGCGGCATCTGTCAGGGTGACCGCAATCTTGGGCGAGGAGAGGGTGAGTGGATGTCACGACCACCGACCGATGAGGAGTTCGCCGAGCTGGTGCATGCCTGCTGGGCGAGCCTCTACCGCACGGCGTACCTGATGCTGGGCGACCGGGCAGAGGCCGAGGACCTGGTGCAGACCGCGCTGGCGAAGACCTACGCGAACTGGCGGCGAGTGCGCAGCATCGACGCCGCGCCGGGCTATGCGAGGACGACGCTGGTGAACACCGCCGCGTCCTGGTTCCGCAAGAAGGGTTGGCGCAACGAGCGGCCCACCGAGGTGCTGCCCGAGACCGGGCACGAGCCCGACCCGAGCGAGCGGCGTGCAGTGATCGACGCGCTCGCCACCCTGCCGCCGCGGCAGCGAGCGGTCGTCGTCCTGCGCTACTACGAGGACCTGAGCGTCGCCCAGGTCGCCCACGCGCTCGGCATCGCCGAGGGCACCGTGAAGTCCCAGACCTCAGAAGCGCTGACCAAGCTCCGGGCCCTGCTCGGCGACAGCGTCATCCCGGCAGGAGCGATCCATGACTGAACGACTCTCCGAGCTGCTCGCCGGTGAGGCCGACGAGCTGACCGTCCCCCCTCCCTCCCCCGGCGCCGTGCTCCAGCNGCGGCCGCGGGATCCGTCGCCGCAACCGGCTCGTCGCCGGTGCCTGCGGCGTCGCCGCCGCCGTGGTCGTCGGCGGCAGCGTCGCGGCCCTCTCGGGTGGCGACGGCGCCAGCACCGCGCCCGACCCGGCCACCCCGGCCGGCACGAGCGCCACCAACCCGGCGTTCTCCTACGGCAACGAGGTCTTCTACGACGGCCCCGCACGCTCGGCGACGATCGACGACACCGCGGTGAAGTCGCTCTTCTACACCTCCGCCGGCGTGCTCGTCCGGCACGGCGACAACGCGTGGAGCGACGGCGGCGGACCACAGCGCTTCTCCCTCGTCGACGCCGACGGTGACGTCCACCGGCTCGGCCTCGAGACCGAGGAGACCGTCCACGCGGCCGACCCGGCGCAGCCGTACGTCGTCTACGGCGAGGCCGTCGACGGACAGCTCGACGTGGTCGTCTACGACGTCGAGGCCGACGAGGAGGCCGCCCGCGTCGAGGTCGCCCCGACCGAGGACAGCTGGTTCCCGGTCTCCCTCGACGGCGACACCCTGTACGTGCAGAACGGCTACGACGGCGGTTCGTTCGCGGTCGACTGGCGCACGGGCGACGTGACCGACTGGGAGTACGGCGAGGTCTGGGAGGTCGCCGGCGGTCACGCAGGGATCACCCTGGACAGCGGCACCGCGGTCATCGACGCGGCGACCGGCGAGGTGCTCCTCCAGTCCGGCGCACGTGGCTACTTCGACCTCTCCCCCGACGGTCGCTACGCCCAGCTCGTCGACGAGGAAGCGCGGGGCCCGGCGAAGTTCGAGGTCTACGACGTCGCCTCGACGTCGTCGGTGGAGATCCCGGGACAGCCGTTCGAGTGGGGCTGGTCAGCCGACGGCGACCTGTTCCAGGTCACCAAGGACCAGGTGAGGACGTGCTCGCCGGTCACCGGCGAGTGCACGGTCGAGCCGTACGCCCAGCCCGCGATCCCCCAGCCGCCCGCCGTGACCCAGACCATGCGCGACCCGGTCTGCCCCGCGGACAACCAGGACTGCTTCATGGACGAGGGCTTCCTGGAGAACTGCGCGGAGAACCCCGACCAGTGCGAGTGGCAGGAGACCGAGTACGTCGAGGAGCAGACCATCGAGCTCAAGCTCGGCGGTCGCGCCTACGAGTCCTGACGGTTCGGCGGGCGACCGCCCGACCTGGCCATCCGGCCGCGTCGGGCGGTCGCTGTCGGGCATCGGCGATGATCTCCGATGCGAGAATCCGCTCGGCGGACCGCAGCACGAACCTCTACTCTTCGTGCGCGATGGCTGCACTCCACGAAACCGAGGTAGACGGCGTCCGGTGCTTCTGGGTGGAGACCGGGCGCCCGACGCTCGCTGCCCGCTTGGCCTTCCGTCACGGCATGGCCGACGAGACGATCGCGGAGTCGGGATGGCAGCACGTCATCGAGCACGTCGCCCTCGACCGGTTCCCCCGCAGCGGGGCGCTGGACGTCAACGGCCAGGTGACCATGCTCGACACCGCCTTCGACTTCCACGGAACCCCGGATGCGGTGGCCGCCCACCTGACGGCCCTCGCTGGCTGGCTGGCGGCGCCCGACTTCGGGCGCCTCGACCACGAGGTCGGCGTGCTGCGCGCCGAGGCCGACGTGCGCGGGAGCAGCCCCCTCGGACGGGCCTTCGGATGGCGGTACGGCGCTCGCGGCCCTGGCCTGGTCACCTATGCCGAGCCCGGCCTCGGGCGAGCCACGGCGGAAGCCTTGTCGGATCGTGTGGGGCGCGTGTTCACGTCGCCCAACGCCGTCCTGATCCTCGACGGACCGCCACCTGCCGACCTCCGGCTGGAGCTGCGCGACGGCACCTGGTCCGCCATGTCGCCCGCCGTCCCGGTGGAGAAGCCGCGCGGGACCTACGAGGAGGCCGGCATCGTGCTCTCCGGCACCGTGCCCCGGAGCGGCGACATGTTCGTCGGCGTGGAGGTGCTTCAGCGCGTCCTCGTCGAGCGCCTTCGCCACGAGGAGGGCGGCGCGTACGCGCCGTGGACCGACTACGAACGCGTCGACGCCGACACCGCGGTGATCACGGCGGGGTCGGACATCCAGCCCCCGCTCCTCGGAACGGTCGTCAGCACCACCCTCGACCTGCTGGATGAGCTCGCCCGCTCGGGTCCGCGCGAGGACTGGCTCGTCGACACCATCGAGAAGATCGTGCGGCAGATGGAGGACCCCTACGCGGCGATCGGCGCTGCCGCCGGTGCTGCGATGCGTCATCTCCACGGCCGCGAGGCGCAGACGCTCGACGAGATGGTGGCGCAGGTCCGAGCGGTCACCGCCGAGAGCCTTGCCGAGGGATTCGGGCAGCTGCGCGACACTCTGCTCCTCGGCGCACCGGCCGCCGCCGACGCCGGGGCGCACCTGCGCCCGATGGTCTTCCCACGCAGCGCGCCTGGCGCGAGCAAGGGCGGGTTCCGCAGCATCAACTGGCCCGCCGACGTGAGCCGCCTGCGCGTGCTCGACCACGCGTTCCAGATCACCGGCTCACAGGCGACCCTCGAGGCCACCTACGACGACATCGTCGGACTGCTGGTCTATGCCGACGGCGTGCGCACGGCCGTGCGCGGCGACGGCTACACCCTGACGATCGACCCGCTGGTGTGGGCGGACGGCGATCGGGCCGTCGCCGAGCTGGACCGGCGGATCCCTGTCGACCGCCACCTGCCTCACCCCGCGACCACCCCGAGCGACCCGCCCCCGCGCCACGGGTTCGTCCGCCGGTGGTGGCCGGCGCTGCGTCGTGGGATGACCTCGCCGACGGCCGCCGCCCTCGGGTTCGTGCTGACCTGTCTCATCGTCGCCGTCGTCGTCGTCAGCATGGTCGCGACGGGCCACCTCCCGAGCGCAGTCGGACCGATCCTCGTGTTCATCGGCGTGATGGCGTGGCAAAGCTTCCGCGAGGAAAGGGACGGCTGAGGCGATCTCCACGCACCTGGGACGCCGAGAGCGCCGGCCGCGCTACCCGCAGGTGTAGTCGGTGGTGGAGGTCGTGCCGTCCTTCCGGACCACTGACGCGTAGCCGCAGACCGTGTAGCCGGGCGGGGCGTAGACGGCCCGGCTGTTCAGGACCTGGGGCTGCGGGGTGGCGCTGTTGGCTGCGAGGTCGACGCGCTGGTAGGCGTGCTGCTCCTCGGTGGTGCCCCAGACCGTGGGGAAGAGGAGGCAGTGGAGCTCGGTGCGACGGTGGGCTCCGTAGCCAGCGGTCGTGGCCGGACGCGCACTGGCGTTCAGCGTGTAGTAGATCTCGGCCGCCTGGTATCTCTTCACCTCGAACCTGCAGGTCCCGACGACGTCGGCGTTGCGGGGAGTGACCACCTTCGCCTGCGGTGCCGACGGGTCCGAGGTCGACGGTGCGGGAGCGGCGGGCGACCCCGGTCCGCACACGTAGTCGGTCGCCGAGTAGTCGCTGTTCTTCTTGATCACCCAGACGAAGCTGCAGACCGTGAAGCCCGGCACGTCACGGACTTTCCCAGACGTGCTCTGCGGAGCCAGGGTGGCACTGTTGACGCCGCCGCCCACCGCCCCGTAGGCCCGCGCCGGGTCGGGGAAGGTCACGGTGCCGATGAACATCGCGCAGTAGGCCTGGGTGTAGCGATTGGCCCCGTAACCCGCGGTGGTCGTCGGCCGCGCGCTGGCCGTCAGGATGAAGGAGGTCTCCCCGTCCTGGTACCCGGTCACCTTCAGCTCGCAGGTGCCGGTGACGTCCGCGTTCTGGGGCGTGACGACCTGGGACGCCGGAGGCTCGACAGCCCGCGCCGGTAGCGGCACGGCGACCGCGCCCACCGCCAGCACCAAGGACGACAGCACGAGTGCTGCGGATGTCCGCGACCGGCGACTCGAGATCCGCCTACGACCTGCTGCCACGAGGACCACCTCCAGAAGCGGTCCCTCCCCTGCGCGGCACGGTAGGCGCGTCTCGGCACGGAGTCCATGACACGGGGTCCGGGACACCTGACCCGTAGGTGACTCGCCGGGTCAGCGGAGGTGCCGGGCCAGGAACCGGCGGGCCTGCTCCATCGACGCATAGAACTGTGGACCGAAGGCGTGGCCCTCGCCGGGATACTCGGTGAGGGTCACGTCGACGCCGTCGCGCTCCATCAGGCGCGCGGTCTCGCGGCTCCAACGCAGCGGGCAGGTGTCGTCGGCGGTGCCGTGGTGGATGAGGACCGGCTCGGCGACCCGGTCGAAGTAGGTACGGGCGCTGATGCCGGACCAGAACTCCGGGGCTTCGTCGGGCAGGCCGTAGCGCCGGTCGAGCTCGGCGACGAGGTCGCTGCGGCCCGGGTCGCTGCCGATCCAGCGGTCGTAGTTGTCGACGGCGTCGGAGCTCACCGGTGCCCAGACGACGGCTGCGTCGACCAGGCCGGGCTGGGCGACGAGGACGTTGTAGACGACGCCGCCACCCATCGAGCGGCCGCCGACGGCGACCCGCTCCTCGTCGACCGGACCGTCCCAGGACCGCAGGGCGAGGACGGCGTTGACGACGTCCTCGGTGTAGCCCATCCGCAGGTCCGCCTCCCCGATCCGGGTGTCGTCGGACTCGGCGTGGTTGCGGTAGTCGACGTGGAGCACCACGTAGCCGTGGTCCGCGAACCACTCGCGCTCGCGGGTCATCCCCTGCCCGTTCACGTAGTACGCCGGGTCGATGTAGCCGTGCGCCAGGACGATCGCGGGGAACGGTCCCTCGCCCTCCGGCACCGCGATCCGCCCGGAGACCGTCAGCCCACCACTGCGATAGGTGACCGCGTACTGGCGCTGCGTCGCGCTCGCGTAGACCTCGGCACCGAGGCGCAGCCGCGCGCCGTCGTACTCCTTGTCCATGAGGGCGGGCAGCGAGACGGGGTGTGACTCCTCAGGAGTCTCCGACGGCTCCGACTGCTGCGACGGCTCGTCGGACCGCTTCGGCCCGTCCGTCGCGGACGGCTCCGAGGCGGTCGGCTCGGGCGCCGGGTTGGGCGACGCCTCGCCCGGCCGGGCGTCCGGATCGGTGCAGCCCGCGAGCACGCAGAGGCTGCAGAGGAGCGCCACCACCAGACCCTTCACCCCACCAGTCTGCAAACCCGCGCAAGAACTCGTCGGAGAAATCATTCTCGGGCTGTCGATTTCGCTTCCTGACCGGCGACGAAGAGGTGAAGGATCCACCCACGACGAAAGGACAGCCCCATGAAGTACGTGTTCATGTTCACCAGTGACCCCGCCCAGCTCGCCGGGGTGAGCGAGGACGACGCGCAGGCGGTCTACGGCAAGATCTACGGCTGGTTCCAGGAGAACGCGTCGGTCATCACCGACAGCGGCGCGGAGCTCCAGCCGGTCGAGACCGCGACCACCGTCAAGCACGGCGGCGTGGTCGTCGACGGCCCGTTCAACGAGGCCAAGGAGGTCATCGGCGGGTTCAGCGTGATCGAGGTCGAGGACATGGATGCCGCGATCGCGCTCGCCAAGACCTGGCCGCACCTGGAGTTCCCCGGGGTCGCGGTCGAGATCCGGCCGATGGTCGAGGACTACAGCCAGTTCGAGTGAGCCCCAGCGACGCGCTGCTGGCGACCACGATCCGCGAGGAGTCGGGTCGCCTGGTCACCGCCCTGTACCGCCGCTTCGGCGACTTCGACGTCGCCGAGGAGGCGGTGCAGGGCGCCGTCGCGGAGGCGGTGACGTCGTGGCGACGCGACGGGACGCCCCGCAACCCGGCCGCCTGGCTGACGACGGCCGCACAGCGCAACGCCCTGGACCTGCTCCGCTCCCGGGGCCGGCAGGCGCGCGTGACCGACCGGCTCGCGGCGACGTACGACGAGGAGGCACCGACCGCCGTCGGCGAGGACCCCGACGACCGGCTCCCCCTGCTCTTCGCGTGCTGCCACCCGGCGCTCGCGCCCGAGGTCCGGCTCGCCCTGACCCTGCGCGCGGTCATCGGTCTGACGACGCCCCAGATCGCACGGGCGTTCCTCGTCAACGAGCAGACCCTCGCCCAGCGGATCGTGCGCGCCAAGCGCAAGATCGTGGCGACGGGCATCGACCTCAAGGTGCCCGACGACCTCGACGAGCGGCTGCCCGACGTCCTCGCCGTCGTCTACCTCGCCTACAACGAGGCGTTCGTCGCGTCGACCGGCAGCACCCACGACCGCGACCTCGGTGCCGACGCCGTCTGGCTGGCGGAGGTGGTCGCGCGAAGCCTCCCCGACCGCGCCGAGGCGTGGGGGCTCGCGGCGCTGCTGACGATCCAGCACGGACGGGCCGCCTCGCGGTTCACGCCGAACGGCGACCTGGTGCTGCTCCGCGACCAGGACCGCTCGCGGTGGGACGCCGCCGCCTTCAAGCGCGCGACCGAGCACCTCGAGCGCGCCGCCTCGCTCCACGCGCCCGGGCCGTACCAGCTCCAGGCTGCGATCGCGATGTGTCACGCGGAGGCGCCGTCGTGGGCGGAGACCGACTGGCTCCAGATCGTCGCCCTCTACGGCTTCCTCATCCGCGAGGACCCCTCACCCGTCGTCCGCCTCAACGGTGCGATCGCCCTGGCCCAGCTCGGCGAGCGCCAGGCGGCGACGGCCCTCGCCGACGTCGAGACCCTCGCGCCGCAGCTCGCCGGCTACCACCTGTGGCACGCGACCCGCGCCGAGCTGCTCCGCCTCGCCGGCCGCGACGCCGAGGCTGCCGACGCCGACCGGCAGGCCCTCGAGCTCACCACCAACGACGCCGAGCGCCGCCTCATCCAGACCCGCCTCCGCAAGCACCCGTTGACCGACGGGTCGTGAAGCTCAACCGGCGCCAGCCGCCCCGGCACCGGAGTCGCCGTCGGCGACGACACGGCTTGTGCGGTGCTGGGCAGGCAGATCCTGCCGGCTGAGCACCGCACAACGCGGATCCAAGCCAGGACCGACGACGGACGACGCGGCTGACTCACGTCAGCGCGTCGGGGCCGCCGACGAGCAGTGCCTTGAAGCCGTCCTCGTCGAGGATGGGGACACCGAGCTGCTCGGCCTTGTCGGCCTTGGAACCGGCGTTGTCGCCGATGACGACATAGCTGGTGTTCTTGGAGACCGACCCGGCGGCCTTGCCGCCGCGGCTGATG
>NZ_JACEFC010000104.1 GCF_014180715.1 Nocardioides stalactiti | reverse complement strand
GCCGACATCTCCTCGAGCACGTCGGCGGCGCGCTCGGAGTCGAGCCGCTCGAGGATCCCGACCTGGTCCTCCTCCGGCAGCTCCTCGAGGACGTCGGCGAGCCGCTCGTCGTCGAGGGCCATCGCGACCGCCGTACGACGCTCGACCGGGAGGTCGTGGAGCATGCTGGCGGCGTCGGCCGGGCGCATCTCGTTGATCGCGGCGACCAGGTGGGTGGCGCCCTGGCCGGCGTCGACGCGGGTGAGGCCGGTGACGTCGTCCCACTCGACGACGTGGGTCTGGCCGCGCCGGCGCAGGCCCTTGGACGGCTCCTGGATCGCCACCCGGCTCAGGACCCAGTCGCGGGTCCGGGAGCGCTCCATGGCGACGTCGTAGACGTGGCCGGTGACGCCGCTGCTCGTGATGGTCACCGAGCGGTCGAGCATCTCGCCCATGACGAGGGTCTCGGTGGAGCGCTGCTCGAAGCGGCGCATGTTGAGCAACCCGGTCGTGTAGACCTGACCGCTGTCGATCGTGGTCACCCGGGTCATCGGCAGGAACACCCGGCGCCGACCGAACACCTCCGCCACCATCCCGAGCACCCGCGGCTGCGCGCCCTCGGCCCGCATCGTGACGACGAGGTCGCGCACCTTGCCGACCTGGTCGCCCTGCGGGTCGAAGATCGGCAGTCCCACCAGCCGGGCGGCGTACACACGGGACGGGGTGCTCACGGGTCCGAGGTTATCGGCTCCGGCGAGAGTCGCTGGGGAGGTGTAACTCAGTGTTCAGTTCTGATCCGGGGTAAAACGTCCGCTACCGCGGTGCTACGACCGGTCATAGCACCGCGGTAGCGGTTCTCACACTGAGTTACAGCTGGCGCGGCCTCAGCTCTTGATCTTGTAGTCCTCGAGCATCGCGCGGCCGATGATCATCTTCTGGATGTCGGAGGTGCCCTCGCCGATGAGCATGAACGCGACCTCGCGGTAGAGCCGCTCGATCTCGTACTCCTTGGAGTAGCCGTAGCCGCCGTGGATCCGGAAGGAGTCCTCGACGACCTCGTGGGCGTACTCGGAGGCGACCATCTTGGCCATGCCGGCCTCGACGTCCATGCGCTGGCCGGTGTCCTTCATGCGGGCGGCCTTGACCATCATCGTGTGCGCGACCTCGACCTTGGTGGCCATCTCCGCGAGGCGGAAGAGGACGGCCTGGTGCGCGGCGATCGGCTTGCCGAAGGTCTGGCGCTGCTGGGCGTAGGCCACGCCGAGCTCGAAGCCCCGCCAGGCCAGGCCGCAGGCGCGGGCGGCGACGTTGACGCGGCCGACCTCGACGCCGTCCATCATCTGGTAGAAGCCCTTGCCGGTCTCGCCACCGAGGACCTGGTCGGCGCGGACGACGTGGTTCTCGAGGACCATCTCGGTCGTCTCGACGCCCTTGTAGCCCATCTTGTCGATCTTGCCGGGGATGGTGAGGCCGGGAGCGGTCTCGCCGAAGCCGGCCTCCTTCTCGATGAGGAAGGTCGTCATGTTCCGGTAGACCGAGTCGGCGCCCTCGTCGGTCTTGCAGAGGGTCGCGACCAGGCGCGACTGGGCGCCGTTGGTCAGCCACATCTTGGAGCCGGTGATGGCGTAGGAGCCGTCCTCCTGCTTGACCGCCTTGGTGGAGACGGCCGCGACGTCGGAGCCGAGGCCCGGCTCGGACATCGAGAACGCGCCGCGCATCTCCCCGGTGGCCATCTGGGGCAGGTACTTCTGCTTCTGCTCCTCGGTGCCGTGCTGCATCACCATGTAGGCCACGATGAAGTGGGTGTTGATGACGCCGGAGACGCTCATCCAGCCGCGGGCGATCTCCTCGACGCACAGGGCGTAGGTCAGGAGGGACTCGCCGAGGCCGCCGTACTCCTCGGGGATCATCAGGCCGAAGACGCCGAGCTCCTTGAGGCCCTCGACGATCTCGGTCGGGTACTCGTCGGCGTGCTCGAGCTCCTGGGCGACCGGGATGATCTGCTCGTCGACGAAGACCCGGACGGCCTTGAGGATCTCGGTCTGGTCCTCGGACAGGCCGTCGGTCTCACACAGGCGGGGCATCGGTTCCTCTTTCCGCTCCGGCCGGGCCGGAGGATCTGCTCAGGATCAGGGTGGACAATCTGGGCGATACTACTCGTCAGTAGCCTCAGGTTCGCCGTCGAGCGACGTAATTGGCCAGCGCTGTGATGGATGCCTCAGCGACGGCCGCCTCGTCGAACGTCGGCAGCGGGCGGGCGCTCTCGTCGGTCGGCACGAGCGCGTCGAGGTCGCCGTGGACACGGTAGCCCCGGTCGCGGATGGTCGCGACGGCCGTCTCGGCGTACTTCTGGACCCAGCCGAGGTGCTCGGGCGGCAGGGTCAGCTTGGGGCTCGCGCTGCGCGCCAGGACGCCGTGCGCGAACGGCCACCGGACGGCCTCGCTGTAGTCGCGCTTGTAGTCGGGGAGTCGGTCGCCGAGGGCCAGGTTGACCCGCCGGAAGACCTCCGACTCCACGACGCCGAACGACGCGTTGACCGATCCCCGCGGGCGGACGACGGCCTCGCTGGGGAAGCCGACCACCCCGGCCATGAGGTCGAAGACGCCCTCCGGGTCCTGGGAGTACGACGGCACGACGAGGACGTGCGTCCGGTCGGCCGCGACGGCGCGGCCCCACCGGTCGAGGATGTCGACCGGGTCCTGGCGCCGCCAGTACTGGTCGGCCCACGTCCCGTTGCGCTCGCGGACGTCGACGAGGAAGTCGGCGTAGGCGTCGGCCAGGCGGTGCTTGAGGAACTGCTGGTAGTCCGAGGGGACCTGCTGGGCCCAGTCGCGCACGGTCAGCACCAGGTGCAGGTCGAGGTCGGCCTGGTCGACGAGATCGGCGATCGCGTCGACGTCCTCGGGCCGGACCTCGGCCAGGTCCTCGTTGCTCGCGAGGAGGACGCGCCCCTCGGTCTCGCGGAGCCGGTCGGGGACCTTGGCGAGCGCCTTCGGCCGGTGGTCGCCCGAGAAGCCCTCGACGGGTCGCCAGCCGAGCGGACGGAGCAGTCCGGCGATGTGGGCGGGCCGGCCCACGAAGGGCAGCCCGACGCCCTCGGCGGCCAGGGCCTCGACCGAGGTCCACAGGCCGGCCTGCAACGACGACGTGCCGGTCTTGCTGCACCCGACGTGCAGCCAGAGGGCGCGGCGTCCGGGGGAGTCCGGGTGGGAGGTCACGCCCGTTAGCGTGCCAGACTCTCGACCGCAGCCGAGCGCGAGAGGGGCGGGGATGGGATCCAGGTCAGGGCGGCCGGAGGTCGCGGTCATCACCATGGCTCGCGACGAGGGTGACCTGCTGCCCGTGTGGGTCTCCCACTACGCGCGGCACGTCGGCATCGACAACCTGGTGGTGCTCGACGACAACTCGGTGGACGGCTCGACCGACGACCTGGGCTGCACGGTGCACCGGGTGCCGCCGCTCAAGGGCGGCCTCGAGTTCGAGCCGGTCCGGATGCGGCTCATGAACGGCATCGCCAGCGGGCTGCTCGCCGCCTACGACTACGTGGTGTTCGTCGACGTGGACGAGTTCATCGTCACCGACCCGTCGCTGTTCCCTACGTTCCCCGACCTGCTCGAGGCGCGCGGCCGCCCTGAGACGCTCGGCGTCGTCGGCCTCAACGTCCTCCACGTGCCGAGCGCCGAGCCGGCACCGCTCGACCTGGGCCGGCCACTGCTGGACCAGCGCAGCTTCGCGAAGTTCACCCCGCTCATGTGCAAGCCGTCGGTGAAGCGGATCAACGCCGGCTGGGCGATCTCCTCCCACGCCCTCAAGGCGCCGTACGCCATCGACCCGGAGCTGTTCATGCTCCACCTCAAGTTCGCCGACCGTGACCGCCTGGCCGAGGTCGCCCGGCTGCGCAACGAGGTGAGCAAGGCCGACGGTCGCGCCGAGGAGGCGAGCTGGGGCAAGGAGGCCGACCAGGTGCTGGCGATCTTCGACGAGGTCGTCGCCGAGGTCGATCCTGCGGCCGTGCCCGAGTTCGACCCTGCTGCGGCCGACCTCGAGGAGATGGTGATCTTCCACAACGGCCGGCACCGGACGCCGAAGCAGGGCCAGATCGCGGCGCTCCGGAAGCAGCCGCTCACCCGGCTCCCGTCGCGCCTCCACGGGACCCTCTGACACTGGACCCACTGACGCCGGACCCGTGACGGCGCTGTGCGAGGATCGCGCCGTGGACTACGTCTTCGTCGTGACCTACGGGCGGTCCGGTTCGACCCTCGTGCAGGGGATGCTCAACGCGATGCCCCGCACCCTGGTCCGCGGCGAGAACGGCCTCTACGTCCAGCACCTCTTCCGCGCCTGGCAGGCCGCCGACGAGATCCGGCAGAAGCGCAAGGGCCCCGGGGCCAAGAACCCGACCAACGCGTTCTACGGCATCAACGCGCTCAACCGCGGGCGGTTCGTGCGCAGCGCCCAGCGCCTCGTCGTCGGCGGGATGCTCGGCAGCGAGGACGCGGGCGACTACGACCGCCTCGGCTTCAAGGAGGTCGAGTGGCACCACCTCACGGCTGCCGAGACCGCGCCGTTCTTCGACTGGTTCGAGGAGGTCTGCCCGGGAGCCAAGTACGTCCTCAACACCCGGGACGTCGAGACCGTCCTCGGCTCGGGCTTCTGGCAGCGCCGGGACACGGACGAGTCGGTCCGGGCGATCGAGCGGGTCGTCGAGATCCAGGAGCACCTGCGGTCCACCCGGCCCGACCGGGTCCTCGACACCCGTTATGAAGTCATCACCGGCGAGGACAGGCCGGCGTCGGACGCGGCGCTGGAGGAGCTCGCCGGATTCGTCCTCGGCGGCTGCGACGACGCGCTGCTCGACGCCCTGCGTGGCACGCTCGAGGTCGGACACGGACCGAACCCCTTCGGCAGGAGCCGCCGGGGAGACAAGAAGGAGACTCCTGATGGCTGACGGCGGACCGAACGAGGACCTCAAGGCGAAGATGCGGGAAGCCCTCGACCGGAAGAACAAGAAGGAGAAGGGCGTCCACGAGGACGGACCGACTCCCGAGAAGGCCCACGGCTCCGAGGTCGTCGGCGGCGCCCCGAAGATGCACCGCCGCAAGGCCGGCGGCGGGGGCGCGTAGACACCGCGTCGCAGTCACCCGGCAGAATGTCCGTCCGTGAGCAAGACGAACGCGGGCAACTTCTTCGAGGACTTCACCGTCGGGCAGGTGATCCAGCACGCCACGCCGCGCACGGTCACCGAGGGTGACCGTGCGCTGTACGGCGCGCTGTACCCGACCCGGTTCGCCCTGCCGTCGTCCGCGGCGTTCGCTGCCGGGGTCGGCCTGGACGCCCACCCGGTCGAGGAGCTGATCGCGTTCCACATCGCGTTCGGCAAGACCGTCCCGGACATCTCGCTCAACGCGGTCGCCAACCTCGGCTACGCCGAGCTCCGCTTCCACCAGCCCGTGGTGCCGGGGGACACCCTCTCCACGCGCTCGGAGGTCATCGGCCTCAAGCAGAACTCCAACGGGAAGTCCGGCGTCGTCTACGTCCGGTCCACCGCCACCAACCAGCGGGGCGAGGTCGCCCTCGACTGGTGCCGCTGGGTGATGGTGCACAAGCGCGACACCGAGCTCGCCGCGCCGGAGACGGTGCTGCCGGAGCTCAAGAAGGCGCTCGAGCCGCAGGACCTCGTCGTCCCCGCCGGGCTCGACCTCTCGTCGTACGACTTCGCCGCGGCGGGCGAGCCCCACCGCTTCGACGACTACACCGTCGGCGAGAAGATCGACCACGTCGACGGTGTCACCTTCACCGACGCCGAGCACATGATGGCGACGCGCCTGTGGCAGAACACGGCGAAGGTCCACTTCAACACCGAGGCGCGCCCTGACGGCAACCGCCTCATCTACGGCGGCCACGTGATCTCGATGGCGCGCGCACTCTCGTTCAACGGCCTGGCCAACGCCCAGCTGATCGCTGCGATCAACGGCGGCTCCCACGTGGCGCCGGCGTTCGCGGGCGACACCGTCTATGCCTGGTCCGAGGTCCTCGACAAGGCCGAGATCAGCGACTCGATCGGCGCACTCCGACTGCGGCTGGTGGCGACGAAGGGGCGCGACGTGTCGATGACCCTTCGCCGGAGCGACGAGGAGGGCGCCGGCAAGTACGCCGACGGCGTGCTGCTCGACCTCGACCTCTGGGCGTACCTCCCGCGCTGATCGGAAAAACCTACGGCGTTCTGCTTCGGGCGGACGTCGGGTGCGTCAGTGTTCCTCCGGACAGGAGGGCCCCATGGCACGCACAGGACACACGATCCGACGCCGGACGGCTGTCGCGATCGGACAGCGCTCGGACACGCGGACCGTCAAGCCCGGGACCGCCGGCTTCGGCGCCCGGCTGCGCTACGCGTTCGACAACAGCATGGCGCGCGGCACCTCGGCGCTCATCGGCTGGCTCTTCCTGATCACCGTCCTGCTGGTGCTGCTGTTCGCCGTGGTCGACCTGGTCTTCGGCCTGCGCGAGGAGGACCTCGGCTTCTGGGCCGAGGCCTTCCAGTCGCTCATGCACGCGCTGGACCCCGGCACCGTCGCCGGCGACACGGGGACCTGGCAGTTCCTCGTCACGATGCTGGTGCTCACCATCGCGGGCCTGTTCGTGGTGAGCGCGCTGATCGGTGTGATCTCGGCGGGCATCGACAACAAGATCGCCGATCTCCGGCGCGGCCGGTCCCTGGTGCTGGAGACCGACCACACCATCGTCCTCGGCTGGTCGAGCGCCATCTTCACCGTGGTGGGGGAGCTCGCGATCGCCAACGAGAGCCGCCGCCGACCCGTCGTCGTGGTGATGGCCGACCGCGACAAGGTCGAGATGGAGGACGAGCTCCGGGCGAAGGTGCGCGACCTCCGCGGCACCCGGATCGTGTGCCGCTCGGGATCGCCCTCGGACATCGACGACCTCGCCGTCGTCCGGCCGGCCGCGGCCCGCGCGGTCGTCGTCCTCTCGCCCGACGGGCCGGTCGGGAGCGAGGCGGCCGGGGTCGACGCCGACAGCGAGGTGATCAAGACGCTGCTGGCCCTGCGGGCCGCCGACAAGGACGGCACCGGTCCGCGCGTGGTTGCGCAGCTCCGCGACCCGGCCAACCTGGAGGTCGCCCGGCTCATCGGTCGCGACCGGCCCGGCCAGCTCGCCCTCCTCGACGTGCGCGAGACCGTGGCGCGACTGGTCGTCCAGACCGCGCGCCAGTCCGGTGCGGCGGCGGTCTATCGCGAGCTGTTCGACTTCGACGGTGACGAGATCTACTTCCACACCCAGCACCCGCTGCGCGAGGCGACCTACGCCGATGCGCTGCTGCACTACGAGGCGTTGACCGTCATCGGCGTGGACGGCCCCGAGGGGGTCGTCCTCAACCCGCCGGCCGCGACGGTCGTGGGGGAGCGGTCACTGGTCGTGGTGGCCGAGGACGACTCGGTGCTCGCAGGTGCTGTGCGCTCGACCGCCGTCGTCGACGTCGCCGCGTTCGCCGACCAGTCACCGGTGCCGCCCCAGCCCGACCACACCGTGGTCATCGGCTGGAACGAGCGCGCGCCCATCGTCGTACGGGAGCTCGACGCGTTCGCCGCTCCGGGGGCGACGCTCACGCTCGTGGCGACGTACGGCGACCCGGTGGTCCCCCCGACGGACAAGCTGGCGGTCACGATCGCCCGCGCCGACACGACGCGGCGGGGTGTCCTCGAGGAGCACCTCGCCACGCCGCCGGACCGCGTGATCGTGCTCTGCTACGCCGACGACCTCGACCCCGAGGCGGCGGACGCCAAGACGCTCATCACCCTGCTGCACGTCCGCGACATCCTGGGCCGGGCCGGCAACGAGGCTCCGGTGGTCAGCGAGATGATCAACGACCGGAACCGGGAGCTCGCCCAGGTCGCCGACATCGACGACGTCGTCGTCAGCGGCGAGATCGTCAGCCTGGTGCTCACCCAGCTCGCCGAGGACGCGCGGGTCGAGCCGGTCCTCCGCGAGCTGCTGCGGGCCGAGGGCAGCGAGGTCTACCTGCGGCCCTCGTGCTCCTACGTCGAGGAGGGGCGCGAGGTCACCTGGGCGACGGTGGTCGCCTCGGCGAGCCGCCGGGGCGAGACGGCGCTGGGCTATGCGTCCGACGCGCTCGCTGACGAGGGCGCCGGCTTCGGCGTGATCGTCAACCCGCCGAAGAGCGAGTCGGTCGTCCTCGGCGCGGGGGACCGGGTCGTGGTGCTCGCCGAGGAGTAGGGCGAGGGCCGGCCGGAGGAGTGCGTCAGCCGGCGATCTGGACGTCGCTGATGACGTAGGTGATCTCGTCGTCGGTCGCCATCTCGATCTGGTCGACGGCGACACTGTCGGGCCAGTCCTGGCCGTCGGGCCAGGTCACGTCGACGCTGGCCGCGTCGGTGTCGTTGGCCCGCGCGATCACGTCGTTGATGGTGACCCTGAGGTACTGCGGCGCGTCGCTGCCCTTCGGCAGCCCGTGGCCGCCCTCGGCGAGGACCGCCTCGGTGACGACGCCGTCCTCGACGGTGATCCGGGTCGGGCCGGTGAGCGGGCAGAAGCACTGCTGCTCGAGCGTGAAGGTGTAGTCGCCCGCCTCGAGGTCGGGATAGGTCCCGACGGTCGGCGGGTCGGTGGGCTCGCTCGCGGCCGGGGTGGTCGCCGGGTCCTCGGCCGTCCTGCCGTCGTCGCCGTCGCCGCTGCAGCCGGTGAGGACGGTGACCGTGAGGGCCGCGGCAGCGGCGCTGAGCAGGATCTTCATGGTGGTACGACGGTAGCGGCGGCCCCGCGGTTCCGAGAGCGGCTCGCGGCGCTGCCGCCGGGTCGGCTTGACTCGACGCCACGCTCGCAGGACGGTGTGTCGCATGTCCTTGCGTGTCGGTTGTCCCCGCTGCGCGGCCCCGGTCGCTCGGGTGCCGGACTCCGACGGCGGGTGGACCTGCCCCGACCACGGCGAGGTCGCCGCGCTGTGGCAGCCCACCACGGCGTCGTACGACGACCTGGTGGCGCACCTGGGGCACGCGGGCTCGTTCCCGACCTACCTGCCGTGGCCGCTCGGCCCCGGCTGGACGGTCACCGACTTCGCGGTGGTCGCCGACGACGTGGGCGCCCGCGCCACGATGACCTGCGTCTCGGGCACCAGCGCGCTGGACGGCCCGGTCGACGTGTTCGTGGTCAGCGAGGAGCCCGGCACCGGTCTCGGCGCCCGGATCGCCGGCCTCGGGCCGACCGGCCGTGCCGATCCCGGCGAGGAGGTCGGTGACGGCCCCGCCACGGTCAAGGTGCGGCTGGGCAGCTTCCCCGTCGGGCTCTGGCCGGTGTCGGTCAGCGGCACGGACGGCGAGTGGGACCGCTCGGTCGTCGTCGGCGAGGCCGAGGGCCGCTGGCTGTGGTTGGTCCTGCGCCCCGCCTCGGCGATCCTGCTGCTCCGTGACGACTGGATCCTCCGCGACGTCTCCGAGACCGGCCCCCAGCTGGTCGCCCTCCCGTTCGGCGGTCCGGCACCCTCCTGGTGACGAGTCGCCCCTCTTGCGGGCCCGAGTCGCCCCTCTTGCGGGCCCGAGTCGCCAGGCGTGCGGGCCCGAGTCGCCAGGCGTGCGCTATCGAAGTGCCAGCTTCGCCGGCGCGGTGATGACCGGCAGGTCCGCCAGCGTCACGATCCCCGGAGGCGCGGCGACGACGCTCGGGACCGCGTTGGTCACAGGCATCGCGGTGTAGATCATCCCGAGCCCCATGAAGCCCTCCTCGTCCCAGCCGTCGTGCGGGAGGCAGTGGATGACGGTGCGCATGTTGGGCTCGCCGAAGACCTGGATGTCGTGCCCGTGCTTCAGCGGTTTCGGCGGTACGACGTGCGAGCCCATGGTCCAGTTGAAGCCCACGCTGATCAGGTTGTGGTCGCCGACCCAGCCGCGGTGGTAGCCGTAGACACTGCCGACCGTGCCCGCCGGGATCGTCATGAAGCCGAGGTCGCTGTCGCCGGTCGCTGCCGTGAAGGTGACGTCGAAGTCGATCCGGTCCAGGGTCACGCCCATCGCGTCGGCCATCATCGCGACCGACTCCGCGAACACCTCGCTCTCCCGTCGTACCGACTCCGCGAGGCCGGGCGTGGCGGGGTCCTCGCCGAAGCCCATCGCACTCTGCGTCTCGGCGGAGGCGTACGTCGAGCAGTCGACCGACTCGGTGATCCGGACGTGGTCGATGCTCGCGCAGCTCGCGGTGAGGGTGAGCGCGACGATGTTGGTCATGCCGGGGTGGGCCCCGCTGCCGAAGATGGACGACTCGCCCCTCTTGCAGGCGTCCTCGACGCGGGCGCGCTCGGCGGGGTCGAGCTTGGTTCCGTTGATCCAACCGGCGGTCGTGCACACGTTGATGCCGGACTCGAGGAGCCGGACCAAGGTGTCCGTGGAGGACCACAGCGGGTTGTAGACGCAGGCGTCCGGGCGGAGCGCGATGAGCGCATCGACGTCGTCGGTCGCGAGCACGCCCGACGGCTCGGGGTAGCCCGCGAGGGTCGCGGCGTCGACCCCGATCTTGTCCTGGCCGTGGGCGTAGACCCCGACGAGCTCGAGGTCGGGGCGGGAGAGGATCGCGTGCAGCGAGCGCTGGCCCACGTTGCCGGTGGTCCACTGGATGACCCGCAGGGGCCGCGTCGCGTCGTACGTCATGGGCCGATGGAACCACCCCCGACCCCCCGAAACAAGAACGTGTTCTAGATCTGGGCGCCGGGAGAGCGACGCGAGGGCACTATGTTGCTCGGGTGCGGATCGACCTCCACACCCACTCACGGGTCAGCGACGGCACCGAGTCGCCGGCCGACCTGGTGCGGTCGGCGGCGGCTGCCGGCCTCGACGTCGTCGCGATCACGGACCACGACGTGACCGGCGGGTGGGCCGAGGCCGCGGCAGCGGCCGACGAGACGGGGATCATGCTGGTCCGCGGCATCGAGATCAGCACCCGCTACGGCTGGGCGGGCGTCCACCTCCTCGCCTACCTGCCCGACCCCGACGACCCGGCCCTCGGTGCGGAGCTCGCACGGATCATCGGCGGTCGCGACGCCCGGGTGCCGACGATGCTCGCGCGGCTGCGTGGGCTCGGCATCGACGGCGCGACCGAGGAGGCGCTCGCCGAGGTGACCGTCAACGCCGGCGCGACCGGGCGGCCCCACGTCGCCGACCTGCTGGTCCGGCTCGGGGTCGTCGCCGACCGGGACCAGGCGTTCGCCGAGTACCTCTCCCACGGTCGTCCGGCGTACGTCGACCGCTACGCCTCCGACCTCGTGACCATGATCGGGCTGGTCACCGGGGCCGGCGGGGTGCCTGTCGTGGCCCACCCGTGGGGCCGCGGCAACGACCGGGCGCTCACCGAGGCGTCGTTCGCCACGCTGGCGGACGCCGGGTTGATCGGGATCGAGGTCGACCACCTCGATCACGACGCCGGCCAGCGTGCTCAGCTGCGTGCCATCGCCGACCGGCTCGGCCTGGTCGTCACCGGTTCCAGCGACCACCACGGCACCGGCAAGGTCGACCACGACCTCGGTGTCGAGACGACCGCCCCCGACCAGCTCCAACGCATCCTCGACCGGGCGGCCGAGCTCGGATCCCCGACGACCCTGGTGGGAGCGGCCTGATGATGGACGGCGTACTGCTCGTCGAGGTCTTCGTGACCCTCTTCGTGATCATGGACCCGGTCGGCACCGTGCCGATCTTCCTCACCCTGACCAGCGGCCGGAGCGCCGCGACGTCGAAGCGCTACGCCTGGCAGGCGGTGGCGGTCTCGTTCCTCGTCATCACGGCGTTCGCGTTCTTCGGGCAGCAGATCCTCAACTACCTCCACATCTCGCTACCCGCGCTCCAGTGCGCCGGCGGGTTGTTGCTGCTGCTCGTCGCCCTCGAGCTCCTCACGGGCAACGAGAGCGAGCCCAAGGCCCAGCAGGACGCCAACGTGGCACTGGTCCCGCTCGGCACGCCCCTGCTCGCCGGCCCGGGAGCGATCGTCGCGACCATGCTCTTCGTCGAGGAGATCGACGGGCCGGACGACCTCTCCGCGGTCGCGCTCGGCATCGTCGGCGTCCACCTGACGCTGTGGGCCGCGATGCGCTACTCGCTGCCGATCCTCAAGGTCATCCGCGAGGGCGGCGTCCTCCTCGTCACTCGGATCGCCGGCCTGCTGCTCTCGGCGATCGCCGTCCAGCTCGTCGCCGACGCCGTCCGGGCCTTCATCGCCGGCGAGGGATAGGCGACTCGGCCGTGCAAGGTGGGCGACTCGGCCCTGCAAGGTGGGCGACTCGGCGGGCTACTTGCGGCCCAGGCCCTGGAACCGCTGGAGCACCGGGCGCGGCACGACCCGGGTGGCGGTGACGATCGTCTTGTAGCGCTTGCTGGGGATCGACAGGGAGTGGCCCTTGTCGAAGTCGGCGAGGGCGTCGCGGACGAGGCGGTCGGGCTCGAGCCACAACGCCTTGGGGGCGCTGGCGTCGCGGTCGACGCCGAGCCGCTCGTGGAACTCGGTCTTCACGAAGCCGGGGCACAGCGCCATCACGGTGACGCCGCGGTCGGCGTACTCCTGGTGGGCCCACGCGCTGAAGCTGTTGACCCACGCCTTCGCGGCGCTGTAGGTGCCGCGCGGGAGGAACGCCGCCACGCTCGAGACGTTGATGACACCGCCGTGCCCGCGCTCGACCATGCCGCCGAGCGCGGCGTGCGTGAGCCGCAGCACGGCTCGGACGAGCACGTCCTGCTGGCGCTGCTCGGTCTCGATGTCGTTGTCGAGGAACGCCCCCTTGAGGCCGAAGCCCGCGTTGTTGACGAGCACGTCGACGGGCCGGTCTCGGTCGGCGAGCCGTGCCTCGACGGTCGCGAGCTGCACCAGGTCGGTGAGGTCGGCGACGAGCACCTCCGTCCCGATCCCGTACGACGACCGCAGCTCGGCAGCGACCTCCTCCAGCCGGGCGCGGTCGCGCGCGACGAGGATCAGGTCGTCGCCGCGCGCGGCGAGCTGGCGGGCGAACTCGTGGCCGATGCCGGCGGTCGCGCCGGTGACGAGGGAGGTCGACATGCACGAAGTGAAACAGGTCGGTCACCCATGGGGTGGGGCTGTCCGGCATGATGTCCCTCGATGAGCACCAGGGACCCCCGCCCCACCGTCCTCGCCGTCGCCAACCAGAAGGGTGGCGTCGCGAAGACGACGAGTGTCGCATCGATCGGTGCGGCGCTCGCCGAGCTCGGTCAGAAGGTCCTGCTCGTCGACCTCGACCCCCAGGCGTGCCTCACGTTCTCCCTCGGCATCGACCCCGAGGACCTGGAGATCTCCATCCACCACGTGCTCACCAAGGGTGTGGACGCCGCCGAGGTGATCCTCCGGACCGAGGACGGCGTCGACCTGCTGCCGGCGACGATCGAGCTCGCCCGCGCCGAGGCCGACCTGCTCACCCGAACCGGCCGCGAGCACGTCATCCGCACCGTCGTCGAGGAGCTCGACGCCGACTACGACTGGGTCCTGCTCGACTGCCCGCCCTCGCTCGGCGTGCTCACCGTCGCGGCGCTGACCGCGGCCACCGGCGTGCTGGTGCCGCTCCAGTGCGAGACCCTGTCCCACCGCGGCGTCGGCCAGCTGCTCGACACCGTCCACGACGTCCGACGCTTCACCAACCGCGACCTCGAGGTCTGGGGTGTGCTCCCGACCTTGTACGACGGCCGCACCAACCACGCGCGCGCCGTGCTCGACACCATCTCGGAGACCTACGACCTCGAGGTGATCGAGCCGCCGATCCCGAAGACCATCAAGTTCGCCGAGGCGCCTGCCGCCGGCCGGTCGATCCTGGCCACGAGCCGGTCGAACAAGGGTGCCCAGGCCTACCGTGAGGTCGCCGCCAACCTGATCACCCGGGCGAAGCGTCGGCGGTGAAGCACAAGGGGGATCCGGGGCACCGGGCGCAGCCCGGGCGGCGTCGCGCCGTCCCCGGAGGCAGGAGGCGGGCCGACGTGCGTCCGCGCTACGGCCGGATCGCGATCTTCACCGCGGCGGCGACGGTGACCGGCATCGCCGTGCTCGGCGGTGTCGGGCTGCTGCCGAACGGCCCGGAGGGCGCCAGCGCCGAAGCCGGTTTGCTGCCGGCGCGGGCGGCCGCCCAGGACGACGGGGCGCAGGACCGTGCCGCGGAGCGACAGGCGGCGAGCAGCGACGACCGGGGTCCGGTCGCGCAGCTCTCGCCGAGCGCCGCGGTGGTGAAGCGGACCACGACGTCCCTGCCTGCGGACTCGGGTACCGGCCGGCGGGTCGTCTTCAGCGAGGGCGCCCAGCGGGTCTGGCTGGTCGACGCGGCCGGTGTCGTCACCCGCACCTACCTGGTGTCGGGCAGTGCGACCGACAACCTCGACCCCGGCACCTACGAGGTCTACTCCCGCTCGCGCTACGCCGTCGGCATCGACGACTCCGGCACCATGCAGTACTTCGTCCGCTTCACCCACGGCCCGACGGGGGCCGCGATCGGCTTCCACACGATCCCGGTCGACGACGGCACCCCGGTCCAGACGACGGCCCAGCTCGGCACCCCGCTGTCCCACGGCTGCATCCGGCAGCGCACGGGTGACGCGATCGAGCTGTGGGACTTCGCCCCGCTCGGCACGACCGTCGTCGTGACCGCCTGACCTCGCACCTCGCATGGGCTGGACCGACCGCATCCGCGCGCTCCGGATGGACCTCTCCCCGTGGCGGTCCTCGCGGGACTTCCGGCTGCTCCTCGTGGCCGGCACCGTCTTCTACTTCGGCGCGATGGTCAGCTACGTCGCCATCCCGTACCAGGTCTACACGCTCACCGGCTCGAACTTCGCGGTCGGTGCGATCGGTCTGGTCGAGCTGGTCCCGCTGGTCGTCTTCGGACTGTACGGCGGCGCGCTCGCCGACCACGTCGACCGGCGCCGCCTGCTCGTCGGGCTCGGGGTCGCGCAGGCGGTCCTCACCGCCGTGCTCGCGGTCAACGCGTTCCGCGACGACCCGTCGATCTGGCTGATCTTCGTCGTCGCGGCACTGCTCGTCAGCACGTCGGCGATGCAGCGGCCCTCACGTGAGGCCCTGCTGCCGCGGACCGTCGCGCACGACGAGCTGACCGCGGCCAACGCGCTGTTCAGCTTCGGTATGCAGGTCGGGGTCCTGGCCGGCCCGATGCTGGGCGGCCTGCTCGTCGCCTACGTCGGGATCGGGTGGTGCTTCGTCGTCGACGTGCTCGGGCTGATCGTGGCGACCGTGCTCTACCGGGTGATGGGGAACTACCCGCACCGCGCCGAGACCACGCCGCCCAGCCTCGCCTCGATCCGCGAGGGGATGGACTACGCGTTCCGGCGCCGGGACCTGCTGGGGACCTACCTGGTCGACATCGCGGCGATGCTGATGGCGCTGCCGGTGGTGCTGTTCCCGGCGCTCGCCGCGGAGGTCTTCGAACGGCCCGAACTGCTGGGGCTGCTCTATGCCGCGGAGACGATCGGCGCCGTCGTCGCGACCGTGCTCTCCGGATGGACCGGGCGGGTCCACCACCACGGCCGGGCGATCGTCATCGCCGCCGCGGCGTACGGCGGCTGCGTCGCGCTCGCCGGTGTGATGCCGTCGTTCGGACTGGTCGTCGTCATGCTCGCGCTGTCCGGCGCGGCCGACATGATCTCCGGCATCTTCCGTAGCACCGTGTGGAGCCAGACCATCCCCGAGGCGATGCGCGGGCGGCTCGCCGGCATCGAGATGCTGTCGTACTCCCTCGGCCCGTTGGGCGGGCAGGTGCGCGCCGGCATCACCGCCGACCTGTGGTCGGTCCGGGGCGCGATCAGCAGCGGGGGAGCGGCGTGCGTGGGCGCCGTGGCCGTCACCGCGTTCTGGCTGCGGGACTTCTGGTCCTACGACGCCCGCACCGACGAGCACGCGATCGCCGAGCGGGAGTCCCGCGCAGGCGACGCGTGATGTAACACGCCGTCTGTCGGCCCGGCAGGACGCTCACGTCGCTCGGGGCCCGTTGCGGCGGGCTC
>NZ_JACEFC010000103.1 GCF_014180715.1 Nocardioides stalactiti | reverse complement strand
GGTCGGCGCCAGCCAGGCGTGGTCCGCGTCGTCGTCCGCCCCCATCCGACCGCCGAGGACGACGAGCGCGTCGTGCTCGGCCAGGCCCGCCGGCAGCGTGTCACCGGCGTACGGGCGACGGACGTCGAGCTCGGCACCGGCCGCGACGACGCCGTCACCGAACCGCGCGGGCGGGCACCCGTCCTCGTGCTGGACGACCAGGACCCTCATCACCGGGCGAGTGCCTACAACACCGGCAGCATGCGGTCGCGCTCGAAGGCCGAGACCTGACCGCGGTACTCGTCCCACTCGGCGCGCTTGTTGCGCAGGAAGTAGTCGAAGACCTGCTCCCCCAGCGTCTCGGCGAGCAGCTCGGAGCGCTCGGCGATCTCGATCGCCTCGTTGAGGTTCTTGGGCAGCGGCGCGATGCCGAGGCTGCGACGCTCGCGCTCGCTGAGCGCCCACACGTCGTCCTCGGCCTCCCGCGGCAGCTCGTAGCCCTCCTCGATCCCCTTGAGGCCGGCGGCGAGCACCGCGGCGAAGGCCAGGTAGGGGTTGCAGGCGGCGTCGATCGTGCGCAGCTCGATGCGGGTCGACTGGCCCTTGAGCGGCTTGTACATCGGCACCCGGATCATCGCCGACCGGTTGTTGTGCCCCCAGCAGACGTACGACGGCGCCTCGCCCCCGAACATCATCCGCTTGTAGGAGTTGACCCACTGGTTGGTGACGACGCTGATCTCGCCCGCGTGGTGGAGGATGCCGGCGATGAACTGGCGGCCGATCTTGGAGAGCTGGTACTCGGCGCCCGCCTCGTAGAAGGCGTTCTGGTCGCCCTCGAAGAGCGAGACGTGGGTGTGCATGCCGGAGCCGGGCTGCTCGGTGAACGGCTTGGGCATGAAGGTCGCCCAGATGCCCTGGCTCAGCGCCACCTCACGGATGACCGTGCGGAAGGTCATGATGTTGTCGGCCGTGGAGAGCGCGTCGGCGTAGCGCAGGTCGATCTCCTGCTGGCCCGGGCCGCCCTCGTGGTGGCTGAACTCCACCGAGATGCCCATCGCCTCGAGCATCGTGATCGCCTCGCGACGGAAGTCCGAGCCGTGGGAGTGCGCGGCGTGGTCGAAGTAGCCGCTGCGGTCGATCGGCACCGGGACGACGCCGGGTTGCGGGTCGTCCTTGAAGAGGTAGAACTCGATCTCGGGGTGGGTGTAGAAGGTGAAGCCCTTCTCCCCCGCCCTCGCGAGCGTCCGCTTGAGGACGTTGCGCGGGTCGGCGTACGACGCGGAGCCGTCGGGCATGACGATGTCGCAGAACATCCGCGCCGTCGACGGGCCCTCGCCGCGCCACGGGAGGATCTGGAAGGTCGCCGGGTCGGGCTTGGCGAGCATGTCGGACTCGTAGACGCGAGCGAAGCCCTCGATCGCCGAGCCGTCGAAGCCGATGCCCTCGGCGAAGGCTCCCTCGAGCTCGGCCGGCGCGACCGCGACCGACTTGAGGAACCCGAGCACGTCGGTGAACCACAGCCGGACGAACCGGACGTCACGCTCCTCGAGAGCGCGGAGTACGAAGTCTTCCTGCTTACCCATGGACGCAGCCTAGGGGGTGATCAGGTGGAGGGGACGTCGGCCTCGATCTCGGCCAACCACGCTGCCGCACTGGCGTCGGACGGCATCCGCCAGTCACCTCGCGGCGACATGGTCCCGCCCCCGCTGACCTTGGGGCCGTTGGGCAGCGCGGAGCGCTTGAACTGGCTGGCGAAGAAGCGGCGCACGAACACCACCAGCCACTTCCGGACGGTCGCGAGGTCGTGGACGTCGCGCCACGCGTGCCAGGCCAGGAAGGCGATCTTGCGCGGGCGGTAGCCGAGGCGCAGCACGTGGTAGAGCGTGAAGTCCTGGAGCGCATAGGGGCCGACCGTGTCCTCGGTCGCCTGCGGCTTCTCCCCCGGACGGGTCGGGATCAGCTCGGGAGTGATCTCCTGGGCAAGGATCTCGTCGAGCACGTCGTTGGCCTCGGGTGCGAAGTCGGCGTGACCGACCACCCACCGGATGAGGTGCTGGATGAGCGTCTTCGGGACGCCTGCGTTGACGTTGTAGTGCGACATCTGGTCGCCGACGCCGTACGTGCACCAGCCGAGGGCGAGCTCGGAGAGGTCGCCGGTGCCGAGGACGATGCCGCCCCGGTGGTTGGCCAGGCGGAACAGGTAGTCGGTCCGCAGGCCGGCCTGCACGTTCTCGAAGGTGACGTCGTAGGTCTCCTCGCCCTCGCTGTACGGGTGGTCGAGGTCCTTGAGCATCTGCTCGGCGGCCGGCTTGATGTCGAGCTCCTCGAACGTGCAGCCGAGGGCGGTCGCGAGCCGGGTGGCGTAGGACTTCGTCGTCTCGCCCGTGGCGAACCCCGGCATCGTGATCGCGTGGATGTCGCTGCGCGGGCGGCCCAGCCGGTCCATCGCCTTGGCCGCGACGATCAGCGCGTGCGTGGAGTCGAGGCCGCCGCTCACGCCGATGACGACCTTCGGCTGGAAGTCAGGCCCGCCGATCGCGGTCAGGCGCTGCTCGAGGCCGGACACCTGGATGTTGTAGGCCTCGTAGCAGTCCAGCGCGAGGCGGTCGGGGTCGTCGGGGACGAACGGGAAGCGGTCGACCTTGCGGAGCAGCCCGATGTCCCCGAGCGGCGGCGCGAGCTCGAGCTCGATCCGTCGGAAGTCGTCGCTCTCGATGCCGAACCCGCGGCGGTTGTCGTCGTGGCTCCCCTGGCGCAGCCGCTCCTGACGCAGCCGGTCGAGGTCGACGTCGACGATCGTGGCGCGCGGACCGTCCGGGAAACGCTCGGTCTCGCCCAGCAGGTCCCCGCACTCGTAGACCATCGTCTGGCCGTCCCAGGACAGGTCGGTCGTCGACTCCCCCTGGCCGGCCGCCGTGTAGAGGTAGGCCGCGTTGCAGCGGCTGCTCGCCGACTGCACGAGCAGCCGACGCCCCTCGGACCGGCCGACGGTCACCGGGCTCGCGCTGAGGTTGGCCAGCACCGTCGCCCCGGCGAGCGCGGCGAGGGCGCTCGGCGGCACGGGCACCCACATGTCCTCGCAGACCTCGACGTGGAGGTGCAGGCCCGGCACGTCGGTCGCGCTGAAGATCAGGTCCGGCCCGAACGGCGCCTCCTGGCCGGCGACCGCGATGGTCCGGCCGCGCACGTCGTCCCCGGGCGCGAACCAGCGCCGCTCGTAGAACTCGCGGTAGTTCGGCAGGTAGGACTTCGGCGCGACGCCGAGGACCCGGCCACGGTGGACGACGACCGCGCAGTTGTAGACCCGGTTGCCGTCCGCGAGCGGTGCCCCGACCACGATGACCGGCCCGAGGTCGGCCGACGCCTCGACCAGGTCCGCGATCGCGCGCCGTACCGCGTCCAGCAGGGTGTCCTGGAGGAAGAGATCGTCGAGCGCGTAGCCACTCAGCCCCAGCTCGGGGAAGACCGCCACGCCGACGCCGTTCTCGTGGAACGAACGGACCTGCTCCAGGGTGCGCGCGACGTTGGTCGCGGGGTCGGCGAGCGCCACCGGCACCGTGCAGGCGGCGACCCGGACGAAGCCCTGGTCGTAGGCCGAGTAGAAGTCCACGGGGCAAGTCTAGGGATCGGCGGCCCAGCGGCCCCTTCGATGAGTACGGCGACGCCGGCCGGTCTGCACCGGCATGACCCTCAGCACCAGCATCGCGCCCTGCCTCTGGTTCGACGACCAGCTCGAGGAGGCGGCCCGGTTCTACACCGGCATCTTCCCGAACTCCTCCATCGGGCACCTGGCCCGCTACCACGAGGCCGGGTACGGCGAACCGGGCCGGGTCATGGCCGGCGAGTTCACGCTGGACGGCGTGACGTTCCGCGGGATCAACGGCGGGCCGGACCACTTCGGGTTCACCGAGGCGGTCTCCTTCTCCATCTCCTGCCGCGACCAGTCCGAGGTCGACTACTACTGGGACGCCCTGTCCGACGGCGGCGAGGAGTCGGTGTGCGGGTGGCTCAAGGACCGCTACGGCCTGTCCTGGCAGGTCGTGCCCACCCGCCTCTACGAGCTGGTCTCCGACCCCGATCCGGCACGCGCCGAGGCGGCGACCCGGGCGATGCTCGGGATGCGGCGGATCGTGATCTCCGAGGTGGAGGCTGCCGCCGACGCCGTCCGGGGCTAGCGTTGTCCCATGAGCGAGGAGACGACCGCGCCGTACGGCCCGACGATCAAGCGGGTCCGGACGCACCACATCCGGGAGATGAAGGAGCGCGGTGAGCGCTTCTCGATGCTCACGTCCTACGACATGCTCACGGCCCAGGTCTTCGACGAGGCCGGCATCGAGATGCTGCTCGTCGGGGACAGCGCCTCCAACAACGTCCTCGGCAACACCACGTCGCTGCCGATCACGGTCGACGAGCTGATCCCGCTGACGCGTGCCGTCAGCGGGGCGGTCGAACGGGCGATGGTCGTCGGCGACCTGCCGTTCGGGTCGTACCAGGCCTCCCCGGAGCAGGGCTACCTGACGGCCGTCCGGTTCATGAAGGAGGGCGGCGCCCACGCCGTGAAGCTCGAGGGCGGCGTCGAGATGGCTCCCCAGATCGACCGGATGGTCAAGGGCGGCATCCCCGTCATCGCCCACATCGGCTTCACGCCCCAGTCCGAGCACACGCTCGGTGGCTACCGGGTGCAGGGCCGTGGCGACGCGGCCGAGCGCGTCCTGCGCGACGCCGAGGCGGTGCAGGAGGCGGGCGCGTTCGCCGTCGTGATGGAGATGGTGCCGGGCGAGATCGCCGCTGAGATCACCCGCAAGCTCCAGATCTCCACCATCGGCATCGGGGCCGGCAACCAGTGCGACGGCCAGGTCCTCGTCTGGCAGGACGCGTTCGGGCTCCGGAGCGGCCGGATGCCCCGCTTCGTGAAGCAGTACGCCGACCTCCGCTCGGTGCTGCTCGACGCCGCGCGGACCTACGACGCCGAGGTGAAGTCCGCGGCGTTCCCCGCGGACGAGCACACCTTCTGACCCCGGGACCTGCCGCGCGCGCTTGCGGTCGACGTAGGTTGGGCGCCATGCGCAAGCTCGGAGCCCCCTTCGCCGTCCTCGCACTCCTCGGTTCGCTGATCGCGTCCGCGCCAGCCTCCGCGTCCTCCCCGGCACCCGAGGACGACCGACCTGCCCGTTCCGACAGCCCACGTCGGGCCGCGCCGGAGCTGCGGGTCACCACGCTGGTCGACGGTCTCCAGAACCCGTGGGACGTGCGGTCGATCGGAGAGGGCCGCTTCCTGTTCACGCAGCGTGAGCGCGCCAGCCTGACCCTGATCCAGGCAGACGGCGACACCCGCGCGGTGACCTTCCCCAGCGAGCGGGTGTGGGTGTCGGGCGAGACGGGCCTGATGGGACTGGCGATCGACCCCAACTTCGCCGAGAACCGCCGGATCTACACCTGCTCGGGCTGGAAGCTCCCCGGCGGCGACCAGGACATCCGCGTCAACGCGTGGACGCTCAACAAGGCGTTGACCGCCGTCGGGAACCCGGACGCGCTGGTCAAGGGCCTGCCGACCACGTCGGGACGGCACGGCGGGTGCCGGCTCCTCATGGCCGACAACGGCGCGCTGCTCGTCGGCACCGGAGACGCGGCCCAGACCAACAACCCCCAGAGCCTGCGCTCCTTCGGCGGCAAGACGCTGCGGCTCGACCCGGCCACCGGCCGGCCCTGGCCCACCAACCCGTGGGCCGACGGGGAGGGCCGCAAGCGCTACCTGTTCACCTACGGCCACCGCAACGTCCAGGGCCTCGCCCAGCGGGCCGACGGCTCCCTCTGGTCGGTCGAGCACGGCACCTACCGCGACGACGAGATCAACCTCCTGAAGGCCGGCCGCAACTTCGGCTGGCAGCCGGGCCCGAACTACGACGAGTCACCGCCGATGACGAGCTTCGACCTCCCCGGCCGCCAGTGGGGCGCCGTCTGGAGCTCGGGCAACNTGGAGCCCGGGCAACCCGACGATCGCCACCTCGGGCGCCGACTTCGTCCGCGGCCGCGGCTGGGGCGCCCTCGGCGGCACGCTCGCCGTGGGCTGCCTGGCCGGTGAGCGGCTGATGTTCGTCAAGCTGACCGCCGACGGCGAGCTCCGCTGGACCCGCGCCCCGGGCCGCCTGCGCGACTTCGGCCGCCTCCGCGGCGTCACGGCACACCGGGGCTCCCTGCTCGTCACCACCTCCAACGGCAGCAACGACAAGATCCTCCGCGTCCGCCCCGCCCGCTGACCGGACCGCCCCGTTCGGGTCAGGCGAGGCCGCGGCGCTCGAGGAGGGGCTCGATCGGCGCGGGGCGGCCGCGCCAGTCGACGTAGGAGTCGAGCGGGTCCTTCGTCCCACCGATGCCGATGACGTAGCGGCGGTAGAGGTCGCCGTTGTCCCGGGTGAGGCCGCCGTTCTCCTTGAACCAGGCGACGGTGTCGGCGTCGAGGACCTCGCTCCAGATGTAGGAGTAGTAGGCCGAGGCGTAGCCCGAGCTCATGCTGTGCGCGAAGTACGGCGTCGAGTAGCGGGTGGGGACCGCCGGGTTGTCGAGGCCGACGGAGGCCAGCGCCTCGGCCTCGAAGCGGCGTACGTCGTCCGGTGACGTCGGCACCTGGTCGGGGCCGAGCTCGTGCCACGCCAGGTCGAGCAGCGCCGCGGCAAGGTACTCGCTGGTGCCGAAGCCCTCGTTGAACGTCGACGACGCCTCGATCCGCTCGATGACGTCGGCCGGGATCGGCTCTCCCGTCTCGTGGTGGACTGCGTAGTTGCTGAGCACCTCGGGCCACAGCATCCACATCTCGTTGACCTGTGAGGGGTACTCGACGAAGTCCCGGAACACCGCCGTCCCGGCGAAGCGGGGGTACGTCGCCCGGGCGAGCAGGCCGTGGAGGGCGTGGCCGAACTCGTGGAAGAGCGTCCGGGTCTCGTCATAGGTGAGGAGGGTGGCCTCGCCCGGCGCCGGCTTCGGCACGTTGAGGTTGTTGAAGACGACCGCCGTGTCGTTGCCCAGCAGGGTCGACCGGTTGACGAAGCTGCTCATCCAGGCGCCGCCGCGCTTGGAGTCACGGGTGTAGAGGTCGAGCAGGTAGAGGCCGACCGGCGTGCCGTCGGCCTCGTGCACCTCGAAGACCCGCACGTCGGGGTGGTAGCCGTCGAGGTCGGGGCGCTCGGCGAAGGTGAGCCCGTAGAGGCGGTTGGCCGCGAAGAACACCCCGTCCTGGAGGACCCGCTCGGCCTCGAACCAGGGCCGCAGCGCAGCGAGGTCGACGTCGTACTCGGCGGCCCGGACCTGCCCGGCGTAGAACGGCCAGTCGTGCGCCTCGACCGGGAAGCCGGCCTGGGCCGAGAGGGCCTCCTGCTCGCGGCGGGCGTTGCGCGCGGCCGGCGGGGCGAGCGTGCCGAGCATCGCCCGGACCGCGGCCGGGGTGCCGGCGGTGTTGTCGGTGGTGACGAGCTCGGCGTGGTTGGCGAACCCGAGCAGCTGCGCGCGCTCCGCCCGCAGTCGGAGCACGTCGAGCGCGATCTGACGGGTGTCGTGAGCACCCCCGCGGCTCCCCCGAGCGCGCTGCGCCTCGGAGAGCCGACGCCGGACGTCGCGGTCGGTCAGGGCGGCCAGGTGGGGATGGGCGGTGGGCAGCACGAGGGTGAGCAGCCACTTGCCCTCCAGGCCGCGGGAGGTGGCCGCAGCGGCGGCCGCGGAGACCTCACCCGGCGTCAGGCCCGCGAGGTCGGCCTCGTCGTCGATGACGACGGCCAGGTCGTTGGTGTCGGCCTGGAGGGTGATCTCGAAGGCCGCCTCCTGAGCCGAGATCTGCTCGTTGAGCTTGCGCAGCCGCGCCTTGTCGTCGTCGTCCAGCGCAGCGCCCGCGAGGGTGAACTCGGTGACGTAGCGCTCCACCAGGTAGCGCGCCTCGGGCTCGAGGTCCGCCCGCTGCTCGTGCACCGCGAGCAGGCGGGCGTACAGCACCGGGTCGAGGGCGATCGCGTCGGAGTGCGCTGCCAGCCTCGGGGCGTACGCCGCACGCAGCTCGTCGACCTGCGGGTTGGTGTCGGCGCTGGCCTTGTTGGAGAAGATCCGCAGCACCCGCGCGAGCCCCTCGCCACTCCGCTCCAACGGCACCAGCGTGTTGTCGAACGTCGCGGGCGACGGGTCGGCCGTGATCGCGGCGACCGCTGCGAGCTGCGCAGCCATCCCCTCGTCGATGGCCGGGGCGAGGTCGTCGTCGGTGAAGTCGGCGAAGCGCGGGAGCTGGTAGGGCAGGTCACTCGGCAGCAGCAGGGGGTGCATGCGGCCCACCCTATGCAGCCGGCCCCGCGGCCCGTCGAACGGATTTCAGGGGCGGTTCCGGCCCAGGTCGTCGTGCGCCTGCACCCACTCCTCGGCGACGACCGCCGAGCCCAGGGACAGCTCGCCGGCGAGGACGGTCGCCGCGATGATCTCGGCGAGCTTGTGGACCTTCCCGGCGCCGTAGCAGTCCATGACCTCCAGGCACTCGCGTTGGGTGGCGAGTCCGGTCCCGCCGCCGTACGTCGCGATGATGAGCGAGGGCAGGGTGACCGAGGCGTAGAAGTCGCCGTTGGGGAGCAGCTCGGAGAAGCCGTACATCGCCGAGCTCTCGGCCACGTTGGCGACGTCCTGACCGGTGGCGATGAACATCGCGGTGATCCCGTTGGCGGAGTGGTTCCCGTTGTTGTTCGTGACCGACATGATCGAGCCGAGCTGCCCCCGCAGGCGGGCCGCCCACAGCTTGTCGGTGCTGACGTTCATGTGCTCCTGGACGAGGTCCTTGGGGAGCGTGATCTCGGCGACGACCCGCTTGCCGCGGGTGTGGAGCATGTTGACCACCGAGGTCTTCTTGTCCGTCGCGAACTGACCCTCGAGGAGGAAGTGCAGCTCACCCGGGTAGTTCTGCTTGATCCAGGCGCACGCGGCGAAGGTCGCCTTGCCGGTCATGTTCTGGCCGGCCGCGTCGCCCGTGGAGTAGTTGAACCGGGTGTAGAGCAGCTTGGACACCGAGAACTTCTGGATGTCGAGGAGCCTGCCGGATCTGGTCGTCGTCTGGGCGGCCGCCGCGATCTCCTCGAAGTGGGCGTCCAGCCACCCGGCGAACGCCTTCGCGGACCGGGCGTTGTCGAAGCTGAAGACAGGTGCCCGCTGCATCCTGTCGTCGAGGACCGTCGTCGTGATGCCCCCGGCCTCACGGCACAGCTTCATGCCCCGGCTGTACGACGCCACGAGGGTGCCCTCGGTCGTGGCGAGCGGGACGAGGAACTCCCCCTGCGCGTGCTCGCCGTTGACGAGGACCGGCCCGGCGAGCCCGATGGGCACCTGGGCGACGCCGAAGAAGTTCTCGATGTTGCCCGGCAGCGTGGCCGGGTCGAGCGAATAGCTGGCGACGTGGTCCAGCGTCGACGCCGTGTGGGTGCGGACGTGCTCCTGCCGGGCCTCGATGGCGGCGGCGCCGTAGTCGTCGTCGCGGGCACGCGGGATCTTCAGGAGATTCGTGGGGAGGTCGGGCATGGGACCTGAGGATGCCACGTTCTCGACCGGTTCCGAGGTGTGGTCGTACTGAGGACCTCGCGTTGCCTTCGCGTGGTCCTGGGCTTCGTAGCGTTCTGGTCATCGGGAAGAACACCCCGCACCGACCACCAGGAATCGCCCGGACCGGGCGTCCGGAACTCAGGAGAACCAGTCATGGCCACGAAGAACAAGACCCGCACGCTGCTCGTCCCGCTCGCCACCCTCGTTGCCGCCGGCGCGATCGCGGTGGGCTCGGGTGCGACGTTCACCTCGACCTCGGGCAACACGATCAGCGCGGTCACGGCCGGCACCCTGACCCACTCCAACTCCAAGGCCGACCAGGCGATCTTCAACCTGACGAACATGAAGCCGGGCGACACGCTCAACGGCACGCTGACGCTGACCAACACCGGGTCGCTGCCGGCGGCGTTCTCGCTGACCGAGGTGTCCTCCTCCAACGGGTTCACCGGTTCGAACCTGACCCTGGACATCGTGGACACCACCTCGGGCTCCACGGTCTACTCCGGGTCCTTCGGTGGCCTGGCCGACGGCGCGAAGAACGAGCTGGGCACCTGGGCCGCCGGTGCTGCCCACGCGTTCAAGTTCACCGTCAAGCTCAACCAGGACACCCCGAACGCCGACCAGGGCAAGACCGCCAACGCGGTCTACAAGTGGGACTCCGTCCAGCTCGACGGCCAGACCTACAACCAGTGACCTGACCGAGCAGGCCACGTCGTCGTGACCTGACCGAGCGGGTCACGACCGACGCGGGGCGTTCCTGGGGGGAGCGCCCCGCTTCGGCTTTTGTTACCGAGTTGTGGAGCTGCACCGACGCGCTGTTGCCGAGCCGTGGCCGTCGCCTCCCTAGCGTTGGAGGCGATCGGAAAGACACACCAAGGACTTCTGATGACCGACCTCGCCCGCACCCCGACCACGGCGCCGCGTGCCGCGCCCACCCCCGACAGGAGGCCTCCTATGCTCTTTGAGGTGACCCCCAAGATCCTCGTCGTCGAGGACGACGACGGCATCGCTGTCCCCCTGATCCGCACCCTCGAGCGCGAGAGCTACCAGGTGGAGCGGGTCGGTACGGGGGGCGACGGGATCGCCCGGGCCGCCGAGGGCGGCATCGACCTGGTGCTCCTCGACCTGGGTCTGCCGGACATGGACGGCCTCGACGTGTGCCGTCAGCTGCGCAGCGACGGCTACGACGCCGGCATCATGATCCTCACCGCCCGCGGCGGCGAGCTCGACCGCGTGGTCGGCCTCGACGTGGGGGCCGACGACTACCTCGGCAAGCCGTTCGCGCTCGCCGAGCTGCTCGCCCGGACCCGCGCGCTGCTGCGTCGTACGGCGCGCAACGGGAGCGATGCCCCCGCGCCGGCCAACGGCACCGCGCCCGAGGCGCCCGCCTCGACCGGCGGGCTCCGGGTCGACGTCCAGGCCCGCCGGGTGTGGGTCGAGGACGCTGAGGTGGCGCTCACCTCGAAGGAGTTCGACCTGCTCGCCATCCTCGCCGCGGAGCGCGGCACCGTCCTCACCCGTGAGCGGCTGATGGACGAGGTCTGGGACGAGAACTGGTTCGGGTCCACCAAGACCCTCGACGTGACGATGGGACGGCTGCGCCAGAAGCTCGACGACAGCAAGGCACCTGTGGAGATCGTGACCGTCCGGGGCGTCGGCTTCAGGCTCGAGTCGAGCTGACGTGCGCGAGCGCCTGGTCGCCGCCTTCGTCGGGCTGACGATCGTCGTCGTCGCGCTCTACGGGATCCCCCGCGCCTACATCCTGGCCGACCTGGTCCGCTCGCAGGAGCAGGACCAGGTCGACCGGACGGCCGCGCTGGTGGCGACGGTGGTCGGCGAACGCCTCGACGACCGCGACCGGGTGGACAGCGCCTATCTCGACCGGCTGGCGCAGGAGGACGAGCGCCTCGTCCTGCGCACCGAGAAGGCGAACGGCAGCATCCTGGTCGTCGGCACGTCGAACTGGACCGACCCGATCGACGGCGACCTGACGTCCACCGCGGACGTCCCCGGCGGGACACTGACGGTCGTCCTCGACCACGGGGCTGTCGACCGGGAGGTCGCCGAGGCACTCCTGCCGCTGGTCCTCATCGGGCTGGCGCTGGTCCTGCTCTCCGGTGTCGCCGGCCTGCTGCTCGCCCGTCGTTTCGCCCGGCCGTTCCAGGAGCTCGCCACCGCCGCCCGCGACTTCGGCGCCGGCCGGCTGCGGCCTGTCCTCCCGGTCTATCGGGTCCCCGAGGCCCGCGAGATCGCTGACGCGCTCTCCGCGAGCGGTGCGCGCCTCGACGCCCTCCTCCAGCACGAGCGCGAGGTGGCGGTCCACGCGTCTCACGAGCTGCGGACGCCCATCACCGCGATGCGCCTCGAGCTCGAGGACCTTGCTCTCTGGCCGGAGACGCCGGCCGCGGTCGGCGAGGTGCTCCAGCGTTCCGTCGGCGAGCTCGACCGGCTCTCGGACGCCGTCACCGAGCTGCTGGCGACCTCCCGGGAGCAGGCGGCCTTCGCCGAGATCGACCTCGACCTCGACGCGCTCGTCGCCGACACCGTGGCGCGGGTCGCCGCGCTGGGTCGGCGGGTGACCCACGTGCCGACGGGGCCGTTGCCGACCCGCCTCGACCCGACAGCCGTCGTCCAGGCGCTCGAGCTGCTCGTCGGGGGCGGCAGCGAGGTCCGCGCCGCCGATCGCGGCACCCACCTCGAGGTCTCCGTCACGACCGCCGGGCAGGACCCTGCGATCGCCGCCCGGCACCGCGGTCCGGCCTCGGAGCTCGTCGCCGCTGCGGGTGGCTCGCTCACCCAGACGTCCGGGGGCGTGACGCTACGGCTCCCGAAGCGCGCCGTCACCGAAGGATGACCTCCTTGGCTTCCGTCGCGCGTTCGGTAAAGATCGCCTCGTGACCCGCCCGTCGCGTCCCCTCCCGGCCACCGCCGACGACGCCATCGCGCGCTACGGGGCGTTGGACGACCCGGGCGGCCGCGAGATGGTGGCGCTGGCGCACCTCGCGGCGCTCGTGTGCGACGTCCCCCACGCCGCCATCAACATCATCACCCGCGACCACCAGCACCAGGTCGCCGCAGCGGGCATCGATCCCTCGGTCTGCGCGCGGGACGACTCGATGTGCGCCATCGTCCTCGACGACCTCGACATCGTCGTCAGCCCGGACGCGAGCGTGGACGACCGGTTCGCGGCGAACCCGTTCGTCTCGGGCGAGATCGACACGGTCAGGTTCTACGCCTCGGTTCCCCTCATCACGCCCGAGGCGGAGATCATCGGTCGGCTCTGCGTGTTCGACACCGAGCCGCACGAGCTCGACGCCGACCGCGCGGGGATCCTGCGGGTGGTCGCCGCCCGGGTCATGGACGTCCTCGAGCTCGGCCTGCGGACCCAACAGCTGGAGCGGTCGCTGGCCGAGCTGACCCGCACCCAGGAGGAGCTGAGCCGCTCCAACGAGCTGCTCTCGCTGTTCGCCGGGCAGGTCAGTCACGACCTCCGCTCCCCCCTCACGGCGGTGCTCGCCAACGCCGAACTGCTGGCCACGGAGCCGGCAGTCGCGGCAGATCCCGCGGTCGCCGAGCTGGTCACCGCCACCACCAACGCCGGCCGCCGCATGGCCGCCCTGATCGACACGGTCCTCGCCTATGCCAAGGTCGGAGCCGACCCACAGCGCACCGAGGTGCCTCTCGACGTGGCCCTCGACCACGTCCTGGTGGACCTCGGCCCGATCATCGCGGCCCGCGAGGCGACGGTCTCGCGAGGTCCGCTGCCGACGGTCGAGGCCGATGCCGAACAGGTCTACGCCGTGCTGCTCAACCTGCTGTCCAACGCGATCAAGTTCACCCCGCCGGACCGCAGCCCGGCGGTCGCGGTAGCCGCCACCAGGGAGGACACCCGGTGGCGGGCCACGGTCCGTGACAACGGCCGCGGGATCCCCGCGGCCGATCGGGAGGCGGTCTTCGACCTCCACCGGCGCGGCGACCGCTCCGTCGAGGGCTCCGGCATCGGGCTGGCGACCGCCCGGCGCGCCGTCGAGGCCCACGGCGGCCGGATCGGCATCGAGAGCGGTCCCGACGGCGGCACCACCGTCTGGTTCACCCTCCCCGCCTGACCGGTCAGCGGAAGGTGTGGATGCGGACCGGGAGGTCCTCGATCCGCGGCGACGTGGCCCCACTGAGGTTGCAGAGGACGACCTGCACCTGGTTGGCCGACGACACCTGGGTCGCGTAGAGGAACATCCCGTCGGGCATCGGCGCCTTCGCGACGACGACCGCGGCGTCGCCCGGCGTGGCCCCCGAGATGGACAGCACGAAGTTGCGGCAGCGCCCGTTCGAGATGGCCGAGAAGGTGACCGCCCCACCTGAGGTCCCGCCCCCGGCGATGTCCGCCATCGTCAGGGAGTCGTTGGCGACGTCCGAGCCGGTCAGCGAGCTGCTGGCGACCTTGGCACCGTTGACCGACCCGTCGGCCAGGTCGTTGTCCGTGACGGACAGGTCCTCGAGCTCGTCGCCGTCGATGCTGTCGGGGGCCACCTCGGTCGGCCCGACCGCATCGAAGCCGATCTGGTCCTGCCCCAGGCTGTCCGGCGCGATGTCGTCGGGGAGGATGGCGTAGTCATCGATGTCGAAGGAGCCGATGCTGCCGTCGGCGATCTCCAGCGTCGCAACGCTGCCATCGACGATCTCCGCAGACCCGACGCTGCCGTCGGCGAGCTGGTCGGCCGTGAGGCTGTTGAGCTGGACGTCGACGGGTCGCACCGCCTGGGCGGTCAGCTTGACGGTGTTGACCGAGTTGGTCGCCAGGTCCGCCTGCTTCACCTCACCGTCGATGATGTCCTCGGACGCGATCGTGTTCGCGGCGTAGGCGGTGCCGGTGCCCAGCGCGACCACCAGCGCGGCCGTCGAGCAGATGTTGGCGTACGACGGAGTGGGCCGGGGCAGGCGGCGGAGGAGGGAGAGGGGTGACATGGCGAGCCTTCCGAGGTGAGGGGGGAGCCTCATCGTCGCTGCACCCCCGCCCCCGCGGAGCGATGTCCACGAAAGGGTGAACCGGTCCTGAGACTGTCGAACCGTCCTCAGCCGAAGGGCAGCGGATCGGGCGCCAGGGACACGGCCCGGGCGCGGGCAGCGGTGAGCCCGCGGCGGTGGTGCTGGCGGCACAGCACCTCGTAGGACACGACCGCCGGCTCGTCCACTGGGACGTGGAGGTCGACGTCGCCGACGACGATCACCTCGCCCTCGGTCACCATGATCCCGTCCTCGGTCCGGGCGTTGTGGGTCGCGCGCTTCCCGCACCAGCACAGCGCCTCGACCTGGAGCACCTCGGTGCGGTCGGCCAGCTCGACCAGCCGGGCGGAGCCCTCGAAGAGCCGCGTCCGGAAGTCGGTCAGGATCCCGAAGCAGAAGACGTCGATCTGGAGCTCGTCGACGATCTTGGCGAGCTGGTCGATCTGGTCCCGGGTGTAGAACTGCGCCTCGTCGCACACGAAGTAGTCGATCCGTGCGCCCTGGGTCAGCGCGTCGACGGTCGTGCGCCAGAAGTCGAGGTCCGGCGTGACCTCGTGGGCCTCGACGGTGAGCCCGAGCCGCGAGGAGACCGTCGCGATGCCCGCCCGGTCGTGCGAGGTGTAGAGCCGACCGATCCGTCCCCGCGCCGCGTGGTTGTGGTTGGTCTGCAGTGCGAGCGTCGACTTCCCTGCGTCCATCGTCCCGGTCCAGAAGGTCAGCTCCGCCACCGGAGCATCGTGCCAGACCGGGACGGCTCCGCTACTCGGGGCGCTCCGTGCTCGAGGACTGCGGCGCGGAGCTGTCCGAGCCCTGTGCCGAGTCCGACTCCACCCCGCCGAAGGCGAACGCCGGCATCAGCCCGAACGTCGGCAGCGCCAGGCGGTCGCCGGAGAAGTCGACGGTCGTCACGTCCATGCAGTCGCCCGAGGGGACCTCGCACCGCATCAGCCGCAGCGCGGTGTCGTCGTCCTGGATCTCGGCGAGGACCATCAACGAGTCCTCGTCGAGCCACTCGTAGCCGATCGCGTCGAGCGGCGCACCGGTCGCGAGGTCGACCCGGGTGCCCGAGCGGACGTCCCAGACGAGCGCGGAGTCGAGGCTGGCCACCCAGCGGCCATCGGGTGACAACGCACCGACCGTCCCGACCTGGCGATACCCCAGCAGGACCGAACCGTCGGCGTCGACCACGTCCGTGCCGAGGTCGCCACCCGTGGCGCTCTCCCGCCAACGGACCAGGGTGCCGTTCTCCGCCCCGATCACCAGGACCGACTCCCCCGGGTCCCCGACCCGCCGCTTCTCGCTGGAGACCAGGTCGATCGCCGTCGTCCCCCGCGCGTCGAGCCAGTACGCCGTCGAGCCGTCGACGGCGAGGACCAGGCCCGTGTCGAGCGGCTCCTCCCCGTCGGGGTCGAGGCGGAGGGGCTCGAAGAGCGTCGTGCCGGTCTCCAGGTCGTGGGCGGCGAAGGTCCGCCGGTCGCCGTCCTGGTCGACCCACGCGATCCAGGTGCCCTGGGCGTCGCTCACCACGGAGGAGAGGTCGGTGTCGGCCGCCGACCCGAGGAGCTCGGTGTGCACACCGTCGAAGGACCG
>NZ_JACEFC010000102.1 GCF_014180715.1 Nocardioides stalactiti | reverse complement strand
GACCCTGGACGACCTCCAGCAGGCCGTCGTCGACCGCGACGCGGCTGCGGCGGAGGCCCTGGGGGCCGACGACGCGGGGCGGACCCTGCTCCGCGGCGTCGCCGAGACCGCCGCCGCCATGGACCTGACCGACGTGACCTTCAGCTACGTCGCGGAGAACGGCACCGTCGGGCCCGACGGCTCGTGGACCGCCGCCGTCGTCGTCACCTGGCGGGTCGCCGGTTTCGAGGAGGTGCCCGCGCGCACCGAGGTGCAGTTCGAGTTCGCCGACGGCGGTGACCGGGTGCGCTCCATCGGTGGCGGCGCCGCCGCGACGCCGGTGTGGCTGAGCGGACCGACCGAGGTCCGGCGTACCGACGACGCCGTGGTCGTCGTGGCCCGCGACGCGCTCCCGGCCGGCCAGGTGCTCGCTCAGGCCGAGCAGGCCCTCGCCGACGCTGCCGAGGTCCTGGGCGACGACGCCGGGTCGGGCGAGGGAGCCGACCACCTGGTCGTCGAGGTCCCCGCCACGTCTGCCGCCCTCCACGCCGCGCTGGGCCTGCCGGCCGGGACGTACGACGCCGTCGCCGCGGTGACGACCTCCGCCGACGGTGCCAACGTCCCCGGCACCCCTGCCCACGTCTTCCTCAACCCCGAGGTGTTCGGCGCTCTCGGTCCGATCGGGGCCCAGGTCGTCATGAGCCACGAGGCGGTGCACGCCCTCACCGATGCGCCGACGAGCGGTGCCGAGCCGTGGCTCGTCGAGGGGTTCGCCGACTACGTCGCGCTGCGCGACGTCGACCTGCCGCTGTCGCGGACGGCCGGTCAGGTCATCGCGCAGGTGCGAGCCGACGGTGTGCCCGCCAGCCTGCCCAGCCCGGTCGACCTCGACAGCCAGGCCGCGCACCTCGGAGCGGCCTACGAGGCCGCCTGGCTGGCGTGCGTGACACTGGCCGAGCGCGGGGGAGAGGCAGCCCTGGTGCGCTTCTACGACGCCGTCCTCGGCGGCGCCGACCTCGAGGAGGCCCTGATGACCGAGATCGGCTGGACCGTCGCCGGGCTGACCCGGGCCTGGCAGGACGACCTCGAGGCGCTCGCCCGTGACTGACGGCGCCCGGCGGACCTCGCTCGGCACGGCCGCGCTCGGCACGGCCGCGCTCGGTGCGGTGGCGTTCGTCGTCCTCGCCGTCTGGCTGGTGCCGTGGCACCCGGTGCCGGGTGGCACCCCGTCGCCGGTCGCCGCCGACACGGTGCTGACCGCGACCCAGGTCGACCGCGCCGAGGACTACGCCCGGTGGGCCCGGGTGTGGAGCTGGAGCAGCCTGGCGGTGTCGCTGCTCGTCGCGGCCTGGCTCGGCTTCTCCGAGCGTGGCCGCCGCCTCGCCGACCGGATGCCCGGTCGCTGGTGGCTCCAGACCGTCCTCGTCGTCGCCGCGCTCGGACTGGTCGGCCGGGTCGTCACCCTGCCCTTCGCCGTCGTCCTGCGCCAGCACCAGCTCGACGCCGGCCTCAGCACGGGCTCGTGGGGGGCGTGGGCGGCCGACGTCGCCAAGGGCGAGGCCGTCGACGTGGTCATCACCTCGATCGGCGTCGTGACGCTGGTCGGGCTGGCCCGGCGCTGGCCCCGAGCGTGGCCGGCGATCGCCGGGGGAGTCCTGGCCGCACTGGTGTTCGCCGGCTCCTTCGTGTACCCGCTGGTCGTCGAGCCGCTGTTCAACGACTTCGAGCAGCTCGACGACGGACCGCTGCGGACCCGGATCCTCGCGCTCGCCGACGCCGAGGGGGTGGAGGTCGACGAGGTGCTCGTCGCTGACGCGTCCCGTCGCACGACGACGCTCAACGCCTATGTCTCCGGCTTCGGCGGCACCCGACGGGTGGTCGTCTACGACACGCTGCTCGACGACCTGCCCGACGACCAGGTGCTCTCGGTCGTGGGCCACGAGCTGGCGCACGCCCGACACGGCGATGTGGTCGTCGGCACGGCGCTCGGCGCGGCCGGCGCGCTCGTGGGGGTCGGACTCCTCGGGCTGGTCGCCGGTGCCGGCCGCCGTCGCGGGTGGCCGGAGGTCGGCGAGGTCCGCGCGGTGCCGATGGTCCTGGCGTTGACGGCGATCGCCACCGTGATCTCCAGCCCTGTGCACAACGGCATCAGCCGCCAGGTCGAGACCCGGGCCGATGTCGACGCGCTCGCGGCGACCGACGACCCCGACGCGTTCGTCGCGCTCCAGACCCGGCTGGCGGTCAAGTCCCTGGCCGACCCCACTCCGCCGGCGTGGTCGCAATGGTTCTTCGGCTCGCACCCGACGGTGCTCGAGCGGATCGCGATCGCGCGCGAGGACTGACTCACCGCCTCTGACCGGAGCGAGGGCGACGGCGCGACAATGGCGAAGGCCGCACGTCCCGGTCGGGACGTGCGGCCTTCGCTGTGGTCTGGGTGACGGCTCAGATGTCGCCGGCGACGTCGGTGAAGAGGTTGTTGAGCTCGGTGCCGAAGAGCGCCGCGCCGACGGCCATGACGACCGCGATGAGGGCGACCAGGAGGCCGTACTCGACGGCGGAGGCGCCGCGGTCCTCGTCGCGGTGGGCGTTGAGCAGGATCTGCAGGTACTGGATCATCGGGTTCTCCCTCAAGAAGGTGTGGTGCTGTGTCCCCGGGGCCTGTGCTCCCCGATGAGGTCAACTCTCGTCCGATCAGGCGCCGATGTGATCGTGTTTTCGTCTGGACTGAGATGGTCCGGAATGACTAGAACACGTTGGCGTAAAGGTCGCTGACCTGGGTGCCGAACAAGGTGATGATCGCGACGATCACCAAGACGATCGCCGAGATCAGGACGCCGTACTCGACCGCCGAGCCGCCGTCCTCGGGACGTGCGGGGCGAAGTGAGCTGCGCTGCATCGATGGCCTCCGGTTAGGACATGGTGCTGGAAGCGCGAAGGCCGCACGCCCGGTCGGGACGTGCGGCCTTCGCTGTCGTCTGGGTGACGGCTCAGATGTCGCCGGAGACGTCGGTGAAGAGGTTGTTGAGCTCGGTGCCGAAGAGCGCCGCGCCGACGGCCATGACGACCGCGATGAGGGCGACCAGGAGGCCGTACTCGACGGCGGAGGCGCCGCGGTCCTCGTCACGGTGGACGTTGAGCAGGATCTGCAGGTACTGGATCATCGGAGTTTCTCCCTCAAGCTTGATGCTGTGTCCCCCGGGGCTTTTCCCCGATGACCAGAATCTTGCCGGGACGGGAGCCCACGCGGATCGGGAGTTCGTCTCGATGCGGTTAGTCCCTTGTGACTAACCGCGGGCGACCCTTCGCCGAGGGGTCAGCGGGCCGAGGGCTGCACCGTCGAGAGCAGCCCGATCCGCATCGCCGTGACGAGCGCCTGGGCCCGGTTGGCGGCGCCCAGCTTCTGGTAGATCCGCGCGATGTGGGACTTCGTCGTGGACTCCGACAGATAGAGCTTGGCGCCGATCGCCGCGGCGTTGAGACCCTCGGCGAGGAGCAGCAGCACGTCGTGCTCCCGCTCGGTCAGCGACGTCGTCTCTCCCGAGCGGCGTCGCATCATGGCACCGACGAGGCCGGCGCAGACGAAGGCCTTGGGAGAGACCGCGGCATGGCGGGCGGCCTTGATGACCTCGGTCGCGGGCGCGTCCTTGCCCACGAAGCCGGAGGCGCCGGCCTGCATCGCGGCGAAGATCTGGTCGTCGCCGGAGTGCATGGTGAGGACGATCAGGCCGACCGTGTCGCTCTGCTTGCGGACGGTACGGACGATGTCGAGCCCGGTGCCGTCCTGGAGCTGCAGGTCGGCGACCACGACGGTCGGCTGCAGGCGGTCGTACTCGCGGATCGCCTCGGCGACGCTGCCCGCGGTACCGACGACGTCCATGTCCGGCTCGAGGTCGAGCACCGCCCCGAGACCGCTGCGGATCAGCTCGTGGTCGTCCACGAGCAGGATCGAGATGGTGTCGGTGGTCATCGAGCCTCCAAGCTCTTGGTCCGTTCAGGTTCCGGGTCGTGGCCACCCGGCGCGCGGAGGACCACCGAGACGGTGAGCCCGCGGCTTGCATTGTCGCGCACCGTCAACTGTGCTCCGATCAGTTTGGCGCGCTCACGCATGATCTTCAGCCCGTGGGAGTCGGCGCGTCCGCTCTGGAGGCCGACGCCGTCGTCCGCGATGGTGATCCGTGCGTCGGGGGCGTAGACCTGGCAGCGGACGTCGATCGCGGTCGCGCGGGCGTGCTTGACGGCATTGTTCATCGCCTCCTGGGCGATCCGGAACAGCTCGGCCTCGACCTCGGGCCGCAGCCGGTTCGGCTGCTCGTCGAGCCGCACCCGGATCGGGATGCCGGACGCCTCGGAGAGGTGGCGGGCCACGGCGCCGATCGCGGCGCCGAGGCTCTCGTTCTCTCCGATGCTGGTCCGCAGGTTCATGACCGAGCGGCGTACCTCGGAGACGACCTTGGTCACCCGGTCGCGAAGCATCGCGAACTGCTTCTCCTGGGTCTCGTCGGCCGGACGGGCGGCCAGCGCGTCGACGAGGTAGCCGAGCGAGGCGATGTCCTGGGCGACGCCGTCGTGCATCTCCCGGGCGAGCCGCTGGCGCTCGTCGGCGGTGGCGACGTCGCGGAAGTGGGAGAACAGCAGCGCGGTGTCGAACTTGACGGTGCTCGGCGCGAGCGCAGCCTTGAGGTCGTCGAACGGGAGCTCCCACTTGACGCTCTCGGATCCGGGCCGCAGGCCCGCGATGATCGCCGTGTCCCCGGCGCCGAAGCCGAAGCCCTGGCCCGCCGCCACCGGTTCACCGCGCGCCCAGGCGTCGGTCGCGAGCTTCTCGCAGGCGTCGGCATCGGCCGGGTCGAGCTCGGTGCTCGTCGCGACGGAGGCCAGCGCGTCGCCGCGCGGGACGTAGAGCGCCAACAAACGGCTCGGGACCACGTCGCCGACGACGCCGAGCATCTCGCCCCCGAGTGCGGCCACGTCGAGGCCGGAGCTGAGGTCGCCGGACAGGTCGATGAGCTGCTTGATGAGGTATTGAGCGTCGCGGTAGGGGGAGAGCGGGTCGCTCGTGCTGCGCGTCGAGGTGAAGGTGACGCTCGCGACCAGGCTCAGGCCGAACCCGGCCATCGACCAGGTGAAGATCGAGATGCCCCACTCGGGCCATTCGGTGCCGTCGCCGCGACCGTGCCACATGAGGCCCAGGCTGACGACCGACACCAGCTGGATGGCCACCGTGCGCACCATCGGTCGCAGGCCCTCGGACGCCGTCGCGAAGAGCGGCGGTACGACGAGCGCGGCGAGGATCGCCGGCGAGGCGGACATGGCCACGGCACAGATGACGCCGACCGCGATCGCCTCGATGGTCGGGCTGAGGGTCAGCTCCAGATCACGTCGCGTGATCGTCACGACCTGGTAGAGCCAGAGCAGGGCGAGCGCGAGCAGCGCGAAGAGCACGTCGGACTGCTGGAACCACAGCGCGGGCGCACCGATGGCGAGCAGCGAGAAGAGTCGCGCTGCCGCCACGACCGCGAACGTCTGTCGGGTGGGCATTTTCTCCGTGGTTTGAGCTGGTAGGGACCGATCAGCCGAACTGCTTGACCACGTTGATGATCGCAGGTCCCATGACCACCGTCATCAGACACGGCAGAACACACAGGATCAGGGGGATCATGATCTTGACCGGGACCTGCTGCGCACGCTTCTCGGCGTGCTGGCGCCGCTTGACCCGCATCTCCCCGGACTGGACCCGCAGCACCTGGGCGATGGAGATGCCGAACGAGTCCGCTTGGACCATCGCGCCGACGAACGTCTTCAGGTCGTCGACGTTGGTCCGGTCGCCGAGCGAGCGCAGGGACTCGGAGCGACCCTTGCCGAGCTGCATCTCCCGGAGCACGCGCGAGAACTCCTCGGCGAGCGGACCGCCGGTGTTGCGCGCGACCTGCTGCAGCGCGGCGTCGAAGCCGAGACCGGCCTCCACGCTGATCGTCAGCAGGTCGACGGCGTCGGCGAGCGTCCGGCGGATCTCCTCAGACCGGTCGTAGGCCTGCTGGTAGAGCCACAGGTCGGGGGCGAGGAAGCCGACGACGCCGCCTCCGGCGCCGAGCGCGAGGTAGATGAGCGGGCTGGCGCTGATGAGCAGCGCGTAGGCCAGGCCGCACAGGCCGAGGACGACTGCCGCCATGACCTTGAGCGAGACGATCCGGTCGACGGACAGGTCGCGCGGGTTGCCCGCGAGGTCGAGCTTGTGGCGGATCCGCTCGGCCTTGTCGCCGCCCGTGAGCCGACGACCCAGGTTGAGGGCCTTGGCCTGGAGCGGCTCGAGGACACGGTCGGCGAACGGCTGCTCGACCTCCTCGGGCGACACCGGGCTGATCGACATCTGCTCGAGGCTCGCGAGCGAGCGCGCGAGGCCGCTCGGGGCCTCGGTGCGGACCAGCGCGAGCCGGAGCAGCACGATCGCCGAGCCGAACAGGACGATGGCGAGGAAGAGGAACATCTCAGATCTCCACCTTCACGAGTCGGCTCATCCAGAAGATCCCGACGCACAACCACAGCGTCGCTCCGATGAGCAGGGCCAGCCCGAGCGTCGTCTCGAACAGCGGCGTGATGTAGCCGCGGTTCGTGAAGCTCAGGAAGAACAGGAAGCCGGGCGGCAGGCAGGCCAGGATGATCGCGGACAGCTTGCCCTCCGCGGCGAGTGCGGCGACCTGGCGACGCAGGTACTCCCGCTCGCGCATGGTCGCGGCGACGGTCGTGAGCAGCTCGGCGAGGTTGCCGCCGACCTGACGCTGGATCCGGATGGCCATGACCACCCACGCGAAGTCCTTGCTGCCGAACCGCTCGGCGACGCCGTCGAAGGCGTCCTCGATCGGAACGCCGATCCGGTTCTCGACCAACACCCGCTTGAACTCGCCGGCGATCGGCTCGGGGCCCTCGTTGACGACCGTGTCGACCGACTGGGCCAGCGAGAGCCCGGCCGCGAGCGACCCGGACATCAGCTGGAGGGTGTCGGGCAGGCAGGAGTTGAACGCGCGGCGGCGTCGACCGGCCTGGAAGCCGAGGAACAGGCGGGGGAGGAAGAACCCGACGACGAGGAACAGGATGCCGACGATGATGTTGCCGCCGCCCACGAGCAGCCCGAGGACGCCGGAACCGATCACGACGCCGATCTGGAGCAGCAACCACTCCGAGGGCTTGAAGCTGCTCCCGGCCGCGGTGAGGCGGGCCGCCAGCTTCTCCTCGAGGTTCTTGTTGCGCTCCAGGACGCCGGCCGCGGCCGCCTTGGCCTGGTCGAGCATCGGCTCGCCGGATGCCTTCTGCTCCTTGTCCGCCGCCGAGACACCGACGGTGCCGGTGTAGGCGGTGACCCGCTCGGCGATGGTCATCGGCTGGGCCTTGGCGGGAACGAGCAGCATCGCGGCGGCGACGAGGCCGACGCCGAACACCGCGATGCCCGCGTAGAGCGTCCAGCTCGGGACCTGCCAGCCGTCGTCGGGGTTGACCGGCTGCGCGGAGGAGTCGGAGTCGTCGGCGGGCGCGTCCTGGATCTTCGCGAACGCGCTGGCGACCAGCTCGCCGCCGGCCGTCGGGAGGGTGATCGCGACCGTCGCCTGCTCGGCGTCGAAGCCGGAGGGCAGGGGAGCGGTGACCAGGATCTGGCCCGCCAGCACCTCGGCCTCGGCCACGAACGCGGCAGCGAGCGCGGTGCCGGTGGAGGCGATGACCTCGCCTTGTCCTGCCGCGGCGAGCTGCTCGAGCGCGGCCGCCGCCTTGGGCTTGTTCTCCTGGTCGAGCGCGACGACGTCGACGAGGGTCGAGGTCTCCTCGATGGCTGCGGTGACGTCGGCGATCGACGTCGACTTCCCGGTGTCGGCGCCGTCGGAGAGGACCACGATCGAGCGCTGGCCGTCCTCGCCGGCCACGTCGACGGCCGCGAGGATGCCGTCGTACAGCAGCGTTCCCTTGCTGAGCGCGAGGCCCTCGACCACGATCGTGGCCGCGCCGCGGTCGGTCGTGGGCTCGAGCGCGGTGGCGACCTCGCCGTCGAAGGTGACGATGCCGACGGCGACGTCGTCCGGGACGGAGTCGAGGAACGTCAGCGCGGCGGCCTTGGCGGCCTCGAACCGGCCGTTCTGCGCCATCGAGTCGCTGGTGTCGATCGCCAAGATCGTGGTGCGCTGCACGGTCGTGTCGCTGCCGGCCGAGACCGCGGTGGTCCGCAGGTCGTCGCCGTCCAGCGTGCCGGTGACCTTGGCCAGGTCGACCTCGGTGCCCGGTGGGACGCTGACGAGGACCCGCAGGCCGTCGCCGTTCGACTCCACGTGCGCGATCGAGGCGTCGCCGTCCTCTGCCGAGGCGGCAGACGGGGCCAGGACCAGGCCGAGGGGGACGAACGCGGCGAGCGCCGCGAGAGCCAGGCGCTTCATGCCCGGTCCACGCGGAACACCGCCGGGTCGACCGCCACGTTCGCGTAGGCGAGCTTCTCGATGAACTTCGGTCGCAGGCCGGTGCTGCGGAGCCGACCGAGCACGCGGCCGTTCTCGTCGAAGCCGGCGGAGTTGTCGAAGACGAAGACGTCCTGGAGGGTGATGACGTCACCCTCCATCCGCTCGACCTCGGTGATGTGGGTGATCCTGCGCGAGCCGTCCTTGAAGCGGGACTGGTGCACGATCAGGTCGACCGCCGAGGCCACCTGCTCGCGGATCGCGCGGATCGGCAGGTCCATGCCGGCCATGAGCACCATCGTCTCCATGCGGGCGAGCGTGTCGCGCGGCCCGTTGGAGTGCAGGGTGCAGATGGAGCCGTCGTGACCGGTGTTCATCGCCTGCAGCATGTCGAGCGCCGAGGCGTCGCGGACCTCGCCGACGACGATGCGGTCAGGACGCATGCGGAGGCTGTTCTTCACCAGGTCGCGGATGGTCACCGCGCCCTTGCCCTCGATGTTCGCGGGCCGGGACTCCAGTCGGACCACGTGGTCCTGGTGCAGCTGGAGCTCGGCGGCGTCCTCGATGGTGACGATCCGCTCGTCGGACGGGATGAACGACGACAGCACGTTGAGCGTCGTGGTCTTCCCGGCACCGGTACCGCCGGACACGATCACGTTGAGCCGGCCCCGGACGCACGCCTCGAGGAAGTCCGCGGTCTGCGGGCTCAGCGAGCCGAAGGTGATGAGGTCGTCCACGGTGAGCGGGTCGGTGGCGAACTTCCGGATCGTCAGCGCGGAGCCGTCGATGGCCAGCGGCGGGACGATCGCGTTGACACGGCTGCCGTCGGGGAGACGGGCGTCCACCATCGGGCTGGACTCGTCGACACGGCGGCCGATGCGGGACACGATCTTGTCGATGGTGCGTCGCAGGTGGGCCTCGTCGGCGAAGTGCGCCTCGGCCTTCGTCAGCCGCCCGCTCTTCTCCAGCCACACGTCGTTGTGACCGTTGACCATGACCTCGGAGACCTCGGGGTCCCGCAGGTAGGGGTCGATCGGCCCGTAGCCGAGGATGTCGTCACTGATCTCCTGGGTGACCCGGGCCCGGTCGCTGTTGCTCAGCGGCCGGTCCTGGGCGCCGAGGACCTCGGCGAGCACCGTGCGGACCCGCTGGTCCAGCTCGGACTGGTCCATGTCGGCGTCGTAGAGATGCGGCCCGAGCTCCTTGAGGAGCTCGGCGTGCACGCTGGCCTTGAGGTCCTCGATGCGGTCGGACTCATGGCTGGCCAGGGCCCGACGCTGGGCCGAACGGTTGTCGCCGGTCGCGGCGACCGCGGTCCGCTGCGAGAGCGGGCCCGGGGTGGCCTTGGCCGGTGCGGCGACCACAGCCGGGGCCGGGTCCGGAGCGGCGGCCAGCTCGTCGTCGAACACCATCCCGTCGGGGCGCTGCGGGTCGGAGGGGTCGGGGTCGCCGACGTGGCGGCCGGCGACCTCCTGCTGGCGGCGGGCCGCCTCGAGGCGCTCGGAGAGGCTCGACATGATCAGCTCCTCCCTCGGCGGAAGAGACCCCCGCGCGACTTGGACCCGCTGTCCGCGCCAGGCGCGGCGGGTGCGGGCGCGGCGACGGGCTCACCGGTCAGGGTCGAGGCGAGCTCGACGTAGGCGCGGCTGGCCGCGTGGCCCGGCTGGGCGGACACGATCGGCGTGCCGGCGTTGGTCGCGGCGGCGACGTCGATCGCGCTGCGGACCTGGACGGCGACCGGCATGTTGAGGATGCTCTCGACCTTGTCGACGCTGATGCCGACCTCGTCGTCGGCGCGGTTGAGCAGCAGGTGCCGGTGGCCGCGCGCGATGTTGAGCATGTCCATCGTCTCGAGGGCAACCTTGACGTTCTTGAGCGTGGGCACGTCGAGGGTCGCGATGATCACGCACTCGTCGGTCTCGTCGAGCGCCGTCAGCGTCGCGTCGTCGAACGACGGCGAGGTGTCGACCACGATGTAGTCGAAGCCGTCGCGCAGCGCCCGGAGGATCCGCGAGATGAGGAGCGGGGTGACCCGCTCCCGCACGTCCGGGTGGGCCGGCGCGGCGAGGACGTTGAGCGAGTCCTGGTGGCGGGTCAGGAGTCCCTCGATCATCGCCAGGTCGATCGAGTCCTCGGACCCGACGGCCTGCTCGATGGAGTGGGTCGGGAAGAGCTGCATCGTGATCGCGACGTCGCCGAACGCGAGGTCGAGGTCGACGAGGCAGACCTTGCGGGCGCCCTTGTCGGACAGGGCCAGGGCGAGGTTGACCGACGAGGTGGTCTTGCCCACGCCGCCCTTGGGCGAGAAGACGGTGACGATCCGGCCCATCTGGCGGGCACCGCCCGGCCCGCGGAGGGCCAGGTAGAGCTGGTGGGCCCGCTCGACGGCCTTGGTGAGGCCCTTCTCGTCGTCAGCGGCGATGACGTCGCGGACGCCGGCGTGCATGGCCCGGGTGAGGGCGTCGGTGTCGAACTCGGAGCGCAGGAGGACGACGCTCACGGTGGGCTTGGCGATCCGGAGGTCCTCTGCGTACGAGAGGGCGAGGTCCAGCGGGAGGGACGGGCCGAGCGCAACGACGTACTCATCGATGTGCTGGTCCAGCCACACGTACATCCGGTCGGCGGCCGCGACGGCATGAGAGCCGGCGGGCATCGCCTGGAGCAACAGCGGGACGACGCCGCTGTCGGTCTCGACAAGTACTGGCATGGGTCGCCCTCAGTCCTCGTCCTTGAAGAGGGATTCCTCGTCGACGCCTTCGCCGACCTCGACGTCGCTGTTGCTGTTGAGGAGCGCGGCCGACAGCTCGCCCGCCTTCTCGGCGAACCGGACCTGCTCGGCCTGCCGCTGGGTGACCGCGATCGTCACCAGCTGCTTGATGCCGTCGTCGTTGCCGTCCTCCTCGTCGGTGGACCCCTCGGCGATGGCCGAGGTGTCGCCGGCGGCGAGCACGGTGACCCGGGCGAGCAGCGTGCGGGTCACGATCGGGGCCTGGGTGGTCCGGTCGATGAGGGTCGCCATGACGGCGATCTCGGCGCCCGGGCGGATGAAGTAGCCGACACGGGCGGCGTCCTCGACACCGATCGAGATGGCGATCTTGCCCTCGGGGATCGGCAGCGTGACGTCGGCCTGGACCTCGTCCTGACCACCGAACTTCGCGGGGATCAGCTGTTCCTGGGGATAGATCGTCGTCAGCGCGACGGTGCCCTCGAGGGCGTCCGTGCCGTCGCTGGCGCCCTCGAGCACCTGCGCCTGAGCGACGTCGGTGAGCTCGAACTTGCCCTTCTCCAGGGCTGCGTCGAAGCTCTCGCCCGGGTCGATCTTCTTCTTCGCGATCAACACCTCGACGGTGTCGAACTTGTCCGCGGCGCGCGCATCGGCGCCCCTCGCATAGACGAAGACGAGTGCTACACCCAGTGCCGCGACTACCGACGCGACGACCAGCAGCAATTTGCGACGGTCCATCTTAAGAGCCCTCCCGCTCCCCATGCCGGAGACGCGGCACTGTGCCGCCGGTGTCCCCGGAATTCGCTCTGTCAAGGTGCGGCGCGCACCCTCCCAAGCGGCGCCGAACGATTGAGAATCTATCGGGAAAACGGCGTGCTGAGTGAGCCAAACAGGACGTTCGGACCGAACGATTCAGGGTCCTAGTCATTCCGGGCCAGCCCCTGGCCCGATCGGACCACCGCAGGCGGGAGGGAAGCCCGATCAGACCTCGTAGAGCGCGGAGATCTCGTCGCGGCACTCGCGCATCACGACGTTGCGCTTGAGCTTGAGGCTGGGGGTCAGCTGACCGCCCTCCTCGGTCCAGTCGTAGGGGAGGACCTCGAACTTCCGGATCGCCTCGGCCTTCGACACGGCCTGGTTGGCGTCCTCGATCGCGGCCTCCACGGCGGCCCGCAGGTCGGGGTCCCGGCTCAGGGAGGCCAGCGAGGCGGCGTCACCCGACTTGCCGTGCTGCTCGGCCCACGCAGGGAGAGCCTCGCTGTCCAGGGTCACCAGCGCGCCGATGAACGGCTGGCCGTCGCCGACGACGAGGCACTGGCTCACCAGCGCGTGCGCGCGGACCCGGTCCTCGAGCACCGCGGGAGCGACGTTCTTTCCGCCCGCGGTCACCAGGATCTCCTTCTTGCGTCCCGTGATCCGCACGAAGCCCTCGTCGTCGACCTCGCCGACGTCCCCGGTGTGGAACCAGCCGTCGGCGTCGATGGCCTCGGCGGTGGCCTCCGGGTTGGCCCAGTAGCCACCGAAGACCTGGCCGCCCTTGAAGACCAGCTCGCCGTCGTCGGTGACCCGGACCGCGGTCCCGGGGAGCGGACGGCCGACGGTGCCGACCTTGAGGGCGTCGGGGAGGTTGACCGTCAACGCAGCCGTCGTCTCGGTGAGGCCGTAGCCCTCGAGCACCACCAGGCCGATCCCGCGGTAGAAGTGGCCGAGCCGGTCGCCGAGCGGCGCGCCGCCGGAGACGGCGAACTCGCACCGGCCGCCGAGGGCGGCGCGCAGCTTCGCATAGACCAGGCGGGAGAACGCGGCGTGCTGCGCCCGGACCGCCAGCGGCACCCGTCCCGCGTCGAGGCCGCGGGAGTAGGCGATGGCGACGTCGGCCGCGCGGTCGAAGATCTTGCCCTTGCCGTCGGCCGTAGCGTTCTGGGAGGCGGTGTTGAAGACCTTCTCGAACACCCGGGGGACGGCGAGGATGAACGTCGGCTGGAAGCTCTGGAGCTGCGGCACCAGGTTCTTGATGTCGGCGCTGTGGCCCAGCTTGGTCCGGGACTTCACGCAGCCGACCTGGATGATCCGCGCGAAGACGTGGGCCAGCGGCAGGAAGAGGAGCGTGGAGGCGCCCTCGGCGTCGAAGAGCTGCTCGAGCTCGTGGACGGCGACGGTCAGCTCGGTCTGGAAGTTGTCATGGGTGAGCATGCAGCCCTTGGGCCGCCCGGTCGTCCCCGAGGTGTAGATGAGCGTCGCGAGGTCGCCCGGTCCGGCCGTCGTGCGGCGCTTCTCGAGCTCGTCGTCGGACACGTCGCCGCCGAGCCGGGTGAGCACGCCGACGGCTCCGGCGCCGCTGTCCTCGATCGCCCACACGTGGTGGAGTTCGGTCAGGTCGCTCCGCACCGCTGTGATCTTCGCGACGTGCGCCGCGTCCTCGGCCACGACCGCTCGGGCGCCCGAGTCACTGAGGATCCACGCGATCTGCTCGGCGGAGGAGGACTCGTAGATCGGGACCGTGACCGCGCCGGCGAACCAGATCGCGTAGTCCAGGAGGGTCCACTCGTAGCGTGTCCGGGAGATGATCGCTACCCGGTCGCCGGGCTCGACACCCGCTGCGACCAGGCCTTTTGCGACTCCGCCGACCTCGACGAGGAACTCGGCGGCGGTCACGTCACCCCATTCGCCGGGAGTGCCGGTGGGGCGACTGAACACGACGGCGGCGGGTGCCTCGTCGGCGTTGCGCACCACGTCGTCGGTCAGGTTGCCGCTCGTGGGGACGGCGACGGACTGGGGAGTGGAGTACTCGCGCAAGGTGGATCCTTTCGGGGAACGACCGCACGGCAGGTTACCGCCGCGCGGGGGTGCCCGGCTTCTCCGGTAGCCTGCGGTCCATGGCTGAGCAGACGTCCTCGTCGATCGTCGTCGACGCCCCCGCAGCGGACGTGATGGCGGTCATCGCCGACTTCGCCGCCTATCCAGCGTGGGCCAAGGGCGTCACCGTCGCTGACGTCGTCGCCTCCTTCAGCGACGACGACCCGGCCGCCCGCGGTCGCGCCGAGAAGGTGTTCTTCGCGCTCGACGTGGCGCCGATCAAGGACGAGTACACGCTCGCCTACGTCTGGGACGGCGACAAGCTGGTCACCTGGACCCTCGTCCAGGGCAAGATGCTGCGCTCGCTCGACGGCGCCTACATCCTCGACGAGATCGGCCCCGGCCGGACCGAGGTCACCTACCGGCTGGCCCTCGACCTCTCGATCCCGCTCATCGGCATGCTCAAGCGCAAGGGCGAGAAGATCCTCATCGACACCGCGCTGAAGGGTCTCAAGAAGCGCGTCGAGACCGGCGCCTGATCGCCCTGCAGCCACCTCGGAGACCACCGGTGCGCATCGTCCTCTTCACGGGCAAGGGCGGCGTCGGCAAGTCGACCGTCGCCGCCGGCACCGCCGCCCTGGCGGCGGCCAGCGGCCTGCGCACGCTGGTGATCTCCACCGATGCCGCACACTCCCTGGCCGACGCGTACGGCGCCTCCGGCCGGATCCACGCCGAGCCGATCGAGATCTCCGACCGGCTCTACGTGCACCAGGTCGACGCCCAGCTGCGCTTCGAGCAGTCGTGGGCCGACATCCAGCGCTACCTGCTCTCCGTCCTCGACGCGGCCGGCATGGACACCGTGGCCGCGGAGGAGATGACCGTCATCCCGGGCGCCGAGGAGGTGCTCGCGCTCCTCGAGCTGCGGCTGCACGCGCGCTCGGGCAACTGGGACGTCATCGTCGTGGACTGCGCGCCCACCGCCGAGACACTGCGGCTGCTGGCCCTCCCCGAGGCGCTCGGGTGGTACATCGAGCGGCTGCTCCCGATCCAACGCAAGCTGGTCAAGGTGCTGCGCCCGGTGCTCAACCGGGCCGCGGGCGTCCCCATGCCCGGCGACACCGTCTTCGACGCGATCACGCGGCTGCACGGCGAGCTCGACGAGGTCCACGAGCTGCTCTCCGGCCCGAATGCGTCGGTGCGTCTGGTCCTCACCCCGGAGAACGTCGTGCTCGCCGAGGCTCGGCGCGCCTACACGAGCCTGTCGCTCTTCGGCTACCGCGTGGACGGCGTCATCGCCAACCGGGTCTTCCCGGCGGGCGACGGCGACGCGTGGCGCGCGGGCTGGGTCGACGCCCAGCAGCGGGTGCTCAAGGAGGTGGACCAGTCGTTCGTCGGCCTCCCGGTGTGGCTCTCGGAGTACCAGTCCGGCGAGCCGGTCGGTGTCCCGGCGCTCTCCGCGCTCGCGTCGAGGCTGTACGGCGACGCCGACCCGCTGGCGCCGCCGGTCGGCGACGGCCCGTTCCGCGTCACCCGCGACGACACCGGCGCGATCGTCCACCTGGCGCTGCCGTTCGTCCGCCGCGAGCAGGTCGACCTGGCCCGCAACGGCGACGAGCTGGTGGTCACCGTCGGATCCTCCCGCCGCCTGCTGACCCTGCCCGCCGGCCTCGCGAGGCTCCGGGTCGCGGGCGCTCGCGTCGAGGGCGGCGAGCTCCAGGTACGGTTCCGCGAGCCGGACCAGGCGCCCACGACGAGCAGGGAGGCGGCGAGGTGACCGAGCCACGGGACCCGCAGGAGCCCCAGGACGAGCAGCCCACGTCCGCCAGCCGGCCCGAGGTCGGGTCGGTGGGTGAGGAGGCGCTCAAGCTGTTCGGTGCCCTCGCCGACGTGGCCCGCCAGCAGACCGCCGACGTCGGCGGCGGTGTCGGCAACCTCGCCGACCAGGCGATGTCGTTCGTGACGGAGATCAACGCCCACATCGCCACCGACAGCACCGAGTGCAAGTACTGCCCGGTCTGCCGCGTCGTCCACGCCGTGCGGGAGACCTCGCCCGACGTGCGCGCCCACCTGATGAGCGCGGCGTCCTCCCTGCTCCAGGCCGCCGCCGGAGTGCTCGAGACGGTCCCGCCGCCCACGGACGGCGCTGCACCGCGGACCGCGGAGGTCGAGCGGATCGACCTCGACGGTGGGGACGGCCCGGGCTCGGACGGCTGGTCGTGAGCATTCCCGTCACCTGCGGCATCGACATCGGCGGCACCAAGATCGCCGGGGCGGTGGTCGACGGCGAGGGCGCGATCCTCGAGGAGGCGCGGGTCGAGTCGCCCGCGACCGACCCGGCCGCGATCGAGTCGGCGGTGGCCGGACTGGTCGCCGGTCTCGCCGCGAAG
>NZ_JACEFC010000101.1 GCF_014180715.1 Nocardioides stalactiti | reverse complement strand
GGGGAGGAGGCCGCCGGCGGCGACCTGGCGGCCGGCCTTCCCGGGGAGGGGGACGGCGAGGACCTTGGGGCCCTGGCCGCGGTGGGCGACCAGGCGGCGGGCGAGGTCGGCGACGTCGTGCTGCTCGGGACCGGCGACGTCGGGGGCGAGGCCCTGGTGCTCGCCGGTGGCGACCTCGACCACCAGGTCGGCCAGCAGGTGGGTGGCGACCGGCTGGCTGAGCATCCTGGGGACCATCGCCACCGGGCCGCGGGTGCGGTCGAGGAGCTGGCCGGCGAAGTCGTGGAACTGCGTGGCCCGCACGATCGACCACGGCACCGGGCCGGTGCGGACGAGCTCCTCCTGGCGGCGCTTGCCCAGGTAGTAGGGCAGGTCCACCCGGTCGCAGCCGACGATCGAGATCGCCACGTGGTGGCGCACCCCGGCGCGGACACCGGCCGCCAGCAGGTGGCCGGTCGCCGCCTCGAAGAAGGCGATCGACGGCTTCGCGCGCAGCGCCACGACGTTGCTCGCGTCGATGACGGCGTCCACCCCGTCGAGGGCGGCGTCGAGGCCGGTGCCCGCGACCAGGTCGACCCCCGCGGAGCGGGCGACGACCCGCGGCACGAGCCCGCGCCGTCGTACGGCCTCGACGACCTGGCTCCCGAGCACGCCGGTTCCGCCGGCGACGGCGATCGTGGTCACAGGGCCGAGATTAGTCGGGCCCCTACCGCGCTGTCGGCGCGTCCCCCTAGCGTTGTCGACGGCTCCCCGTTCACTTCCTGCGCGAGTGGGTAGGACAGAGGGGTCACACCGACGACGAGCGAGGTTTGCGCATGACCAGCACGATCGATCCGGGGCTTCGCTGGGACCCCACCACCCTGCAGGACAGGTACGACGAGGTGCGCGCCTACACCGAGACGCTGGCCGCGCCGCTCTCCCCCGAGGACCAGACGGTCCAGTCGATGCCCGACGTGTCGCCCACCAAGTGGCACCGCGCGCACGTCACGTGGTTCTTCGAGACCTTCGTGCTCGCCGACAACGAGGCCGGGTTCGCGCCGTTCCAGGACCGCTACTGGTTCCTCTTCAACAGCTACTACGAGGCCATCGGGCCGCGCTACAGCCGTGTCGACCGTGGCCTCATCAGCCGGCCGGGTGCCCACGACGTCGGCCGCTACCGCGCCAACGTCGACGACCGGATGCGTGACCTGCTCGCCACGCTCGACGACGGCACCCTCACCAAGCTCGCGAGCACCATCGAGCTCGGCTTCCACCACGAGCAGCAGCACCAGGAGCTGCTCCTCATGGACATCAAGCACGTCCTGTCCCGCAACCCGCTCCAGCCCGTCTATGCCGGCAGCCCGACGGCGGCGTCGCAGCCCGACCGGCTCGGCTGGGTCGAGGTCGAGGGCGGCCTCGTCGAGATCGGCCACGGAGCCGACGGGGCCGACGCCGAGGCGGTGGGGGGCGACTTCTGCTTCGACAACGAGCTGCCCCGCCACGAGCAGTGGCTGCGGCCGTACCGGATCGCCGACCGCCTCGTCACCAACGGCGAGTGGCTGGAGTTCATGGCCGACGGCGGCTACCGACGCCACGAGCACTGGTTGAGCGACGGCTGGGCCAAGGTCCAGACCGAGGGCTGGCAGGCGCCGTTCTACTGGACCGAGGTCGACGGCACCTGGTTCGAGCACACTCTCCACGGCACCTGGCCGGTCAACCCGGGGCTGCCCGTGAGCCACGTCAGCTTCTACGAGGCCGAGGCCTACGCCGCCTGGGCCGGCAAGCGGCTGCCGACCGAGGCCGAGTGGGAGCACGCCGCCCGGTCCCTCCCCGTCGAGGGCAACCTCGCCAACGGCACCAGCTGGCACCCGGAGGCCGCGGGCGCGGCCGTTCCCGGCGGCGGGCTGCGCCAGATGTTCGGCGACTGCTGGGAGTGGACGTCCTCGGCCTACCACCCCTATCCCGGCTTCCGACCGGCTGCCGGCGCGATCGGTGAGTACAACGGGAAGTTCATGAGCAACCAGATGGTTCTCAAAGGTGGCTGCGCTCTGACGCCCGCGGGTCACGCCCGGGCGTCCTACCGCAACTTCTTCCCCCACCAGTCGCGGTGGGCGCTCTCCGGCGTCCGCCTCGCCGACGACGACACCAGCAAGGGATCCACCGCATGAACGCCCCGAAGGTCAGCGTCCTCCTCCAGAGCAACTGGGCCGAGGCCGGGCTGGTCACCGACGTCCGCCGCGGCCTGGGCTCACAGCCGCGGACGCTGCCGCCGAAGTGGCTCTACGACGAGGCCGGTTCGCGGCTCTTCGACGAGATCACCCGGCTCCCCGAGTACTACCCGACCGAGGCGGAGCGGACGATCCTCCGGGACGCGGCGGCCGACATCGCGGCGACGTCCCGAGCGACCACCGTCGTCGAGCTCGGGAGCGGGACGAGCGACAAGACCCGCCTGCTCCTCGACGCGTTCGCCGACGTCGGTCGCCTCGACCGGTTCGTCCCGGTCGACGTGTCCGAGGAGTTCCTCCGCCAGGCTGCCGACCTGCTGGCGGCGCGCTACCCCGACACCTCGGTCGAGGCCGTGGTCGGCGACTTCACGCTCCACCTCGGCCACCTGACCCGCTACCAGCACAAGCTGGTCGTCTTCCTCGGTGGCACGATCGGCAACCTGTACGTCGAGGAGCGCGGTGCCTTCCTCGGCGCGCTCGCCGACTCGATGGATGCCGGCGACGAGCTGCTGCTCGGCACCGACCTCGTCAAGGACGCCGACCGGCTGATCACGGCCTACGACGACCCGGGCGGCGTCACCGAGGCGTTCGTGAAGAACAGCCTGCGCGTCCTCAACCGCGAGCTCGACGCCGACTTCGACCTCGACGCCTACTCCTACGTCCCGTTCTGGGACCGGCGGATGCAGCGCATGGACCTGCGGCTGCGGGCCGAGATGCCGCAGCACGTCTCGATCCCCGGCGCGGACCTCGAGCTCGACCTGGCCTCCGGCGAGGAGATCCGCGTCGAGATCTCCACGAAGTTCACCGAGGACCGGCTGCGTGCGGAGCTCCAGGCCGTGGGCCTGGAGATCACCCGGACCTGGACCGACCCCACCGACAGCTTCGCCGTCACCCTCGCCCGGAAGTCGACCTGACGAGCTCCGGTTCGGCCACCTGACGCGAGCGGGCCGGGATCGTCGCAGCGATGGCTACACCGACGAGGGCGGCCGCGGCGCCGATCACGAAGCAGAGCTCGAAGGCGTGCTCGGTGGGGACGGCGACTGAACCCAGGCGCTGGGTGTCGCTGGTGAGGACGGTGCCCATCGCAGCGGCGGCGAGCGTCGTGCCGACCGAGCGCATCAAGGCGTTGAGTCCGACGGCCGCGGCGGCCTCCCGCGGCGGCGCGGCGTCGAGGATGAGGGTCGGCATCGCGGCGTAGCCGATGCCGACGCCGGCGGCGGCGATGCAGGCCGCCACCATCAGCTGCCAGGCCGAGCCCATGAGCAGCAGGCCGGCGAGGTAGCCGGACGCCAGCACGGTCGCGCCGGCCATCAGCGTCGCCTTCGCGCCCCAGCGGTTGATGAGCGAGCCCGAGACGGGCGAGAGCAGCATCATCATCAGGCCGCCGGGCGCCAGCCACAGGCCCGCCTCGAGGATGGTCTGGCCCAGCCCGTAGCCGGTCGCCTCGGGGGCCTGGAGGAGCTGCGGCACGACGATCGACTGCGCCATCATCCCGAAGCCGACCGCGAGCGCCGCCAGGTTGGTGAGCAGCACCGGCCGCTGGGCGCTGGTGCGGAGGTCGACGATGGGGTCCTCGGTGCGCAGCTCGTAGGCGCCCCAGGCGAGCAGGACGACGACCCCGAGGCCGATCGCACCGAGGGTGCGGCTGTCGCCCCAGCCCCAGGCGCTGGCCTTGGAGACGCCGACGAGGAAGGCGACCAGCCCGAGCGCGAGACCGACGGCACCCGGGTAGTCGAAGCGACCGCGGCGGCCGTCGTGGACGTGCGGGACGAGCACCTCGACCGCGACGGCGACGATCGCGCCCAGCGCCGCGGCGATCCAGAACAGCGCGTGCCAGTCCCCGCTCTCCGCGATCCACGCGGCCAGCGGCAGGCCGACCGCTCCCCCGACCCCGAGCGTCGCGCTCATCGCGGCGACCGACGTCGCGGCCATCGCCGGCGGCACGACCTCACGGATGAGGGAGATCGCGACCGGGATGAACCCCATCGCGACTCCCTGGAGCGCGCGGCCGACGAGCATCGGCGCCAGCGAGGACGACAGGGCGCAGACGACCGAGCCGAGCACCAGCACCGCCGCGCACGCGCGCAGCACCTTCTGCTTGCCGAACATGTCCGCGAGCCGGCCCGCGACCGGCATCGACACGGCGGCCGTGAGCAGGGTGATCGTGATGACCGCTGCGGTGTCCGTGGCGTCGGCGCCGAGCAGGCGCGGCAGGTCGCTCTGGATCGGGATGACCATCGTCTGGGTGGTCGCCGCGGCGAGCCCGCCGAAGCAGAGAGTGGCGACGGCCAGCCGCGGGCTGGCGGCGCGCTTCTCGGCCGCCGGTGGGGTGGCCGGATCTGATGGCGACACAGGTGCTCCTGACACGGACGGTACGACGAGGACGCACGCTACAGATGCTTGACCTCGTCAACCAAAACCAGGAACACGTTCTCGGCGAAGCCCGCTACGGAGTGTCCTCCGAGCTCCAGGTGACGCCCTCCCGGATGACGCGGGCCGGACACCCGCCCACCGCGGTCCGCGGCGGCACCTTCTGGCCGCGGACCATCGCCCGGGTGCCGACGACGGCGCCGGCGCCGATCTCGCAGTGGCCGGTGACGATCGCCTCGCGACCCAGCCACACGTGCTTGCCGAGCCGGATGTGCGCGCCGTACGGGTTGAGCCGCGCGCCCGTCTCCGCGTCCTCGAGCCGGTGCATGTCGTCGGTGGCGATGTAGACGTTCGCCGCCCACAGCTGTCCCTCCTCGGCGACCACCGAGCCGCCGTTGCGGGCGTCGACGATCGCGCAGCGGGTGGCGATGACGTCGGCGGTCAGGACGATCGTCGAGTAGGCGCCGCAGTAGATCTCACTGCCCGTGAACGCACTCCGCGGCCCGAGGAAGACCGTCGCCCCGTCCCCGCCGATGAGGAGCGAGGCTACGTTGTTGGTCGGGCTGGCGACGACGAGCAGCACGTCGCTGACCTCGTAGTAGGCCAGGTGGTCGATCAGCTTGTGCGGCAGGTCGACGTCGACGACGTCGTCACCGAGGTAGAGCGCGTTGCCGCGCTCGTGCCACCAGTCGGGCAACGGGCCCGCGACCAGCCGCAGCGGAGTCGCCTCCAGCACGTCGGGGTCGACGCCCACAGCAATGAGGCGGGTGCGGTGCTCGTCGCTGAGCTCCGCCGCACGGGTCCACGGCATGACGGGATTGTGCCCGAGTCCTCAGAACAGCGTGGCGGCTTCCCGCTTCTCGAGCGCGGCGGTGAGGAGGCCCACCAGCGCCTCCAGCTGCAGATCGAACCCGCCGTCGCCCTCCTGGACCTCGGCGTCGAGCGCCCGCGCCGCCAGCCCGGCCTTGCTGCCGATCAGCTCGGCTACCCGGGTGTCGATGGTCTGGGTCGCGATGACCCGCCACGCCGTGACCGGCTCCGTCTGGCCGATCCGGTGGACGCGGTCGATCGCCTGGGTCTGCTCCGCGTCGGTCCACGACAGCTCGGCGAGGATCAGGTTGGACGCCACCTGAAGGTTGATGCCCACACCGGCCGCCGTCAGCGAGCAGACGATGATCTGGACCTCGGGGTCGTTGGTGAAGGAGTCGATCGCCCTCTCCCGCGCCGTCTTGGTCTGGTCGCCACGGACCGACACCGACCTGATGCCGCGGGCCGCGAACGTCTCCTCCGCGGTGTCCATGACGTCGATGTGCTTCGCGAAGAACACGACCTTGCCGGCGTTGCGTGCCAGCTGGGCGGCGTAGTCGGCAGCAAGACCCGCCTTGGCCTGGCCGATCCGGCGCAGCATCCCGAAGACGTTCTCGCCCGACTCGGTCGAGATGTCCTCGCGCTCCCAGGTCGCGACCTGCCGCACCAGGACGGTGTCGATCCCCTCGACGACGGTCCGGTCGCGGCGGGTCTCGATCGCCTTGTCGTAGCGCTCGACGAGCCGCCGGGCGAGGTCCTCCTCGGCCTTGCGGATGGAGCGACCGGCCTCGCCCTCCAGCTCGACCGGTACGTCGGCGATCCGGCGGGCCGGGATGTCGGCCGCGACGTCGACCTTGCGCCGCCGCACGATGCCCATGTCGACCACGATCTGGCGCGCGGTCGGGTAGAACTGCCGGTCGGCGGGGCTCAGACCGGTCTCGTCGAGTTCGGCCATCAGCTCGCCGAGCGGCTTCTTGTCGTCGATCCAACCGAGGAACTGCCAGATCGCGCGGAAGTCCTCGATGTCGTTGATGAGCGGCGTACCGGTCAGCGCCATCAGCAGCGGCCGCGGCACCCGCTTGCGGATCCGGTCGGCGAGCTCGAGGACGTTCTGGGAGCGCTGCGAGGTCTTGTTCTTGATGTAGTGCGCCTCGTCGACGATCATCCCCTTGAACCCGTGCTGGCCCAGCCAGCCGAGGTGCCGGTCGAGGATCTCGTAGTTGACGACGAAGACGTCGGCGAAGCCGTCGACGTCCATCGCGTCGCCGTGCAGCACCGTGGCCCGCCGGTTCGGCGTCCAGATCTCGACCTCGCGGGCCCAGTTGGTCTTGACGACGTTGGGCACGGCGACGAGCAGCGGGTAGGACTCGCTGACCTGCGCGGCGAGCAGCGCCTGCGCGGTCTTGCCCAGACCGGGCTCGTCGGCGAGCAGGAAGGTCCGGTGCCCCTCGGCTGCCGCCTCCACCATCCGCGCCTGGTGCGCCATCAGCTCGCGACCGGGCGGCAGCATGATCAGGCCGACGTCGTCGGGCTCCGGCAGCTCCATGCAGACCGGGGCCCCGGGGGTGGTGTCCTCGAACGACCGGAAGAGCGGGCCGAGCAGCTCCCAGGTCGCGAGCCGGCCGCTCGGCTTGCGGGTCGGGAGCGCCGCGTCGAAGTCGGGGACGAGGAACGGGTTGGCGAGCTGACGGGCGATGACCGACTGCGGGATCGCGCGCCGCTCGGCGAGCACCTGGTCGGGGTCGACCGCGGGCTCCGGCTTCGGATCCGGTACCTCGAACCCGGCGCGGCGCTGGAGCTCGCGCTTGAGGTCCTCGGCGGAGTCGGAGATCTCCGCGTCCTCGGCGAGCAGGTCGAAGAGCCGCGGGTCGCGGGCGGCGGTCTGGGCGAGGATCGTGCCGATCCCGTCGAGGCGCTTGAGCTCCTCGGCGCGCTTGGCGTCGGAGAGGGACTCGTCGGCCTTGACCCGGGTGCGCTCCTCGCGGGCGAGGAGGGCGACGACCTGGTACTTGGTCCGCACCTCCGACAGCGCCGAGCCGCGGGCGACCGCCGACTCCACCTCGCGGACGACGCGCGCGAGCACAGGGATGATCCCGGTCTCGTCGCGGCGAGCCGCTCCCCTGTTGCCGTTGGCGCCGCCCCGGCGCTGCTGCTGCGCGGGTCTGCGCTGCTGGCTTCCTCGAGCCACTGCTGTCCCTACGTTCGATGCCGGGCCGGTGTCGGTCGGCGATTCGTCACACGGGCTCGCGCCCGCGGGCCGCTCGTGCGAGCGAGTGTCGCCAGGCGCGGCATGCGTGCCTTGCCTTCGCGACGGGTGAGCCGGGGATCCGACGCTCAGAGGGTCGGGGGTCCTGCGGCGGCACCACGATAGCAGCCGCGGTCCCGAGGGAGGACTCAGTCGGCGAGGGCCATCGTCGTACCGAGGCTCACCATCATCACGCCGCCGGCGGCGCCGAGGCGGTCGAGCCGCTGCGGACGCTTCGCGAACCAGTCGCGCGCCTTGCTCGCGGCGAGCGCCCACACGGTGTCGGAGGCGATCGCCATCACCCCGAAGACCAGCCCGAGGAGGGCGATGGCCGAGCCGGGGCTGCCGGCCGCCTCGTCGGTGAACTGCGGGAGGAAGGCGACGAAGAACACGATCGTCTTGGGGTTGGTCGAGCCGACGATCATCCCGGTCCGGACCGAGGCGAACCCGCTGCTGCGCACCGGAGGGGCGTCGGACGCCGCCTCGAGGGCGGCGCGGGCGTCACCGCGGTGGCGGAACGCCTGCACACCGAGATAGACGACGTACGCCGCGCCGACCAGCTTGATCGCGGTGTAGGCGGACGCCGAGGCGGCCACGACCGCGCCGAGGCCGACGGCCACGAGGGCGACCTGGATCATCAGCCCGAGCCCGTTGCCGACCACCGAGAGCAGCGCGTCGCGCCGACCGACGGTGAGCGCCCGGCCGATGGTGAAGAGCAGGCTCGGACCCGGTACCTGGATGAAGAGGATCGAGGCGAGGAGGAACGCGACCCACTGGCTGGACGACGGCACCTGTCGATGGTCCCAGGGAGCCGCACCACGGGCCAGTCGTTATCGCCGAACAGGAACGTGTTCTAGTCTCGACCCCGTGGGAACCTACGCCGTCACCGGCTCCGCCTCCGGAATGGGTCGCGCCGTCACCGAGAAGCTGACCGCCGCCGGGCACACCGTGATCGGCGTCGACCTCGCCGACGCCACGGTCACCGGCGACCTGTCCACGCCCGACGGACGTCGCGACGCGGCCGCCGCCGTGCTCGCGCACTGCGACGGCGTGCTCGACGGGGCCGTGATGGCCGCTGGCCTCGGCCCCGCATCGGGCAACCCGCGGCTGATCTCCCAGGTCAACTACCTCGGGGTCGTCGAGCTCCTCGAGGCCTGGCGGCCCGCGCTGGCCCAGGCCGACCGGGCCAAGGTCGTCGTGTTCTCCAGCAACTCCAGCTCGACCGTCCCGATGGTCCTGCGGCGCACCCTGAACGCCTATCGCGACGGCGACCTCGACAAGGTGGTCTCGTCGCTGCGGCTCTACGGCAAGCAGGCGCCGACCTTCGCCTACGCCTCGAGCAAGATCGCCATCAGCCGCTGGGTCCGTCGTACGGCGGTCACGCGCGCGTGGTCCGGTGAGGGCATCCGCCTCAACGCGATCGCGCCCGGCGCGATCATGACCCCCCTGCTGGAGAAGCAGCTCGCCACCCCGGCGGAGGCCAAGCAGATCAAGCGCTTCCCGGTGCCGATCGGCGGCTTCGGCGACGCCGGCCAGATCGCCGACTGGGTCGTCTTCATGCTGTCCGACGCTGCTGACTTCCTCTGCGGCAGCGTCGTCTTCGTCGACGGCGGGTCCGACGCCTGGTTCCGCGCCGAGGACTGGCCGGGCCCGGTCCCCGCCCGGCGGCTGCGGCGCTACGTCCACCGGTCCAAGGCGTTCCGCCACCGCTGACCAGGACCAAGGTCCCGCGCCCGGGCGACCCTTGCCCCTCCTCCCCCCGCCCTCCGTGCCGTTGGCTGGAGGTACAGGAAGAGGAGGGGCGATGACCGCCACGCACCACTGGTTCAAGAGCCGGATCCGGCACCTCGACAGCGCCGAGTGCCAGGATCTCCTGCGGACCACGACGACCGGACGGATCGCCTTCGCCGACGACTCGGGGCCCGACATCTTCCCGGTGAACTTCTCGATGGACGGCGAGGACGTCCTCATCGCCACGAGCGGGTACGGCGCCATCGCACGCGCCGCGACCGGGGCGCGCGTCGCCTTCGAGGTCGACGACATGGACCACGCGACCGAGTCGGGGTGGTCCGTGGTGGTCCGAGGCAGGGCCGACCGGGTCGCCCAGTTCGACCTGCCGCCGGACCCTACCGAGCGTCCGTACCCCTGGGCGGAGGGCAACCGCAGCTACGTCCTGCGGATCCACGCCGACCAGGTCACCGGGGTCCGGCTGCTGCCGACCTGAGCTGTCGACCGGATGCGCTCAGGCGCGCGGCACCGACCAGCGCACCGTCGTACCGGCGCCGGGAGCCGACTCCACCGTGAGGGTGCCGCCGCGCTGCTCGGCCCGGCTCTGGATGTTGGCCAGCCCGCTGCGGTGGACGTCGGTCTCGGGCAGGCCGACCCCGTCGTCGGTGACCGTGAGCACCACGTCGTCGCCCGCGCGGAGGTGGACCACGACCGAGCTCGCCTTCGCGTGCCGGCCCGCATTGGCCAGCGTCTCGCTGAGGACCGCCAGCAGGTCGGGCGCCAGGTCGGGCGGGACCAGGGACCGGACCGGGCCCTCGAACTGGAGGTCGGGGCGCACCTTCATGGTGGCTGCGGCCCGTTCGACGACCCGGGTCACCTCGGCCTGGATGTCGGAGGAGGACTGCCTCGTCCCGAGCGCGAAGATCGTGCGCCGGATGTCCTTGATCGTCGCGTCGATGTCCGACACGGCCCGGTCGAGCCGCTCGGCGACCTCGGACCGGTCAGGCAGCCGGGCGGTGCTCTGGATGCTCAGGCCGACGGCGAACAGCCGCTGGATGACCAGGTCGTGGAGGTCGCGCGCGATCCGGTCACGGTCCTCCAGCAGTGCCAGCCGCTGCTGGTCGTCGCGGGCCCGCGCGTTCTCGATCATGACGCCGGCGGCACCGGCGAGGGCGACCACGATCTCCTCGTCGTCGGGGGTGAAGTCCGATCCGTCGGTCTTCTCCGTCAGGTAGAGGTTGCCGAAGACCAGCCCGCGGATGCGCACGGGCACCCCGAGGAAGGAGTGCATCGGCGGGTGGTTGGGGGGGAAGCCGTACGACGCTGCGTGCTGGGCGATGTCGTGGAGCCGCAGCGGCTCCGGCTGGTCGATGATCTGACCGAGCAGGCCGTGGCCGCGCGGGAGCTCGCCGATCTCGGCCGCGCTCTCCGGGCCGATGCCGTGGTAGATGAACGTCTGGAGCCGGTCGCCGTCGCCGGAGTTCAGGACGCCGAGCGCGGCGTACTGCGCGTCGACCAGCCGGCTCGCGACCTCGACGATGCGCGACAGGACGCCGTCGAGGGTGATGTCGGCGGCCATCGCCACGACTGCGTCGAGGAGCAGCTCGAGGCGTTCGCGCTGGTCGACCGCGCCCTGCATCCGGGCCTCGACCTCGCGTACGAGCTCCTCGAAGTCGGCCTCCCGCAGGAGTCGGCGTCGCTCCATCGGGTCAGCGGCTCGATCCGCCGTGCTTGACCGCGAAGATGGCGGCCTGGGTCCGGCTGCTCAGTCCGAGCTTGGCCAGCAACGACGAGACGTAGTTCTTCACGGTCTTCTCGGCGAGGTGGAGCTCCTTGCCGATCTGGCGGTTGGTCATCCCCACCCCGATCAGGTCGAGGATCCGTTGCTCCTGGTCGGTGAGGCCCGCGAGCTCCTCGTCGACCGGCGGGCCACTGCGGACCCGTTCGAGGACGGCCGCGGTCACCGCCGGGTCGAGCGCCGACTGCCCGTCCGCGACGCGACGGATCATGTCGATGAGGTCGGTGCCGCGCACCTGCTTGAGCACATAGCCGGCCGCGCCCGCCATGATCGCCGCGAACAGGGCGTCGTCGTCGTCGTACGACGTGAGGATGAGCGCCTTGATGTCCGGGTCCTGCGAGCGGACGTCGCGGCACACGTCGATGCCGGATCCGTCGGGCAGCCGCCCGTCGAGGATGGCCACGTCGGGCCGCAGTGCCGGGATCCGGCGGACCGCCTCGACGGCCGACCCCGACTCCCCCACCACCTCGATGTCGGGCTCGCTCTCGAGCAGCTCACGCATCCCGCGCCGTACGACCTCGTGGTCGTCGAGCAGGAAGATCCGGATCGTTCGCCCAGGGGCGGAGGTCGCGTCACCATCGGTCACTGCACAACGGTACCGGCGTCCCGGTCCGGCGCGGGAGGAAAAGGTGCCCTGGCGCGAAGGACCTTGGTCCCTACTTCGGACGGTCGCCGGAGACCAGACTTCGAGGTGGAGCAACTGCCGGAGAGGGGGGACCGCATGTCGATGCCGATGACCACGGCACGCCGTCTGGTCGAGCTCGCCTGCAACGCACCCAGCGTGCACAACACCCAGCCGTGGCTCTGGCGCATCGACGGCAACCAGGTGCGGCTCCATGCCGACCATCGCCGGCAGCTGCCCGCCGAGGACCCCGACGGTCGCAGCCTGGTCATCAGCTGCGGCGCCGCCCTCCACCAGCTCCAGTTCGCTGCTCGGGCGCTCGGCTGGACCTCCGAGGTGGCCCGGACCCCGCGGGGTGACGACCCCACCCTGCTCGCCGAGGTCACCTTCGAGCGTGGGCCTGCGTCGTCCCAGCCCGTCAACGACCTCGCGGCGCTGCGCCGACGCTGCACGGACCGCCGCCGGTTCACGTCCTGGCCGGTGCCCGACGACATCCTCGAACGGCTCGCCGGCGAGGCGCGCACGTGGTCGGCCGCCGCGCTGCCGATCACCGACCTGGTGTCTCGCTTCCGCCTCGAGCTGCTCTCCAACGAGGCCACCATGCTCCGCGAGTCCGACCCGGTCGCGGTCGGCGAGCAGACCGCCTGGGTCGACCGCAGCGACCACGACGGCGTCCCGCTGAAGGTCCTGCCCCGCGTCGAGCAGAATGCACCGCCGGAGGACCGGCGCAACCGGTTCGGGCCCGGGCTGGTGCCCGAGACCCGCACGCCGGTCGACGGCGGCGATGGCGTCATCGTCCTCGGGGGCCGGGGCGACGAGACCGCGGACTGGCTCCGGACCGGTGAGGCTCTCAGCGCGCTCTGGCTGCGCGCGACCCGGGACGGCCTGTCCGTCGTCCCGCTCAGCCTGCCGGTCGAGATCGAGTCGATCCGGTTCGCGATGGCCGAGTCCGTGCTGGAGGGCGCGTTCCTCCCCCACCTGGCGGTCCGGATCGGCTGGCAGGCGATCGGCCGCACGGGCCTGCCACGCACCCCGCGGCGCGCACTCGACACCGTGCTGCTGGCGTGAGCCGCCAGCCGGGCAGCGGCCCACCCCCGGCACCCCGGCTGGTCACCTCGAGGCCTTAACCTTCGCCCTGTGCAGCAGCAGACCGACGTCGTGGCCTACTTCGGCGACGACCCCACCCGGGTCTACCAGGTGGCGCAGTGGCTGCCCGTGCTGGAGGTGCTCGACCGCACCCACCGGGTGGCGCTGGTCCTCCGCAACGCCGAGGTCGCCCGGCTGCTCGAAGAGCGCACGACCCTGCGGGTGGTGCTCGCCGCCGGCTTCGACGAGCTCGCCAAGACGTTCGACAACCTCGACGCGTCCGTCGTCCTCTACTGCAACAACTCCCGCACCAACGTCGACGCCCTGCTCAACAACCGGATGCTCCACGTGCACGTCAACCACGGCGAGAGCGACAAGCAGAGCATGGTGAGCAACAACGCGAAGGCCTACGACCGGGTCTTCGTCGCCGGGGAGGCCGCCGTGCGACGTCACCTCGCGCACCTGCTGGAGTTCGACGGCTCGTCGCTGGTCCGGATCGGTCGGCCCCAGCTCGACGTGGCGCGGCCGGAGGCGCTCGCGCCGTCGTCGCGCACGACCGTGCTCTACGCCCCGACGTGGGAGGGGGACGCCGACTACAACGACTACACGTCGGTCGACGTGCTCGGGCCGGCGATCGTCGAGGCCGTCCTCGCGCTGCCGGACGTCCGGCTGGTCTACAAGCCCCACCCCAAGATCACGACCAGCCTGACGCCGGCGATCGCGACCCACCACGCCGCCATCGTGCAGCGGGTCACCGAGGCGGCGTTCGCCGACCCGACGGCCGGTCACGCCGCGGTCCTCGAGGGCGACATCCTGGCGGTGATGACCGGGTGCGACCTGATGATCACCGACGTCTCGTCGGTCGGGCTCGACTGGCTCTACCTGCGCACCGATCGGCCGATCCTCGTCACCGACCGCCACGGCGACGCCGACGCGCTGCGGCGCGACGTCCCGGTGAGCCGGTGCGCCGACATCATCGACGTCACCAACGTCGACGGGCTCACGGCTCTGCTGGCGGCCCGACTCGCCGACGACACCCACCGGGCGGCCCGGGAGGAGACCCGGCGGCACTACTTCGACGACGTGCGGCCGGGCGAGAGCACGACCCGGTTCGTCACGGCCGTGACCGACCTGGTGGCGTTGCGGCGCCGGCTCGTGTCGCCCGACGCCTGACCCGCGCCGCCTTAGAGCTTGTCCATCACGTCCTCGCGGAAGCGGCGGATGCCGTCGAGCTTCTGCTCCAGCGGCGCGTCCTGCTTGCAGTAGTACATCCACGGCATCGTCATGCAGAGGGTGACACCGCCGTCGGACGCGCGCTGGAAGTCCTCCGGCGTCAGCGCGTCGGTGAGCGCCGGCGCCATCTCGAACGGGAGGTCCTCGCGCCCGAGCTCGACGCGGAGGGCACGCAGCCGGGCCGCGATCTCCACCGCCTCGTCGACGGTCGCCATGTCGCCCACCCAGCCGTCGTTGCGGGCGGCGCGGCGCAGGGCCACGTCGGAGAGACCGCCGACCCACACCGGGATCGGCCCCGGCGGCTCCGGCTTCATCACCAGCCGGTCGCAGCGGTAGAACTCGCCCTCGAACTCGGTCCAGCCCGGCTTCCAGAGCTCGCGCATCAGCGCGAGGCCCTCGTCGGTGCGCTTGCCCCGCGTGCCGAAGTCCTGCTCCAGGAGGTCGAACTCGTCGCGGCACCAGCCGACGCCGATCCCCAGCGCCACCCGGCCGCCGGCGAGGGCGGCCGCCGTGCCGACCGCCTTGGCGACGACGAACGGGTTGCGCATCGCGGCGACGTAGATCGAGGTGAAGAACTGGATCCTCGTCGTGACCTGCGCGAGCGCACCCACGGTGACCCACGGGTCCGGCCAGTCGACATCCGGCTCCCAGCGGCGGCGGCCGTCGGGCGTGTAGGGGTAGGGCGTCGTGACCTCCTCGAGGTCGACGACGTGGTCGGCGAGGCTGAACGCCCGGAAGCCGTGCTCCTCGGCGGCGCGGGCGAGCGGCACGAGCTGGTCGACGGGCTGATAGGCGGCCACCATGGCGAAGTCCACGCGGCCAGCGTAGTCATGAAGTAGAACATGTTCTATGAACGCCTCGTCCTACGGCCACCTGCTCGCGCCGGGTCGCATCGGCTCGATGGAGCTGCGCAACCGGATCGTGATGTCGCCGATGGAGACGATGTACGGCACGCCGGAGGGGTTGCCGTCCGACCGGACCGTCGCCTACTTCGCCGCGCGCGCGGCGGGCGGGGTGGGTCTGGTGACCGTCGGCGCGACCGGCATCGACCCGCTGCACCCCGAGACGCCCGGCGGCCTCCAGATCGGCTCGGACGCCGCGGTCGCCGCCCATCGCCGGCTGGTCGAGGCGGTCCACGCCCACGGGGCGAGGATCCAGCCGCAGGTCGTGCACGCGGGTCCCGACGGGCTCGGGCCGGAGATGCACGGCGTCACCTCGCTCGGCCCGTCGGTCATCCCGTCGTACCTGACCGGTCGGCCGTCGGCCGAGGCGACGAAGGAGCAGATCGCGGCGATCATCGACCAGTTCCGCGCCGCCGTCGTCCGGGTGCGGGAGGCCGGGTACGACGGCATCGAGCTACATGCAGCGCACGGCTACATGTTCCTCGGGTCGTTCCTCGCCCCGCAGCGCAACCGGCGGGGCGACCGCTACCGCGGGACGTCGGCCGAGGGGCGGGTCCGGGTGGTGCTGGAGGCGCTCGCCGCGATCCGTTCCGAGGTCGGCGCCGACTTCCCGATCACGCTGCGGATCTCCGGCTACGAGCGGGTCGCGGCCGGGCGGCCCGTGCACGACACCGCGTCCATCGCGCCCCTGCTGGTGGAGGGCGGCGTCGACGCTTTCCACGTGAGCGGCGGCGTCATCGACCGGCTCGTGACCGGGATGGTCAACGCCGCCGACCGTGGGGACGGGCTCAACGTCGGCGCCGCCGCGGCGGTCCGGGAGGCCGTGGACGTGCCGGTCATCGCCGTCGGACGGCTGCACTCCCCCGACCTGGCCGAGGCGGTGCTCGCCGACGGGCGGGCAGACTTCGTCGCGCTCGGGCGGCCGTTGCTGGCCGACCCCGACCTGCCGCGCAAGCTGGCGGCCGGCGAGGTGGCGCGGGTGCGCCGGTGCATCTCCTGCGAGAACTGCATCGACACGCTCGAGGAGAAGCTCGCCACCGAGTGCGCGGTCAACGCGCGGACGGGGTACGAGGCTGACCTGGTGCTGGGGCCGGCCCCGGTGGCGCGGCGCGTCGTCGTGGTCGGCGGTGGACCGGCCGGGCTGGAGGCGGCGCGGCTGGCGGCTGCCCGCGGGCACGCCGTGGTGCTGCTCGAGCGCTCGGCCGCGTTGGGCGGCGCGTTGGTCGACGCGTCGGCGGTGCACCCGGAGAACCGGTCCTACCTGGACTGGCTGCTCGCCGAGGTCGACCGGTCCGAGGTCGACGTACGGCTCGGTCGCGCGGCGTCCCCTGCGGCGGTCGCCGCGCTCGCGCCCGACGTGGTGGTCGTGGCGACCGGCGGCGCCCTCGTCGTCCCGGCGCTGCCGGGCGGCGGCCTCCCCC
>NZ_JACEFC010000100.1 GCF_014180715.1 Nocardioides stalactiti | reverse complement strand
CGGCGCAGCGCCGCCGCCCGAGGTGACCGCGTACGACAGGATCGAGGCCCTGCGCCCGAGCCGCTACTGCGGGTCCGACGTCCTCGGAGAGGTGGCGGCAGGACTGTTCGCCGGGCTGACCGGCGCCGACCTGGTCCGTGCCGGCACCCAGTGGGCCCTCGACCACATCACCTACGCACCCGGCTCGACCGGGCCGTCCGACGGTGCACTGGACGTCTACCTGCGCCGGCGCGGGGTCTGTCGGGACAGCGCGCACCTGCTCGTCGCCTTCTTCCGAGCCCTGAACCTCCCCGCGCGCCTGGTCTCCTGCTACGCGCCGGGGCTGACGCCGATGGACTTCCATGCCGTGGTCGAGGTGTTCGTCGAGGGCGGGTGGCACGTGGCCGACGGCACCGGGCTCGCCCCTCGACCCTCGCTGGTCCGGATCGCCACCGGCCGCGATGCGGCCGACACCGCGTTCCTCACCGTCCAGGGAGGCCGGGCCGATCTTCGCGAGCTCACCGTCGAGGCCTGGGCAGAGGATGCTCTCCCCGAGGACGACGGCATGCGTCTGGTGCAGCTGGGCTGACCGGCACCTCGGCCGGGTCCGCCCCGGGCGGCACCCGGCTCAGGCGTCCAGCCGGACGACGTCCACTCCGACCTCCAGGGTCGAGGTGGCTGCCTCGGTGAACACGACCCCCTTGAGGGGCGACACGTCACGGAAGTCCCTTCCCCAGGCCGTGACCAGGTAGCGGGAGTCGGCGACCTGGTCGTTGGTCGGGTCGAGGTCGACCCAGGTGCCGGCGGCGGGACCCGGGACCAGCACCGATGCCCAGGCATGGGAGGCATCCGCGCCCTCCAGCCGCTCGGCCCCGGGGGGTGGCGTCGTCTCCAGGTAGCCCGAGACATAACGGGCGGGCAGCCCGACCGAGCGCAGGCACCCCAGGGCAAGATGAGCGAAGTCCTGGCAGACACCCGCCCGCTGGCTCAGCAGCTCGGGCAGGGTGGTGCGCACCGTCGTCGCCCCGGACCGGTAGGTGAAGTCCCGGTGGAGGGTGCCGACCAGCCCACGCAGGGCCTGACCCAACGGCCGGTCCGGCGGCAGGATCGCCGCGGCGTACGACCGGACCTCGTCGTCGTGCGAGACCAGCGTCGTCGGCAGCAGGTGGTCGACGCGCAGCACCGGGTCCGCGGCGACCCGGGCCCACTCCGCGGCGTCCGCCACGGTCCACCGGTCCAGCGCGTCGAGGTCGGGCCGCGGCCGATCCACCTCGATGATGCTGGTCTTCTCGACCTCCAGCACCCGGTGGTCGGTCCGGACCTCGACGTAGTAGCTCCTGTTCCCGAAGTGGTCGACATGGGTCGCGACCAGGTCCGGCTCCGGGACGATCCGCACGTCGTTGCTGACCACCCGTTGGGCCGGGGTCGCCCGCGGCGCGAGGAAGCCGCGCTCGTAGCACCCCGTCACGTCGTCGGAGTAGGTGTAGGTCGTGCGGTGGCGCACCTGGTACCGCCGCGGCCCGAAGTCGTCGTCGGTCTGCATCAGGTGTCACCGATCCGTGCGACGGCCCAGTCGGCGGGCACGACCTGCTGGGTGGGCTTCCGGCGGAAGTGCGACGCCGTCAGGCGGTCCGACATCCCGCGCAGCGACTGCGTGACCTGGTCGCAGGCCGCGAGCAGGCCGGACCGGTCGTCCGCACAGAGCCGGTCGACGTCCATGTCGCGGAACAGCGCGAGCAGCTCAGCACCCTCCGCTGCCAGGACCGGGGCACCGATCAGCTGGAACCGCTCGACGAGCCGCTCCACCGAGAAGGCCACCGACCGCGGGTTGGCCGGGTCACGCAGCAACAGCTCGACCGCGGAGTGCACCGGCCACGCGGGGCCCTCGCCGGTAGCCACCCGGCGACGATGGGTGATGATCGAGTCGCAGGCCTCCAGGGCTGCCTCGGTGACCTGGCCGTCGATGATCGGAGGGCGCTCCTGGGCCACCGCCGCGCGGACCAGTGCGGTCGTGAGGAGTGCCCGCTCCAGCCGGAGCCCGCCGTCGAGGTAGCCCCAGCTCTCGTCGCGGACCATGTTCTCGGCGATCACCCCGTGGACGGCGAGCATCGACTCCAGCACCCGGTACAGCTGCGGCTGCAGCGGGCGGTCCTCCGCGGGCTCGTCGTCGAGGGCCCGCTCGATCCGGTTCAGGACGTGCCAGATGTCGTAGGACAGGTGGTCCCGGACGTCCTGGGCGCCGCGGACCAGGCCGGCCACCGCGAACGCGACCGATCCCGGCCGGCGCTGGTCGCCGACCAGTCGGCGCAGGACCTGGTCGGGCGGCTCGGCGCCGCTCCTGCCTGTCGTGGAGGTCATCGCGAGGAGACCGTCGACCATGACCTGGACCGCTGCCGCTCCGGGCGTGCCCGGCCAGCTTGCGTGGTCCTCGACGAGGTCGTCGACCACCCGGATCACCCGGGCGGTCGCCTCTGCCCGCTCGGCATAACGACCGACCCAGTAGAGGGCCGAGGCGGCGCGCGGGGCGAGCGCGGCCGCGTCCTCGGAGGCGAGCGGTGGTCGGAGGTCGAGCAGGCGGTCGTCCGACCACGAGGTGCCGGTCTCGTCGGATGCCAGCACCCACACGTCCTTGGCAAGGGCACCCGCCGCGTTGGCGATCAGGTACGACGCCTCGTCCGGCGCGACCCGCCCGAGACCGCCCGGGAGGAAGTGGTAACCCTCGCCGCGCGCGACCCCGAACGTGCGGAGCACGAACCGACGCGACTCCAGACCGTGCGGCGTCACGACGGGGACCGTCGACATCGTCAGCGGTTCCTGCGCCACCCACGCCCACGGCTCGGCCTCGATCCGGCGCCGGGTCAGCTCTCGCTCCTCGGCGGTGAGCTCCCACCCGGGCCGCGCCGAGATCGACCGGCCCCGCGCGATCGGCTTGATGACGAGCTCCTGCAGGTGGGCCAGGACGTGGCTGCGCTCGGCCGGGTCCCCGCACCAGTAGCTGGAGGCCCCTGGCAGCGCCGGCTCCTCCCCGAACAGCGCCCGGCTGACGGCCGGGAGGAAGTGGGCCACCCCGGGGTTCTCCAGGACGCCGGCGCCGAGCGGGTTCGCCACGGCCACGGTGCCGCGGCGACTCGCTTCGAGCAGGCCGGGCAGGCCGAGCCGCGAGTCGGGGCGCAGCTCGAGCGGGTCGGCGAAGTCGGCATCGACCCGGCGCAGCACGACGTCGACCGCGTCCGACCGGTTGGTCGACCGGATCCAGACCCGGCCTTCGCGGACCACCAGGTCCTCGGCCTCCACCAGGGGAAAGCCCAGCAGGGTTGCCAGGAAGCTCTGGTCGTAGGCGGTCTCGCTGCCCGAGCCAGGCGACAGCAGCACGACCTGCGGGTTGTGCACCCCGACGGGCGCTGCCTCGCGCAGCGCATGGGTCATCGTGTGGAAGAACGGACGCATCCGGGCGAGCCGTGTGCTCCGGTGCAGCCCGGGAAGCAACCGGCTGGTGATCCGGCGGGTCGCCATCGCGTACCCGGCGCCCGACGGCGCCCCGAGCCGGTCGCCGAACGCGACCCAGTTGCCGTCGGAGTCCCGCCCGAGGTCGGTCCCGGTGAGCACCAGCTGCCGCCGACCCGGCAGCCTGATCCCGTCGGCCTGACGCAGGAACCCCGGATGGCCGAGCACGACCTCAGGTGGGACCACCCCTCGTCGCAGCAGCGTGCGCGCTCCGTAGAGGTCACCGAGGACGGCATCGAGCACCAGGGCGCGCTGCTCGAGCGACCGCTCCAGGGACAGCCACTCGGCGCTCCCGAGGACGACCGGCAGCGGATCGACGATCCAGTCCCGCGCCTGGCCACCGTCCTCCGCCGCGCCGTACCGGATCCCGTCGGCGTCGATGAGTCGGCGCGCTTCGGCCCGCGCCGTGAGCAGTCCCGACATGCCGAGGGCACCGACGGCCGCTGCGACGAGGTCCTGCGACGCGCCTCCGGCGCGGAACACCTCGTCGGGGACCTCTGCCCCGTCCCGCCCGCCGGGCCGCGTGGTGACCCGGTGGCGGTAGTCCTCCAGCGGCGACGCGGCGATCGCGTCGTCCGGAGTGGCGGTCATGGCCGAACCCTAACGATTGCCGGGGCTGTACCTGCGCAGGTCCAGGGTGCAGGGCTGCTCTGCGCTGGTCGCCCCCCGGAGCCGGTCCACCGGATCGACGACCGGCCAGGCCTCCGGATCGACCGGACCGGGCGTGTGCCCCTCGGCACGGAACCGGTTGGACCGGCGCGCCTCGGCCTCCATCGCGTTGACCGGATAGGTGTCGTAGCTGCGTCCGCCCGGGTGGACGACGTGGTACGTCGCGCCGCCGAGACTGCGCCGGTTCGCCACGTCGACCACGTCCAGCACGAGCGGCGAGTGCACCCCGATCGTCGGGTGCAGAGCCGAGTACGGCGCCCACGCGCGGTAGCGGACCCCGCCGGCGACCACCCCGGGACGGTCGGTCGGCGCGAGCGGTACCGGGATGCCGTTGCACGTGACGACGTGCCGACCGCGCTGGAGACCCCGCACGGCGACCTCGATCCGCTCGACCGACGAGTCGACGTACCGCGCGGTGCCGTCGAGGGACACCTCCTCCCCCAGCACGTGCCACGGCTCGATCGCCTGCCTGACCTCGAGCTCCACACCACCGGCCGTGGCGGTGCCCAGCAGCGGGAACCGGAATTCGACGAACGGGTCCAGCCAGGCCGTCGCGAACCCACCACCGCTCGGGAACCCGAGCCGCTGGTTCACCTCGGCGACGACGGAGTGCAGGTCGGCCGCCGCGAAGGACGGCAGCAGGAAGCGGTCGTGCAGCTCCGTGCCCCACGCGACCAACGGTCCGCGATAGGGCTCGACCCAGAACGCGGCGACCAGTGCGCGGATCAGCAGCGCCTGGACCAGCCCCATCCGCGGGTGCGGTGGCATCTCGAAGCCACGCAGCTCCAGCAGGCCCAACCGGCCCCTCTCGCCGTCGGGGCTGTAGAGCTTGTCGATGCAGAACTCGGAGCGGTGCGTGTTGCCGGTGACGTCGGTGAGCAGGTGCCGCAGCGCCCGATCGACCTGCCAGGCGGGCACCACCTCCCGCTCGGTCCCCTCACGATCGGGCCCGGCGAGCCGTTCGAGCTCGGCGAAGGCGATCTCGAGCTCGTAGAGCGTCTCAGCGCGCCCCTCGTCGACCCGCGGGGCCTGCGAGGTCGGCCCGATGAAGCGGCCGGAGAAGACGTAGGACAGCGCAGGGTGGTGCTGCCAGAACCGGAGCAGGCTGACGAGCAGGTCGGGGCGCCGCAGCAGCGGCGAGTCGGGCGGGGTCGGCCCGCCGAGGGTGAAGTGGTTGCCGCCGCCCGTGCCGGTGTGGGTGCCGTCGAGGTCGAACTTCTCCGAGACGAGCCCGACCGCGCGCGCATCGTCGTACAGGGTCGTGGTGAGCTCGATGAGCTCCTCGAAGCCGGCGGTGGGCTGCACGTTCACCTCGATCACCCCGGGGTCGGGGGTGACGCTGAGCGTGCGGACGCCGGGGTCGAAGGGCATCCCGTACCCCTCCAGCACCACGGCCGCGCCCGTCGCCGCGGCCGCCTGCTCGACCGCTCGCAGCAGGGCGACCGAACCCGCCGTGCTGGTCTGGGGCGGCAGGAAGACGAACAGGTGTCCTCCGCGCTCCTCCACGACCAGCGCGTGGCGCGGTGCGTCGGCGATCGGGAGCACCCGGGCAGACCCGTCGACCGGCGGTTGCGCGGGCGGGTCCGACCGGGCGGAGGAGTCGAACGTCGACCGCTCGACGTCGCCGGGACCGGGCTCCCAGGCCAGCGAGGCGAGAGGCAGGCGGTAGCCGGCCGGGCTGGTGCCAACGGTCAGGTAGAGGTGGGACCGCCGGGTCCGCCACCGCGTCGTGGCCCACCGGCCCTCGTGGTCAGGATCCTCGAACGCCGGTACCACCCAGGCGGCCGGCGCGGCGTGGTCGCCCGGGACGTCCGGGTCGACCAGGTCACCCAGGTCGGCGGCTTCCGGCGCGGGCTCGCGGGCCGGACGCGGCCCGTCGGGCAGCAGCAGGTCGTCCCAGAGCCGCGGCACCGGGTCCTCGTACGCCGCGAGGGCCGACTCCCGCCCCATCCCGAGCGCCTGGGCGATGGCGCGGGCGAGGTCGACGGCACGCTCTCCGAGGCCCGGCGTCGGTTGCTCGACGGGGTCGGCGAGCAGGCTCGGGTCGCGCCACAGCGGCTGCCCGTCGGCCCGCCAGGCCAGCTGGATCTGCCATCGTGGCAGCGGCTCCCCGGGATACCACTTGCCCTGTCCTCGGTGGACGACGCCGGACGGTGCCCAGCGGTCCCGCAGGCGGGCGGCGAGCGCCGACGCCTTGGCTCGCTTCTCCTCCCCGTCGGCGGCGGTCTCCCACTCCGGCGCCGAGGTGTCACCGGCTGCGACGAAGGTCGGCTCACCGCCCATGGTCAGGCGGACGTCGCATGCCTCCAGGCGCCGGTCGACCTCGGCTCCGAGCTCGCGGACCGCGGCCCACTGGTCGTCCGTGTACGGCTTGGTGACGCGCGGCCTCTCCTCGATCCGGGTGACGCTGTTGCTGAAGGAGAAGGAGACCTCGACCGGCGCCGTCGCCCCCGTGATCGGAGCGGCGCTGGAGGGGTGGGGTGTCGCCGAGAGGGGCAGGTGGCCCTCGCCCGCGAACAGACCCGACGTCGGGTCCAGCCCGATCCAGCCGGCGCCCGGGACGTAGACCTCCGCCCAGGCGTGCAGGTCGGTGAAGTCCTCGGCCGGTCCGCCGGGCCCGTCGAGAGGCACCTCGTCCGGCACCAGCTGGACGAGGTAGCCGGAGACGAACCGCGCGGCGAGCCCCAGCTGGCGCAGCACGGACACCAGCAACCAGGCGCTGTCGCGGCACGACCCCAGCGCTCGGTCCAGCGTCTCGTCCGGCGTCTGGACCCCGGGCTCCATGCGGACGCTGTAGGCGATGTCGTCGTACACCGCACGGTTGACGCGGACCAGGAAGTCGACGATGCGCTCAGGGGCGAAGTCGCGGTCCAGGCCGTGCGCCTTGAGCCACTGCTGGACAACCGGCCCGGGGCCTGCGCCCGGCGACTCGTCGACCGGCCGCAGGTAGGGATCGAGGTCGGCGCTGAGCTGGACGGGGTACCCGAACGGGAAGGTCTCGGCATACTCCTCGACGAAGAAGTCGAACGGGTTGATCACGGTGAGGTCCGCGACCAGGTCCACGGTCACCTCGAGGCGGTCCACCTTCTCCGGGAACACCAACCGGGCCAGGTGGTTGCCGAACGCGTCCTGCTGCCAGTTGAGGAAGTGCCCCGCCGGAGCGACCGTCAACGAGTAGGCCTCGACGGGCGTCCGGCAGTGCGGGGCAGGGCGCAGACGTACCGTGTGCGGGTACATCTTCACCGGTTCGGCGAAGGTGTACGTCGTCCGGTGCTGGAGGGCCACCTTGATGGTCACGGACCGACGCTAGCCAGCCCGTGTCACGGCAACGTTTCGCGTCGTCGCCGGAGCGGCGCTCCGACCGACGGACGGGCCCTCGTCACGAGCCGTCGGCCGGCTCGAGCGTCAGGCTGATCGAGTTGATGCAGTAGCGGTCGCCCGTGGGGGTGCCGTAGCCGTCGGGGAACACGTGGCCGAGGTGGGATCCGCAGTTGGAGCACCGGACCTCGGTGCGCTTCATCCCCATCGAGTTGTCCTCGATGTACTCGATCGTGTCGCTGATCGGCTGGTAGAAGCTCGGCCACCCACAGCCGGAGTGGAACTTCGTGTCGGACTCGAAGAGCTTGGACTGACAGGCCTTGCACCGGTAGACGCCCTTGGTCTCGGTGTCGGTGTACTCGCCCTTGAAGGCGCGCTCGGTGCCGGCCTTGCGGAGCACGGCGTACTCCTCAGGAGTGAGCTCGGCCTTCCACTCCTCGTCGGTCTTCTCCACGTTGTAGGTCATGGCTCCGAGGCTACCCACGCTGTCAGGCTTCGACACCTGTCACAGGCAATCCGGCCGAACGCCAGGCTGCGAACCCGCCGATGACATCGGTGGCGCGGTGGATGCCGATGCTCTGGAGCGCGTCCGCGGCCAGCGAGGACGTGTAGCCCTCCTGGCAGAGCACGATCACCCGGCGGTCGAACGACGCCCCGGGGATCCGGGCGTCGCTGCGCGGGTCGAAGCGCCACTCGAGGACGTTGCGCTCGACCACGAGCACGGGGAGGCTCGGGTGCACGGCACCCTCCTCGGCGCGCTGCGCGGCCGGCCGGATGTCCACGAGCACGGCACCCCAGGAGACGATCTCCTCGTAGGCCTCCCGCGGCGCGATCCGTCGAAGACGCGAGCGCGCGTCGGCCAGCAGGGCGTCCACGCCGTCGAACCGCACGCCCTTGACGGTACTCACCACTCCTCCCCCGCGCGCTCGACGCCGAGGACTTCGAGCCGGTCGCCGTGGAACTTGAAGCGGGTCATGGTGGTGAGCCGCGGCGAGTAGGCGTGGAGCGAGAGCGCCGGTTCCTCGCCGTGGTTGCGGACGTCGTGGGCGTAGCCGGCGGCGAAGGCCTTGCCACCCCCGACGCCGTGGTCGACGAGCTGGAGCCCGCCGTCGAAGGTGTGCTCGGTCAGCGTCCCGCGCAGCACCGTGAAGGCACCCGACGAGGACCCGTGGTCGTGCCAGTCGGTCGCCGCGCCCGCCGGCCAGGAGATGAGCCACAGCTCGTGGTCCTCGGTCGCGACCAGGCGGATCCACGACCGCTCCTCGGGGCACGGGTCGAGCAGCTGCAGCAGGGCAGGGTCGGCGGCGTGACCACGCACGACCTCGAGCAGGGGCAGGGCAGCGAGTGCAGATCGACCGGACATGCGATTAATACTGCACTAAGTCACTAGACTTTCCAAACAATGACCGGAAAGCCGAGCACGGTATGTCCCCGGATCAGGGCAGGCGGCCCACCAGCTCGGCGACCTCGACCCGGGCGCCGGTGTAGAACGGCACCTCCTCGCGCACGTGGCGGCGGGTCTCCGAGCCACGCAGGTGGCGCATCAGGTCGACGATCCGGGTCAGGTCGTCGGCCTCGAACGCGAGGATCCACTCGTAGTCACCGAGCGCGAACGACTGCACGGTGTTGGCGCGGACGTCCGGGTAGTCGCGACCCATCTGGCCGTGCTCGGCGAGCAGCCTGCGCCGCTCGGTCTCCTCCAGCAGGTACCACTCGTAGGAGCGGACGAACGGATAGACCGCGACGTAGGCGTGGGCCTGCTCCTCGGCGAGGAACGCCGGCAGGTGGCTCCGGTTGAACTCAGCGGGTCGGTGCAGCGCCATCTGGGACCACACCGGCGCCAGGCGGGTGCCGAACGCCGTACGACGCAGCCGGTGGTAGGCCACCTGGAGCTCGTCGCTGGTCGCGGCGTGCCACCAGATCATGAGGTCGGCGTCGGCGCGGAGCCCGGCGACGTCGTACAGCCCGCGGACCACGACGTCGTTGCCCGACGGGCCGGCCAGCTCGGCGAGCAGCGCCTCCACCTCGGCGGCCTCGCCCTTGCGGACGACGTCGTCGTCACCGATCGGGCGCTCGAGCTTGAACACCGACCACATCGTGAAGCGGATCGTGTCGTTGAGCTCGTTGATCTTGGCGGCGTTGGACTTGATGTCCGCCTGCGGGTCGCTCATGCCTCCATTGTGAAGGGTCGTCCGAGTGAGAGTGATCCCTGGGTCACTCTGGGTCGGACGACTGCACCTCGAGCGCGGCGCGGTGGGCAGAGGCGATGCACGCGGCGATGCCGACGCCGTCGTACGCCGCCCCGCAGACCGCGAGGCCGGGGACCGTGGCGACTGCGGACCGGATCCTGGCGACGCGGTCGAGGTGACCGACCGCGTACTGCGGCAGCCCGCCGCCCCAGCGCTGGACGACCGCGTCGACCGGAGCCGCAGTGAGACCGGTGGCCTCGCCGAGGTCAGCGAGGGAGGCCCGGACCAGCTCGTCGTCGGGGACCTGGAGGGTCTGCTCCTCGCCGTGGCGGCCGAGGGACGTGCGCAGGACCAGCAGGTCCTCCCCGTCCCCGGCGGCGCCGGCCGCGCGCACCCAGTCCCACTTCGCGAAGGAGAACGTGGCGGCCTTGACCGCGTGCCCGTCGACAGGCGGCACCAGGAAGCCGGATGCGCCGACGTCGAGGGCGGCCGTCACGTCGGGGCTGGCACGGAACGCGAACGTCACCAGCGCCGACGACGCGTAGTCGATCGCCGCGAGCTCCGCCGCCGCCGCGGGGACGACGTCGGCGAGGAGCCGGGCGGTCGGTGCGGCGGGGGTCGCGAGCACCACCCCGTCGGCGGTCTCGACGCCGGCGATCCCGAGCTGGTCCACCGTGACGGCGAAGCCCTCCGGCGTCCGGTTCACCGCGCGCACGACCGCGTCGCGACGGATGTCGACCCGCTCCGTCGCCGTGAGCGCGCCGGCCAGCGCGTCGGGGAGCTGCCACATCCCGCCGGGGATCCCGGCGAACACCGGTGCCGCGGCCGTCGCCGGACCGACCGGGGCGACGACCTCCGCGCGGCTGAGCATCTCGACGAGCTGCGGGACAGCGGCACGCACCGAGATGCCCCGGGCGTGGCCGGCGTACACCCCGCCCAGCAGCGGCTCGACCAGCCGGTCGACGACCTCGTCGCCGTACCGCTGGGCGACCAGGTCGCCCACGGACACATCTCCCTCGACAGGTGCCCCGAACTGGTGGCGAGCCCGCGTCATCCCCTCGGCCGACAGGATCCCGGACTGCTCGAGTCCGTCCAGGTCGAGCGGCACCCCCATGAACGTCCGCGGCAGCGGCCGGAGCGCGCCGCGGGTCCAGATCCGCGAGGTGGCGGCCGTCGGGTGGGTCGCCGGCAGGTCGAGGGCCTGGGCGAGGGCCACGCCCTCGGGCCGCCGGTTGACCATCGCCTCCGCGCCGACGTCCACGGTGAGCCCCGCGACCTCGCCGCGGCGCAGCTTGCCGCCGAGCTCGTCGGTCGCTTCGAGGAGGAGCACCTGATGGCCGGCCCCAGCCAGGTCGTGGGCAGCGGTCAGCCCGCTGATCCCCGCACCGACGACGACGTACCGCACGGGTCCAGCGTCCCAGACGGGAGCAGGACATGATGACCCCATGTCCACCCCGAACGCGCGCCTCGCGGTCCTGATCGACGCCGACAACACCTCACCGAAGCACGCCGCGGCGCTGTTCGACGAGCTGGCGACCTACGGCGTCGCCACGGTGAAGCGGGCGTACGGCGACTGGACCACCCCGCAGCTCGGCGGCTGGAAGACCGCCCTCAACCAGCACGCGATCGTGCCGAAGCAGCAGTTCGCCTACACGACCGGCAAGAACTCCACGGACTCCGCGTTGATCATCGACGCGATGGACCTGCTCTACACCGGCAACGTCGACGGGTTCGCGCTGGTCTCCAGCGACAGCGACTTCACCGGTCTCGCCACCCGCCTCCGGGAGTCCGGCAAGACGGTCTACGGGCTCGGCCTGAAGAAGACCCCCGCCTCGCTGGTGGCGGCCGTCGACCGGTTCATCTACCTCGAGGTCCTGGGAGCCGACCGCGCCGCCGAGGCGGGCGATCCCGGTGCCGCCGGCGACGACGGGGGCGACCCGGGCGAGGGCGACGCGCCGCTGCCCAACCTCCAGAGCCTGCTGACCCGCGCGATCAACGCGACCTCCGGCGACGACGGCGCCGTCTCGGTGAGCGCCATCGGCAACTACCTGCGCTCGGCCAGCGCCTCGTTCGACCCGCGGCTGTACGGGTCGCCGAAGCTGTCCACGCTGCTGCAGGCCCAGCCCTACCTGACGGTGACGGGCAGCGGGAGCGCGATGCAGGTCAGCCTGAAGTCCCGGGCTCCCGCCGCGAAGGCGCCCGCCAAGAAGGCGGCGACCAAGCGGTCAGCCGCCCAGAAGTCGACGACGAAGAAGGCTCAGGCGAGCGGGTAGGACTGGACGAACTCGGTCAGCCGGGCGAGCTGGTCGGGGTCGGTCGACGGGATCACGCCGTGGCCGAGGTTGAAGACGTGGCCCTTGGCCTGGCGCCCCGCCTCGATGATCTCGGCGGCGCGCGCCGTCATCACGTCGGTCGGCGCGAACACCAGGGTCGGGTCGAGGTTGCCCTGGACACCGCGGTCCCCGACCCGGGCGATGCCGTCGGCGAGCGGGGTGCGCCAGTCGATGCCGACGACGTCGGCGCCGGCCTCGCCCATCAGGGTCAGCAGGTTGGTCGTCCCGACGCCGAAGTGGATCCGCGGGACGCCGAGCGCGCCGATCCGCTCGAGCACCCGCGCGGAGTGCGGCATCACGTAGGTCGCGTAGTCGCCGGGCGTCAGCGCGCCGGCCCAGGAGTCGAAGAGCTGGACGGCGGAGGCCCCCGCGGCGACCTGGACCTCGAGGAACGCCGCGGAGATGTCGGCGATCTTGTGCATGAGGGCGTCCCAGACGTCGGGCGCGCCGAACATCAGCGCCTTGGTCTTGGCGTGCTCCTTGGACGGCCCGCCCTCGACGAGGTACGACGCCACCGTGAACGGCGCTCCCGCGAACCCGATGAGCGGGGTGCCGCCGTTGATCCCGGCGAGCTCGGAGACGAGCGTCCCGACAGCCTCGGTGATGAACGGGACCTGGTCCGGCGTGAGGTCCGGGATCGCCTCGACGTCGGCGAGGGTGCGGACCGGGTCCGCCACGACCGGACCGACCCCGGGCTTGATGTCGAGGTCGACACCGACGGCCTTGAGCGGCAGCACGATGTCGGAGAAGAAGATGGCCGCGTCGACGCCGTACCGGCGGACCGGCTGGAGCGTGATCTCGGTGACCAGCTCGGCGTTCATGCAGGACTCGAGCATCCCGGTGCCCTCGCGCACCTTGAGGTACTCGGGCAGCGAGCGGCCGGCCTGACGCATGAACCAGACGGGGGTGTGCGGCACCGGCTCGCCGCGCACGGCCTTGAGGAACGCGCTGTCGCTGAGGTGGTGGTGCTCGCTCATATCGCTCCCAGGGTCGCAGGTCACCCCGGCTCGCGCACATCCGGAGGGGGTGGCGGTGGCGGCGTGGCTGAGGTCCGAACCGGCCGAATTCTCCTATGGTGGCTCCATGGTCGCCCGTCAGGAGACGCACCAGGGGTCCGGCGCTGCTGGCGAGCCCCCGGAGTTCACCGCTGCCGTGACCAGCATGCGCGAAGCCGTCCTGCGCCCGGAGATCTTCTGCGAGGAGATGCCGGCGCCCCAGCGCATCGCCCCCTACGCCACCGCCCTGTCGGCCGACGTCACCGTCGACGACGAGGAGGTCGCCACCGGCCGGATCGTCGTGCTCCACGACCCCGCCGGCAACGACACCTGGGACGGGACCTTCCGCTGCGTCGTCTACTGCCGGGCCGAGATCGAGCACTCGCTCGCGACCGACCCGATGCTGACCGACGTCGGCTGGACCTGGCTGACCGATGCGCTCGCGGCCCACGGCGCCGAGCACACCGCCCTGTCCGGCACGGTCACCCGGGTCGCGACCGAGAGCTACGGGACCATGGCCGGCGACGGCGGGTCGGCCCAGCTCGAGATGCGCGCCTCCTGGACACCGACCGACGCGCCCTCCCTGGCCGCTCATGTCGAGGCATGGGCAGAGCTCATGTGCACCGCCGGCGGACTCGAGCCGGTGCCCGACGGGGTCGCGGTGATGCCCTCGCGGCGTGGCCAGCGAGGCGCCACCCTCTGATGGCGGACTCGCCCGCCCCCGACGCCCCCGAGGAAGACCTCAGCCCGACGGGCACCGATGCCGAGCCGGTCGTCGAGCTCCTGACGCTGGCCGACGGCCTGCCGCCGGTCATCGAGACCGACGAGGCGCTGGCCGCGTACGCCGCTCTGGTCGCGGCGGGCACCGGACCGGTCGCGATCGACGCCGAGCGGGCCTCGGGCTACCGCTACTCGAGCCGCGCCTACCTGATCCAGGTCCGCCGCCAGGGCGCGGGCACCGGGCTCATCGACCCGATCCCGCTGACCTCCCTGGCTCCCCTCCAGGAAGCGATCGGCGGCGCCGAGTGGATCCTGCACGCCGCCACCCAGGACCTGCCGTGCCTCGCCGAGGTGGGCCTCGTCCCGGCCGCCCTCTTCGACACCGAGCTGGCCGGACGCCTGCTCAACTACCCGCGCGTCGGCCTCGCGACCCTCGTCGAGACGCTGCTCGACCGGCGGATGAAGAAGGAGCACTCCGCGGTCGACTGGTCGACCCGCCCGCTCCCCGAGCCCTGGCTGGAGTACGCCGCCCTCGACGTCGAGGTGCTCGTCGAGCTCCGCACGATCCTCGCCGACCAGCTCGTCGAGGCGGGCAAGGACGACTGGGCCCGCCAGGAGTTCGACAACCTGCGCGGCTTCGAGCCGACGGTCCGCACCGACGCATGGCGTCGTACGTCCGGGCTGCACAAGGTGCGCGGCCGCCGGGCGCTCGGCGCCGTCCGAGCGCTCTGGGAGGCCCGCGACGAGCTCGCCCGCGAACGCGACGTCACCCCGGGCCGGCTGATCCCCGACGCCGCGATCATCGTCGCCGCCACGGCGATGCCGACCAGCCGAGGCGCACTGATGTCCACCCAGGGCTTCCACGGGCGCGGAGCCTCCCGGTTCGCACCCCTCTGGCTCGAGGCCATCAAGACCGCCGCCGAGATGGACGAGGCCGACCTGCCCAGCCGCACCCCGCGCGGCGACGGCCCGCCCGCCCCGCGCGCCTGGGCGGAGAAGAGCCCGGTCGCCGCCCGCCGGCTCGAGCTGGCCCGCGCTGCGGTCGCCGCGCTCGCCGAGCAGCACGACCTGCCGACCGAGAACCTGCTCACCCCCGACCACCTGCGCCGGGTGATGTGGGAGCCGCCGGCCACCCGCGACCCGGTCGAGCTGCTCGAGCGCGTCATCGACCAGCTCGGCGCGCTGGGCTCCCGCAGCTGGCAGATCGGGCTCACCGCCCCGACCCTGACCCGCGCCATCCTCGACGCCGAGGAGCAGGCGAAGGCCTGAGGTCCTACGGGCCCTCCGACGACCCCTCGTCGGGCGAGGACGACTCCTCGGGTGCGTCGGTCTCGTCGGGGACGTCCTCCGGGTCGAGGACGGCCCGGGACTTCTCGTCGATCGCCTCCAGCTCGAGGTCGAGGTCCTCGATCGAGGGCTGCGTGAGGAGCCGCTCGAGATCGGGATCGACCACAGCCTCGAGCTCGTACCAGCCCTCGAGGAGCGGCGGCAGCACGATCGAGCTGGTCGAGGAGACGAACGCGCGGGCGTTGGCAGGCTGGAGGTCCGGCTGGAGGAACGCGTCGGAGTAGCTGACGTCGAGCTTGGTCGGCATGAACGAGCCGGTCGCGGCGATCGTCGACACCGCCGCGTCGCTCAGCAGGTTGACCAGGAAGTCCGCCGACTGCTCCACCCGGTCCTGCGGACCCTCGGCGACGCAGACGCCGGTGAGCTCGCCCACCGTGGCGTCGTCGTCGAGCTCGGGCATCGGCATGACGTCGAACCGGAGGCCCTCGGTCTCCCGCAGCACCGGCGTGAGGTCGCGGAAGCCCGCGATCATGCCGAGCTTGCCGGCCTGGAACCACTCGAGCGCCGACTCCTCGCGCACCTGCCGGTTGGACAGGGTGATCGTCGGGTCGCGCAGCACCTCGAGCGTCGCCCGCAGCGAGTCGGCCGAGTCGTCGTCGGACAGGGCGAGCGACCGCGGCTCCTCGACGTCGTCGAACAGCTTGCCGCCGCCCGCGTAGACGAACGGCGCCAGCCCGTCGAGGGTCGGCTCGATGTAGACGCCCTTGGTGCCCTTGCGCGGCCGGCTCGCGAACGTCGCCGCCGCCCGGAACATGTCGAGGTTCCAGTACTCCCGGTCCTCCGGCGGGACGGGCAGGTCACGCGCCGCCATCCGCTCGAAGTCGACGAGGTCGGTGTTGTAGTACATGACCATGGGCGAGGATCCGTACGGCATGCACTGGAGGTCGTCCTCGGCCGAGAACGCCGAGATCACGTCGCGGGGGAACTCGTCGCCGAACGCCACGCCGCGCGCGTCGAGCAGGTCGAGCAGCGGGCGGTTGCGGTCCGCCTCGAGCGTCTCGGCGAGGTCGTCGCGCGGGAGCAGGTAGAGATCGGGGTGGACCTCGCCGGACTGGATGTCGGTGAGCATCAACGCCGCGTTGGGCCAGGCCTCGACGTGCACGTCCACGACCTCGGACTGCGCGTTGTAGGTCGCGACGACGTCCTTGTAGGACGCGATCTCCGCCTCGGTGCCCCAGACGGCGAACACCAGCCGCGCCATCCCCGGTGCGGCGGTGGTCGGGCCGTTGCCGCGCGGCCGTGCCGGCCCCTCGTTGCCGGCGTACAGGACCATGGCGACCACGACGCTCACGGCGACCACCACGACCGCGATCGTGGTGCGCCAGTCGAAGCGCGCCAGGCTGAACATCGTTGCGGTCCCTCTCCCCGGTGGTCGTACCGGCGGCCACCCTACCCACTGGTCACCTGACGACGACGCGAAACATCCGTGCGACGGG
>NZ_JACEFC010000010.1 GCF_014180715.1 Nocardioides stalactiti | reverse complement strand
CTGGTGGTCCTCGTCCTGGGGCGTCCCTACGTCCAGGGCGACACCCGCACGCCGGGCTGGGACGCGCTGCCCGACCACTGGCAGCAGGCGCAGGCCTACCTCGACGAGCACGCTCCCGGCGGCACCGAGGGCGGGCGGACCCTCGTGGTCCCCGGGGCGCGCTTCGCCCAGCACGAGTGGGGCTGGACGCTCGACGAGCCGCTCGCGATCCTCGGCGGCGTGCCGGTGGTGAGCCGCAGCCAGGTGCCGCTGATCCCCGGGGAGTCGATCCGCTACCTGTCGGCGCTCGACCAGGTCATCGCGACCGGCCGCGCGACCGAGGCGCTCGTCGAGGAGCTGTCCCGGGCCGGGATCACCCACGTGGTCCTGCGCCGCGACCTGCTTCGCGGCGTGACCGACTCCCCGCACCCCGGAGCGACGGCGGTCTCGCTGGCCCGGGCGGGCCTGGAGCGGGTCGCCGGGTTCGGGCGCACCAGCGACGGTGCCGCCGAGGTCGAGGTCTTCGCTGTGCCCGGCCGGCTGCCGGTGCTGCGTGCGACCGTCCTCGACGACGTGCTGACCGTTCGCGGCGCGTCCGACAGCGTGCTCGCGCTCCAGGGCGGGGGCCTGCTCCCTGCGGACGTGCCGACGGTGGTGGAGGGGGAGGACGGCTGGGACGGGGTCGCCGACGTCGTCACCGACACCGACCAGCGACGCGAACGCGCGTTCGGCAACAACGACGAGTCCCTCTCGGCGGTGATGACCGCCGACGAGGCCTACCGGGTCGACCGGGCGGTGCACGACTTCCCGGGTGGCCCCGGCGGACCGGGCGACGAGGTGGTCGCCGACTACGACGGGCTCCGGTCGGTCACCGCCTCGTCGTCCCAGGGCTATGCCGACAACTTCGGCCCGGTGCTGGTCCAGGCCGGCCCGGCGGCCGCCGTCGACGGTGACATCGACACCCGCTGGGTGAGCTCGCTCGCCGGTGACCCCGACGAGCAGTGGCTGCGTCTCGACCTCGACGTGCCCCGTCCGGTCCGCACCGTCACCGTCACGCCCGTCGCCGACGACCCGCTCGTGGCCCCGATCCGGACCCTGGAGGTGGTGGCCGGCGACCAGGTGGTGCGCGTCGACGTCAACACCTCGGGCGCCCCGGCCGTGGTCGAGCTCGACGGCAGCGAGGTCGAGGCAGTCGAGGTCCGGGTCGTCGACGCGGCGACCGCCGATCGCGGTGCCCGGGTCGGCCTGCGCGAGGTGGAGGTCGACGGCCTCCGGGCCGAGCGCACGCTCGTCCTCCCGCGCAGCGTCCCCGACGGTGCGTCCTGGAGCCTCACCACCACCCCGGGCCGGCGCGCCTGCTTCGTCGTGCTCGGGGCACCCGAGTGCGACGTCGCCCGGATCCGGGTCGCGGAGGAGAAGTCCGGGCTCGACCGCTCGTTCGCGCTCGACGACAGCCAGGAGGTCGCGCTCACCGGCCACGTGGTCGCCCGGAGCACGCCGGAGGCTGCCCGGCTGCTCGACCGTGTCGAGCGCCGGCCACCGGTGACGGCCTCGTCGATCTTCGGCCAGGACCCCCGCGTCGCGCCCCGTTTCGCCTACGACGGCCAGCCCACGACGGCGTGGGTCTCCGACGACGGAGACCTCTACCCGACCCTGACCTTCCGGTGGAAGCGGCCGCGGACGATCACCGGTCTCACCGTGACGTCGGGGGAGGACGCGCCGGTCGGCGCGGTCGTCACCGCCCGCGGGGACACCCAGCGGGTCGCGCTCACCGGGGACACCGCCGTCGCGATCGACCCGGTCCGGACCCGGACGCTCGTCGTGCGGTTCGAGAAGGAGCCCGGCGCCGGCCACGTCGTCGTACCGGAGATCAGCCTCACGGGCTGGAACGTCACCCGTCCGCTGGACGTGACCACCCCGACCGGTGCGATCTGCGGGTTCGGGCCGCTGCTGTTCCTCGACGGCCGCCGGATCTCGACCCGCGTCTCGGGCACGATGGCCGACGTCGTCAACGGGAGCCCGCTCGCGTTCGAGGCCTGCGACCCGCGCACCGGCGACCCGCTCGACATCGACCTGGAGCCCGGCCAGCACCGACTTCACGCGACGCCGACCTCGGAGTTCGAGGTCATCGACGTGCTGGCGACCGACACGGGGGCGCCGGCGGTGACCGCCGAGCAGCGCGACGTGCGGATCGAGCAGTGGGGCAGCACCCGCCGCACCGCGGTCGTCGCGCCCGGGGACGCCGCTCTGCTCTCGGTCCCGGAGAACTTCAACGACGGCTGGGTCGCCGAGGTCGACGGCGAGGCGCTCGACCCGGTGCGGGTCGACGGCTGGCAGCAGGGCTGGGTGCTGCCGGAGGGTGCGGACGATGCCACGGTCGAGCTGCGTTACCGGCCCCAGGCGACGTACGACGTGATCCTGCCGCTCGGCCTGGCCGTCAGCGGGTCCCTGCTCCTCGGGGCGCTCCTCATCGGCCTGCTGTCGTTGCGCCGGCGCGGCCGCCACGAGGATCAGGCCGCCTCCGCGGCGTGGCCGGCGGCCGAGCCGCCCGGTCGTGTCCTGTGCGGTGTCGCCGCCGGGTCGGGGTTGCTGCTGCTCGGGCCGGTGGCGACGGTCGGCCTGGTGCTCGGCGTGGTCGGCTCGACCCGCGCGGGCTGGGTCCGGCTCGCGTCCGGTGCCGGGGTGCTGCTGGCGCTGTCGGGCGTGCTCGACGCGCTCGGCCGGCCGGAGGCGCTGGAGGGCCCGGCCGACCTGGTCGCCGCGATCGGGGTGGGCGTGCTCGCCGGGCTCGTGCTCGGTGCGCCCCGTGCCCCCGCGAGGAGCGGGTCATGAGGAGCTGGCGGGGCCGCGAGGGCGCGGCGGCGATCGGGGTCATCGCGGTGATGATCGTGGTCCGGGGCAAGCTGCTCGCGGGCTCCTACTTCAACCAGGACGACTTCTACATGACCGGGCGGGCCTACCGCTCGGACCTCACGTGGGGCTACCTGTTCTCCGACTTCGCCGGTCACGTGAACCCGTTCCAGCAGCTCACGCTCTGGGTGGTCGCCCACCACGCGCCGTACGACTGGCCGGTCATCGCGGCCGGGATCCTGCTCGTCGACCTCGCCGCCACCGTCCTGGTCTGGTTGATCCTGTCGCGGCTGCTCGGCGCGGGCTGGTCGCGGGTCGTGCTGCTCGCCGTGTTCGCGTGGGCGCCGATGACGCTGGTCCCCACGCTGTGGTGGAGCGCGGCGATGTTCCTCTGGCCCCACGTCCTGTGCTCGCTGGCCGCGATCTGGTTGCTGGTGCGCTGGCGCCAGGGCGACGGTCGTGCCTGGGTCAACGGGGCCGGGATCGTGCTGGTGACGGCGGTCGCCCTGCTCTGGCACGAGCGAGCCGTCCTCATCCTGCCCCTGCTGTTCGGCGTCGCTGTCGCGCTCGCCGACGAGGCGACCGGGTGGCGCCGGCTCACCGCGGCGCTGGGGCGTTTCCGGTGGCTCTGGCTCGCCACCGCCGGAGCGGTGGCGGGGTTCCTCGTCCTCCACGGGATGCTCACCGACGTCGAGGGCGGCGGCGGCACGGCGCGTCAGCAGGTCGAGGTGTCGTGGTCGTTCGTGGGCCGCAGCGTCGTCCCCGGGCTCGTGGGCGGACCCTGGGACGGGGCGCCGCTCGGTGGCGCCGTCGTGCCGGCGACGTGGGTCACCGTGGTGAGCATCGTCCTGGTGGTCGCGGTCGCGGGCCTGCTCCTGTGGCGCGGCGGCCCCGCTCGGCGGTGGGGCCTCGCGGTGCTGGTCGGCTACGTCGCCGCCGACCTCGGGCTCCTGCTCGCCGGTCGTTCCGGGTTCGGTCAGATCATCGGTCTCGACCCGCGCTACTCCGCCGACACGCTCCACGCCGCGGTGGTGTGCGTCGCGCTCAGCCTGCGCGGGGCCCCGGACTGGTCGCTGCTCGCGAGCCGCCGGGCCCGTTCGGTGCTGGCGGGCGTCCTGGTGGCGTCGTACGGCGTCGCCAGCGGCTTCGGCACCGCGTTGCTGGTCCCGCACTTCCAGAACACCGCCGACCGCGACTACGTGACCCACCTGCGCGACGACCTGGCCGCCGACCCCACCCAGGTGGTCGTCGACGGCGAGGCGCCCCCCGAGCTGGTACTGCCGCTCGTGGGGGAGGACAACCGGTTCTCGGTGATCTTCGGGCCGCTCCCGGAGCGACCGGCCTTCGACGGGCCGTCGCCCCGGCTGCGGGTGATCGGTCCGGACGGCGGCCTCGAGCCGGTCGTGCTCGCCGGGTCGGTCCCGAGCCGAAGGGGGCCGGACGGCGACTGCGGTTACGGAATCACTGCGGGCACCAGGGCCGTGCGCCTGGCGGCACCGGTCGACGGGCGGCTCCTGCTCCGGGTCCGGTACTACGCAGGCGTCGAGTCGACGGTCACCGTCAGCGTGGACGACTGGACCGAGGACTTCCTGGCTCGCCGCGGACCCAACGAGGTGTGGCTGGTGCTCCCGGACGTCGCCGGGCAGGTCGACGAGCTGTGGTTCTCGGGCGACGGACGCGGCACCGTGTGCGTGACCGATGTCGGCGCGGGCCTGCCGGAGACGCCGTGAAGCGCCTCGCGCCGGGGACCGTCGCCGACCTCGCGTGGAGCGCGGGCCTGGCCCTCGTGGTGTTCGGCCCGCTCCTCCTCGGCCGGGGCTACTGGCTGTTCGGCGACATGGTCTTCGTCCCGGAGCAACCGTGGAAGGCGGCTTGGCTCGGCCTGGACGGCACCCTGCCCCGGGCGGTCCCCATGGACGCGCTGGTGTCCGTGGTGACCCAGGTGCTGCCCGGCAGCTGGGTCCAGCGGATGCTGCTCGTCGGAGGGTTCCTCCTCGGCGGCGTCGGCGTCGGCCGGGTCGTGCGCGAGCACGCCTGGTACGCCCGGGCCGCCGCGATCACCCTGCTGCTCTGGAACCCGTGGGTCTACGAGCGGCTGCTCATCGGCCAGTGGGCGATCCTCCTCGGCTACCTGGCGCTGCCGTGGGTCGTCCTGGCTGCGCGCCGGCTGCGCGCCGACCCGCGCCGCGGATGGCCGGAGGCCGCGGTCGCGCTCACCGTGGCGGCGGTCTGCAGCCCGTCGAGCGGCGTGATGGCGGCGGTCGTGCTCGCCGTCGTCGGCCTCACCCGTGACCGCCGGACCTGGCTGGCCGCGACCGCCGTGGCGGTGCTCGCCAACCTGACCTGGGTGGTGCCCTCGCTCACCGCGGACGCAGCCACGCTGTCGACCGACGGCGTCTTCGGCGACTTCGCGGCCCGTGCGGAGTCCGGTGCCGGGCTCGTGGCGAGCCTGCTGTCGCTGGGCGGGATCTGGAAGACCGCGATCCTCCCCGAGGCCCGGACGAGCACGGCGCTCGTCCTGCTGTCGTGCCTGCTCACCGTCGCCGCGGTGGCCGGCCTGCGCCGTGCCGTCAGCCGGCACCCGGGGGAGTGGCGCCGGCTCGCGGCGCTGGGCGCCGGCGCCTTCATCGTCGCGGCGGGACCCGCCGTTCCTGGTGCGGCCGAGCTGCTCGAGGACCTGGCCGCACGGATGCCCGGCCTGGCGTTGCTGCGCGACTCGCACCGCTTCCTCGCGCCGTTCGGGGTGGTGCTCGCGATCGGCGCGGCGGGAGCCGCGGCCGCCGTGAGCGAGCGGGTCCGGACGGGCCGGGAGGCGCTGTGGGCGGTGGTCGGCCTCGTCGTGGCGGCGCCCGTCCTGCTGCTGCCGGTCCTCGCCTGGGGTGCGGGCGGCGAGCTCGAGCGTTCGTTCTACCCGCGGGAGTGGGAAGCGGTCGCGGACGTGCTCGACGAGGACCCGGGCCGGGTGGTGGTGCTGCCGTGGGCGGGCTCCTACCGAGGGTTCGACTGGAACCACCGTCGCGCCGTCCTCGACCCGGCGCCGCGCTACTTCCCCGGCGAGGTCCTCGTCGACGACACCGTGCTGCTCGGCGAGGGCGGCGAGGGTTCGGTCCCGGCCGAGGACGCGCGGGTCTCGGAGGTACGCCGGGCGCTCGACGCCCGCGACCCGGAGGTCGCGCTGCGGGGGGCCGGGGTGCGCTGGGTGCTGGTCGAGAAGGGCATGTCCGAGGTCGACCCGCCCCCGGGCGAGGTGGTCCACGACGGGGAAGAACTCGTTCTCATCGACCTCGTCGCCGGAGATCCTGCGGCGGTTGAGAGCGACGACCGTGGTATCGGATCCGGGACAGTTGTCCTGATTGTTACCGGACACGCGGCGTCGTGGGTTTGCCTCCTGGCCGGATGGGCTGCCAGAATCCGACGTGGGAGAGACCTTCGTCACGTACAGTGAACGAGGGGTGCCGGCCGGTTCACCGGGACGGCACAGGTCTTTGGGAGGGGACCTTCGCATGAACATGTTCATTTCTGCGGTCGTCGGAGCACTTGCCGCATCAGCTGTCCTCGTCGGTGGCGTCAACGCTGTCGAGGGTGGCCAGAAGCCCGTTTCCAACGCGGAGCTCTACACCTACTCGAGCGAGTGATCGCGCCGACCGTCCGCAGCTGGGGAGCACGCGGACGGTCGGACCAGCCTCGACCCACGGGAGCGGGACGAGGCGATCACGCAGACGGCTTGGGAGGGTCCGGATGCTGCACATCGTCATTCCTGCGTACAACGAGGAGCTTCGGCTCCCGCGTACGCTCCACGCGCTGCGCCGCTACGTCGCGCAGCGTCGTTCGGTCCTCGGCGAGGTCGAGGTGCTGGTCGTCGACAACGCCAGCACCGACCGCACCGCCGAGGTGGCGCGGGCTGCCGACAGCACTGGTCTGCCGGTGCGGGTCGTCGAGTGCGCCCGCCGCGGCAAGGGTGCCGCGGTCCGTGCGGGGCTGCTCGCCAGCAACGCCGACCTGGTCGCCTTCATGGACGCCGACGGTGCGACCGACCTGACTGCGCTCGAGGACGCCTGGCGCCGGTTCCAGCTGGGGGCCGACGTCGTGATCGGTTCCCGCGCGGTCGACGGTGCGGTCGCCGAGGTGCGCAACTGCCGCACCCGCAGCGCTGGCGCCGCCGCCTACCGCCGGATCGCCCGGCGTCTCGTGCCCGGCATCGCCGACACCCAGTGCGGCTTCAAGGTCATCCGCGGCGGCATCGCCCGTGCGGTCGCCGTCGACCTCGAGGCGACCGGCTTCTCCTTCGACGTCGAGCTGCTGGTCCGGCTGCGTGCGACCGGTGCCCGGATCGCGGAGATCCCGGTGACCTGGACCGACGTCCCGGGCTCGACCTTCGTCCCGGCCCGACACGGCGCGGGTGCGTTCACCGAGCTCGCCCGGATCGCCTGGCGGACCCGGCGCATCGTCACCATCCCCGCTCCTGCGACCTCGATTTCCGGCAGGGCGACCACCAAGGCGCGTTCGCAGTCCCCCATGCCGCTGCCCGCCTCGGTCGCCCTGCCGGTCGCCATCGCCGTCCCCGCCGCCGCATCCCTGCTGAGCGAGGCCTGAGATGCGCCGCGCGCCGTCGTCCCTGCTGCCCCTCGGCCCGCTCGCGGGTCGTCGGGTCGTGCTGGTCAACTGGCGCGATCTCGACCACTCGCTGGCCGGGGGCTCGGAGATCTACGCCTGGCACTTCGCCCGGGCACTGCGCGAGGGTGGCGCCGAGGTCGAGTTCCTGACCGCGCGCGAGCCCGGTCAGCCCGCCACCTCGGTACGGGACGACATCGTCGTCCGCCGTCGGGGCGGGACGATCTCGTTCTACGCCCACACGGCGCTGCGGCTGCTCGCCCGCCGTCGCCAGGTCGACGCGGTCATCGACCCGTCGTGCGGCCTGCCGTCGTTCGCGCCCCTGTTCCTCCGTCGGCGCACGCCGGTGCTGCTGGTGATGCACCACGTCCACCAGGACCAGTTCGCCACCCGGTTCCCCGGGCCCGTCGCCGCCTTCGGCCGGTGGCTCGAGCGCAGCGTCATGCCGCGGGTCTATCGCCGTCGGCCGGTGGTCGGGGTGTCGCCCTCGACCGTCGAGGAGATGCGCGAGCGGCTCGGCTGGAGCGGTGACGTGGGCCTGCTCGCCAACGGCGCCGACCTGCCGCCGCTCGGCGCCGGTGACCCCGCCGCCAAGGACCCCGAGACCATCGCCGTCCTCGGCCGCCTGGTGACGCACAAGCGGGTCGACCTCGTGCTCCGGTCGGTGGCCGCGCTCGTCGCCCAGCGACCCGGGCTGCGCCTCGACGTCATCGGGGAGGGCCCCGAGCGCCCGCGGCTCGAGCAGCTCGCGGTCGACCTCGGGCTGACCGGCATCGTCACGTTCCACGGCTTCGTCGACGAGGCCACCAAGGGCCGGCTGCTCGACCGCGCCGCCGTCCACGTCTGCGCGTCCGACGCCGAGGGCTGGGGGCAGGCGGTGATCGAGGCCGCCGGCCACGGCGTCCCGACCCTGGCCCGCGACGTCCCGGGCCTGCGCGACTCGATCCGAGCCGGCGAGACCGGCTGGCTGGTGCCCGACGCCGCCGACCTCGACGAGGTGGGCCGCCGGCTCACCCAGCGCCTCGCCGAGGTGCTCGTCGAGGCCGCCGACCGGGCGTCCCGGGCCCGCTGGTTCGAGGCGAGCCAGACCTGGGCCCACCGATTCGACTGGTCCGAGATGCGCCGTCAGGCGCTGGACCTGGTCATCTGCGAACTCGCGGTGCGCACTCCCGTGCGCCCCGCTCAAGCACGCCCGCGAAACGAACGCGTGGCCGTCATGGGAGGAACGACATGCGTCGAATGATCGGACCGGTTCTCGTCGGACTGGGGGTGTTTCTCGTCGTCGCGGCCGGGCTGGCCCGCTTCTACGCCTACCCCGCGCTGGCCCGGGTGCCCGCCGGCTACAGCTCGGAGACCAGCCTGCAGGCCGACGGGGCTCAGGTCTTCAATTCCGACCCCTCGGTCCTCGCGGCCGAGACCCACGACCTGAGGATCACGTCCAAGACCAGCGAGGACGTCGACGCCGACGCCCCCGACGGTGCCGTGGTCTGGGTCAATGTCACCACGATCGACAAGGCGACGGGCGGCAACTTCCAGAAGTCGACCGAGCGCGTCGCGTTCGACGCCGTCACCGGCGAGGCCGTGGACTGCGCGAGCTGTGACACCTGGGTGGCCGAGGCCGACGGCGACGTCGTCGAGCAGGTGGCGACCGACTTCCAGGGCCAGATCTACAAGTTCCCGTTCGGCACCGAGAAGCAGACCTACGACGTGTGGGACGGCTCGACCGAGGAGACCGCTCCGGCGACCTACGAGGGCGAGGAGGAGATCCAGGGCCTCAAGGTCTACAAGTTCGTGCAGGTCGTCGAGTCGCAGGTCATCGACACCCGTGAGGTCCCCGGCAGCGTCTTCGGTGTCGAGGACGCGGTCCAGGCCGACATGCGGTACTCGATGATCCGGACCTTCTACGTCGAGCCGGTCACCGGTTCGCCGGTCCACCGGATCGAGGAGCGGACCCAAGAGCTGGTCTACGACGGCCAGGCCGTGCCCGCGTTCGTCGGCACCGTCTACTACACCGACGGCCAGGTCGACGACAACGTCGAGGCGGTCGGCAGCAAGGCGATGCTGCTCGGGGGCCTGCACCTGCTGTACCCCGTCGTCATGGTCCTGCTCGGCCTGCTGATGCTCGGCCTCGGCCTGGTCATCAACCGCCGGGTCGCGGCGCCGCTCGCCGACGGCGCACACAAGGATCGGCCGTTGGTCACGGCCTGACCCCCGATCTCCCAGGAGGGAGTGGGTGGGCGCCCGGATCAGCCGTCCGTGAGCCTGCCCCCGACGGGCTCGAGCAGTCGCTCGAGGCCGTCGGCGTCCCATGCCGAGGCTCGCGCGCGCAGACCGAGCACGGTGCGCCCGCGGTCGCCGACGACGCCCAGCGAGAGCCCGCTGCCGCCAGCCGTGACCGGGTGGAACGCGAGCCGGTCCACGTGCGGCGCGCTGACCTCGCCGAGGTGCGAGACCAGCAGGGTCGAGCCGAGCCGCGGCCCGAGGACCCGCATGCCGACGGCGCTGACCCGTCCGACGGCTCCGCTCCACGGGCGCCGTGTGCCGCCGCCGGGCGGCGCCTGGACGGGGGCGGTCCGCAGCGCGCGCTCGATGTCGAGCCGGGTCAGCCCCTCGACGTCCCGCAGCCGCAGCAGCGCGCTGCGGTCGGCGATGGGGGAGTCCGGGTCGGGGTCGCGGGTGACACCGACGGCGACGGCCACGTGTCGGGCCGCGCGGCCGAGCCCCTCCTCGTGGTCGACGACGGCGCGGACCGCCGCGTGCACCACGGCCGCCGTCCGGTAGGTCCCGGCGACCTCGAGGTCGCACAGGACGTCGCCCTCGGCCCGGGTCGCGCTCGGGGTCTCGCCCCGGGTCGACGGCCGAGGACGGGCCGGAGGGGACACGGCCGCCTCACCGAGCCGGCGGGCGATCGTCCCGAGCAGGCCGTGCTCGGCAGGCCTCTCGCCCACCCCGCGCGCGGTGGAGCGCACGGGCGCCAGGCCCAGACCGTCGAGGACCCGCAGCAGGCCGAGGCCGTCGACGGCGGCGTGGTGGGCGGACACGACCAGGTCGGAACCGGCGATCCCGACCACGACGGGCGCCGGGTCGGCCGCGGTCAGGGCCCGTCGGAGTGCAGCCGGGTCGGCTGCCGTCCGTACCGGCGGCGATGGCCAGCCGTGCGACGCCGCCAGGGCCTCGAGGTGCCCGGTGACCGTCGCGACGGCGGGTGGGTGGGGGAGCGACGCCGTGAGCAGGATCCGCCACCCGATGCTCGGATCGGCGACCCAGCGCTCCTGGGGAGACTCGGCGGAGGTCACGGCTTGTGCGCCGTCACCACCAGGCTGACCCCGGGGAGGCGGCGCAGCGGCAGGACCCGCTCGAGTGCCACCGCGGAGCGGAGCCCGGCGTTGAGGACCGGGCTGACCGGCTCCATCTCGCTCTCGGAGTCGTTGCGCTTGCGGCGACGGGCTCGGACGACCGGTCGCAGCAGCACGTTCCAGGACCACACGTCGTCGACCACCAGGCCGGCGCCGGTCACGACCGCGGCGAGCTCGTCTCGCTCGTAGCGTCGGAAGTGCCCCAGCGCGACGTCGTGGCCGCTCCACAGCTTCATGCTGCAGGGGACCGCGACGAGGGCCCGCCCCCCGGGACGGAGCACCCGGGCAGACTCCGCCGCGACCGCGTGGTCGTCCTCGATGTGCTCCCACACGTCGGTCGCCATCACCAGGTCGAACGTGGCGTCGGCGAACGGCATGCTGGTCGCGTCGCCACGGAGCACGTCGAGCCCGCGGGACGCGGCGATCCGGACCCCGGCCGGCGAGTACTCCAGTCCCGTGGTCGACCAGCCGAGCTCGGCGAGCACGGCCGTGTTGCCGCCGCCGGCGCAACCGACGTCGAGGGCGCGGCCGCGCGGCCACGACGACGTCGTACGACGCACCAGCGCGCGTCGCTCTGCGTACCACCAGTGCCGCTGCTCGAGGGCGGCTGACTTGGCGATCTCCTCGTCGTCCACGTCCTGACTCTATAAGTGCCTGGTGGACCGATACGGGAACGCCACGGGGGCACCGGCGTGGTGCCGGTGCCCCCGTGGGTCGATGCTGCTCGCGCTGTTATCCGATCGCCGTACGACCGGCCGGGAGGCGCGGGTTCTTCAGGCCGGAGTGGACGTCGGACGGGTCCGACTTGCCCTCGATCTCGCGGCCGTCGCTCACGCCGCCCTTGTCGGTGTCCCAGTTGGTCGGGTCCGACTTGCGGTTGTCGTGGGCGCCGTTGCGGCTGCCGGTGAACTCCGCCTTGTCACGCAGCCCGTCCCCGTCGGTGTCCTTGCGGAGCGGGTTGGACTTGCGCTTGCCGAGGAAGTAGCTGCCGCCCTGGCTGTCACGGACGATCACCTTCTGGCCGATCTTGATGCCTCGGACCTCTCGGTTGTCGCGCAGGCCGTCGTTGTCGGTGTCGGCGTCGCACGGGTCCGGCTTGACCAGTCCGATGGTCCGGCTCCGGGTCTTGCTGAACTGCACCTCCTGGTTGATCCGGATGCCGTTGACCTCAGCGCCGTCCCGCAGGCTGTCGCCGTCGGTGTCGGCGTCGAGCGGGTCGGTGCTCCCGGTCGAGCAGTTGGTGGGGCCGTTGATCTCGGTCCCGTCGCTCAGCCCGTCGTCGTCGGTGTCGGCGTCGTTGGGGTCGGTGCCGTGGGTCCCGGTCTCGGCACCGTCCAGCAGTCCGTCGTCGTCGCTGTCCTCGTCGAGCGGGTCGGTCGGCTCGTCGCCGTAGTCGTCGTTCGTCGAGCCGTCGACCTCGTCGCCGTCGTTGATGCCGTCGTCGTCGGTGTCGGCGTCGTTGGGGTCGGTTCCCAGGTCGCCTTCCTCGTCGTCGGTGAGGCCGTCGTCGTCGGCGTCGTCATCGAGGATGTCGTCGCTGCCGTCGAGCGGGTCGGTGTCCTGGTCGAGGACCTCGTCACCGTCGGAGACGCCGCCGTCGTCGGTGTCGGCGTCGTTGGGGTCGGTGCCGTGGTCGGTGACCTCGTCGCCGTCGGTGAGTCCGTCGTCGTCGCTGTCGGGGTCGAGCGGGTCGGTGGGCTCGTTGCCGTAGGTGTCGTTGGAGTCGCCGTTGACCTCGTCGCCGTCGGTGAGTCCGTCGTCGTCGGTGTCGGGGTCGAGCGGGTCGGTGCCGAGGCCGTCTTCCTCGTCGTCGGTGAGTCCGTCGTCGTCGGCGTCGTCGTCGACCAGGTCGTCACTGCCGTCGAGCGGGTCGGTCCCGTCGGTGTTGACCTCGATGCCGTCGGGCACGCCGCCGTCGTCGGTGTCGGCGTCGTTGGGGTCGGTGCCGTGGTCGGTGACCTCGTCGCCGTCGGTGAGTCCGTCGTCGTCGCTGTCGGGGTCGAGCGGGTCGGTGGGCTCGTTGCCGTAGGTGTCGTTGGAGTCGCCGTTGACCTCGTCGCCGTCGGTGAGTCCGTCGTCGTCGGTGTCGGGGTCGAGCGGGTCGGTGCCGAGGCCGTCTTCCTCGTCGTCGGTGAGTCCGTCGTCGTCGGCGTCGTCGTCGTCCACGGTGCCGGCCGTGTTGGGGCCGCAGTGCGCGTTGGCGAGACGGCCGGTGCTGCCGACGAGGGTGAGCTCCAGTGCGCGCACCGTGATCTCACCGGTGCTCGAGGGGGACACGGGCTCCTGGATGTTGACCGTTCCCGACACGACGCCACGGAGGGCATCGGTGAGAGCCGTGAGCAACGACGGCTCGAGGGCCTCGAGCAGGGTGTCGATCACGGTGTCCTCGAGCCCCGTGACGAGGACGTTGAGCGGCGCGAGCGCGCCGCCGAGGGTCTGCTCGAAGGTGTCGCGCAGCCCCTCGAGGACCCCGTCCACGAGGTCCTGCGGCGCCGTCACGGTGAGGGGAGCGTTGGCGCCGGTGCCGAGGTCGATGGGGGCACGCACCTGGGTCGAGCCGAGCTCGATCAGGATGTCGATCCCGGCGACCTCGGTGCTGCCGGTGGCCGCCAGAGGATCGGCGGTCGCCGTGCACTGCGCGGTGACGGCACCGATCTCGATCGACAGCGGTAGTGCCTGCTCGACCCCCGCGAGGGTGCTCTGGAGCGCGTCGTTGATCGGGTCGATGAGCGGCTGGAGTGCGGCCCGGACGGCGTCCTGCAGGAGCGGGTTGAGGGCCTGGACGACCGGGTCGAGGACCGTTCCGGAGTCGATGGTGTCCAGCCCGTCGAGGACGCCGTTGAGGTCGACGGCGTGGAAGTCCTCGATCGCGAGCGGCGCCGTGCCGGCGTTCGCCGACGAGCTGCCGTTGCCGGCCGAGGCCTCCTGGGTGAAGGTCGCGATCTGCTCGCCCTCGAAGGCGAGTCCGGCGCCGCAGCGGCCGGTCGGGGTCGCCTCCGCGGTGATGGCGGTGTCGTCCGCGTCGCACCGAGGACCGGTGTTGAGGATCGCGAGGATGCCATCGCCCTCGACGGCCTGGGCATCGGCGTGCCCGGTCGCGTCGTGGGTCGCGTGGGCGAGGGGCGGTTGGGCGAGGGTCAGTGCTGCCGCGGTCGCGGTGGCGGTGCCCAGAAGGGCAGCCACCCGCAGGCGCGACAAGGACCGGTGGTCAGACATGGGGGCGTCCTTAGAGTCTCATTGTTACCGAGCGCTTTGACGCTATCGGCAAGGTCCGCGAATTCGGCGACATTTCTGCGGATCAGGTGTACAAAACGGGGAAATGCCCTGATCCGATAATCAAATCAGCAGGTCGGCTCCGAAGATCGCGGTCCCCGGGGTCAGCCGCCCGCGCACCGCCGACCACCCACCCCAGAGTCGTTCGTGCTCGGCAGGCCATTCCGGCTCGAGCAACGTGGTCAGCCGGAAGCCGCCGTCAGCCAGCAGCGCGACCCAGTCCCCGAGGGTGCGGTGGTGCTCGGCGTACGCGATCACCCCGGTCTCGTTGTCGACCTCCACGTACGGCGTGCGGTCCCAGTACGACTGGGTCGCCGTCAGGCCCTCCTCCGTCGGGTCGTCGGGGAACATCCACCGGGTCGGGTGGGTGATCGAGAAGGCGAACCGGCCACCGGGGCGCAGGACCCGGGCGCTCTCCGCGACGGCGACGTCGATGTCCGCGATGAACTGCAGCGCGCCGAAGGCGCAGAAGACGATGTCGAAGCTCGCGTCGGCGAACGGGAGAGCCGTCGCGGTGCCACGCACGCTCGGTACGGCGACCCCGGTGGCGTCGTCGATCCGACGCGAGTGCTGGAGCTGGCGGTGGGAGAGGTCGAGGCCGATCGCCCGCCCGCCCTGGGTCCGGATCCAGCGCGAGCACTGCCCGGCGCCCGACCCGACCTCCAGGACGTCGCGGTCCGCGACCGTCCCCAGGACGCCGGCGTCGGCCTCGGTCAGGCCCTCCGGGCCCCACACGAACCCGACGTCGCCGAGGAAGTCGCCGTGCGTCGCCTGGTACTCGTCGGCGTACCGGTCCCAGTCAGGGCCGTTGGCACGGCGGGACTCCTCCTCGGTCACCGCCCGCCGGTGAGCCGTCACCGGGGGATGCGGCCAGTGCTGCTGGACCTGCTCCACGCTGAGAGGGTACGCCGCCGGTTGGACGCCGCACGGGGCACCCGCGTACCCTGGAATGTCGCGGTCGACCGACCGCTGCGCGCTGCCTCGGCGGCATCCCTACGACATCTGCCCACCCAAGGACTGAACCCTTTCAATGACGAGCACCCTCTCGACCCCTCTGTACAGCCAGTTCGACGACAACGCGCCCCAGGTCGCGGTCAACGACATCGGCTCGGAGGCGGACTTCCTGGCCGCTATCGACCAGACCATCAAGTACTTCAACGACGGCGACATCGTCGACGGCACGATCGTCAAGGTCGACCGTGACGAGGTCCTCCTCGACATCGGCTACAAGACCGAGGGCGTCATCCCCTCGCGCGAGCTCTCGATCAAGCACGACGTGGACCCCTCCGAGGTCGTCCAGGTCGGCGACAAGGTCGAGGCCCTCGTCCTCCAGAAGGAGGACAAGGAAGGCCGCCTGATCCTGTCCAAGAAGCGCGCCCAGTACGAGCGCGCCTGGGGCACGATCGAGGAGATCAAGGAGGCCGACGGAGTCGTCGAGGGCACCGTCATCGAGGTCGTCAAGGGCGGTCTCATCATCGACATCGGCCTGCGCGGCTTCCTGCCCGCCTCGCTGGTGGAGATGCGCCGGGTGCGCGACCTCCAGCCGTACGTCGGTCAGACCCTCGAGGCCAAGATCATCGAGCTCGACAAGAACCGCAACAACGTGGTCCTGTCGCGCCGTGCCTGGCTCGAGCAGACCCAGTCCGAGGTTCGCCACGGCTTCCTCACCCAGCTCCAGAAGGGTCAGATCCGCAAGGGTGTCGTGTCCTCGATCGTCAACTTCGGCGCGTTCGTGGACCTCGGCGGCGTCGACGGTCTCGTCCACGTCTCGGAGCTGTCCTGGAAGCACATCGACCACCCGTCCGAGGTCGTCACCGTGGGTGACGAGGTCACCGTCGAGGTCCTCGACGTGGACATGGACCGCGAGCGTGTCTCCCTGTCGCTGAAGGCGACGCAGGAGGACCCGTGGCAGCACTTCGCGCGGACCCACCAGATCGGTCAGATCGTGCCGGGCAAGGTCACCAAGCTGGTGCCGTTCGGTTCGTTCGTCCGCGTCGAGGAGGGCATCGAGGGCCTCGTCCACATCTCCGAGCTGGCCGAGCGCCACGTGGAGATCCCGGAGCAGGTCGTCCAGGTCAACGACGACGTCATGGTCAAGATCATCGACATCGACCTCGAGCGTCGCCGGATCTCGCTGTCCCTCAAGCAGGCCAACGAGACCACCGCTGCGGTCGACGTCGAGGAGTTCGACCCGACCCTCTACGGCATGCCGGCCACCTACGACGAGCAGGGCAACTACGTCTACCCCGACGGGTTCGACCCGGAGACCGGCGAGTGGCTCGAGGGCTTCGAGGAGCAGCGCGGCGTCTGGGAGGACCAGTACGCCAAGGCGCACGCTCGCTGGGAGGCGCACGTCAAGCAGCAGGCCGACGCCAAGCAGGCCGAGATCGAGGCCGGCGAGGCGACGTCGTACTCCTCCGACACCGGTGTGGCCGAGGAGGTCGGCGGTTCGCTGGCGTCCGACGAGGCGCTCCAGGCGCTCCGCGAGAAGCTGACCGGCGGCAACTGATCCACCGCTAGCACCACGCACGGAAGGCCCGCTCACCTCACGGTGAGCGGGCCTTCCGGCTTTGTGCGGGGACGGCGGTCAGCGGGTCGACAGGACCGAGGCCGGGGGGAGGAAGTCGGCGTCGGTGCGGTGGGACAGGGGAGCGGGCCGGGGGCCGCGGGCGTCGCGCCAGATCATGTACATCGTGCCGGCGACGGACGACAGGATGACGAGGAGGAGGAATGCGGTGGTCATGGCAGAAAGTCTGCGCCTCTCGTGATCCTGCCACCAGTGGCAGAAAAGCCGCCTAACGTTGATTTGCTGCCATACCCGTGCGAGCATGGCGCGATGCTGACCAACGTGGCTGTCCTCGCCTACGAGGGCGTGGCGCCGTTCGAGCTCGGCGTGCTCTGCGAGGCCTTCGGGCTCGACCGCACCGAGCACGGCGTGCCCCGGCTGGAGTTCGCCGTCTGTGCTGCCTCTCCCGAGCCGATCCCGACGACGATGGGCTTCTCCCTCCAGGTCAACGAGGGACTCGACCGGGTCCGCGACGCCGACCTCGTCGCCGTGCCCGCGGTCCCCCGCAGCAAGACGGTCCCGAGCGAGGTCATCGATGCCATCCGCGAGGCCTACGACCGCGGTGCGCGCATCCTGTCGGTCTGCAGCGGAGCGTTCGCGCTCGGCGAGGCCGGACTGCTCGACGGCCGCGAGTGCACGACGCACTGGATGTACACCGAGGAGCTCCAGCGCCGGTTCCCCAGTGCCAAGGTCGTGCCCGAGGTGCTCTACGTCGACACCGGTCAGGTCGTCACCAGCGCCGGGACGGCAGCCGGCCTCGACGCCTGCCTCCACATCTGGCGACAGGAGTACGGCGCCGCGGTCGCGAGCATGATCGCCCGGCGCGCCGTCGTACCGCCCCACCGCGACGGTGGGCAGGCTCAGTTCATCGCGCGTGCCGTGCCCGACTGCGACGCCGACACCCTCCGGCCGCTGCTCACCTGGATCCTCGAGAACCTCGCCGAGGAGCACAGCGTCGACTCGCTCGCCCGGCGCGCCCTGATGTCGTCGCGCACGTTCGCGCGGCGGTTCCGCGACGAGCTCGGCACGACGCCGCACAGCTGGGTGACCGCCCAGCGGGTCGCCGCCGCCGAGGAGCTGCTCGAGACGACCGAGCAGCCCGTCGAGTGGATCGCCGGCGAGGTCGGCTTCGGGAACGCGGCCGCGTTGCGCCATCACTTCCAGCGGGTCCGGGGCGTCAGCCCCCAGCAGTATCGCCGGACGTTCTGCCCAGCCCCGCGCGACCAGGCTTCCTGACGGGTCATGACGACCGCTCGACGACAGGGTGCCCTCGGGGCGCTGATCGTGCTCCTCGTTGGCGTGCTGGGCGCGGGGAGCACGCTCCCGACGACGGCCACCGCAGCGCAGGGTCCGACCATCTCCTGGGACACGACCAAGCGCACCTTCGCGGACGGCCGCACCTACTTCGCCCGGGTGCCCACGTGCCGTCCGGCGGACTCCGAGGCGTGCGTCGAGTTCCTGGGCCGCCGTCGTGCCGTCGTGGTGTTCCTGCACGGCGCAGGAGGGGCCGAGGACCGGGAGACGGCCGACGGCTGGCTCGGCGGGCTGCACGCGATCAGCAGGGAGACGATCTTCGTCTTCGCCGTCAGCAAGGACGGGTCGATGCGCTGGGACGCCGGGTTCTGCTGCACCGAGGAGCCGGTCGACGACGTGCGCTACCTCGAGCGGGTCATCACCAACATCGATGGCCGCTGGCCCGTCGACCGCGACCGGGTCGGCATGATGGGGCTCTCCAACGGCGGCATGCTGGCGCTGCGCGTGGCGTGCGAGCGGCCCGACCTCGCCGCGACGGTGGCCGGGCTCGCCGCGACCTATCCCGGCAGCTGCGACACCGCGAAGGTGCGGATCGGCCAGTGGCACGGCGCCCAGGACCCGACGGTGCCGCTCGACGGCGGGACGGTGACGATCCTCGGGGCCGAGCGGACGCTCCCGTCGGTGGCGTCGTTGGCCGCGCGGATGCGGGGCGGGTCGCTCTACTGGCTCCGTGTCCTGCCGCGTCAGGGCCACACGATGGCGTGGGCGCAGTTCAAGCAGGCGACCCGCTGGATCCTCGCGAACTTCCCTGACTGAGCTCGTCGCGTCGTACCTTGCCGGTGAGCGTCCGGGGCAGCTCCTCGCGGAAGACCCAGGTCTTGGGCCGCTTGGGCGGGGCCAGGTGGCTGCGGGCGTACGACGCCAGCGTCTCCTCGCTGACGTCGCCGACGACCGCCGCGCACACCCGCTGTCCCCAGTCCGCGTCCGCCTCGGCGTAGACGGCCACGTCGGTGACGCCGGGGCAGGCGCCGAGCACCTGCTCGACCTCGGTCGGGTAGACGTTGACGCCGCCGCTGATGATGAGGTCCTCCCGGCGGCCGTCGAGGAAGACGTAGCCGTCCTGGTCGATGCGGCCGTGGTCGCCGACGGTGAACGCCGGGCCGTCCGGCGTCGTGCGCCACGCCGCCGCGGTCTTGTCCGGGTCGCCGTAGTAGGTGAAGCGGGCGAAGTCGGGGACCACGCACCACAGCGTGCCGTCGGGGTCGGCAGCGAGCAGCCGTCCGGGTCGGGCGCGGCCGACGGTGCCCGGGCGCTGCTCCTGCTCCTCGCTGCGACAGGCGGTGAACTGGCCCTCGGTCGAGCCGTAGAACTCCCAGGTCGACCCGGGCGGGAACACCTCGACCAGCCGGCGCTTGACGTCGGTTGGGCACGGGGCGCCCGCGTGGGCGACCAGCCGGAACGAGGAGAGGTCGGGGACCCCCGCGTCCTCCCAGTGCGCGAACAGGCGCTGGAGGTGGGTCGGGACGCAGAACATCGTGGTCGGCCGCTCGGCGATGATCGCGGCGGTCACCGCCTCCGGGTCGAAGGGGCCGGGGATCACGACCCGCCCGCCTGCCAGCACGGTGCCGAGCGCGAACCGCAGCGGAGCGGAGTGGTAGAGCGGGCTCAGCACCAGGTTGACGTCGTCGGCCCTGAAGCCCCAGAGGTCCCGCTCCTCGGCGACGAGCGCGGCCGCGGCCGGCGGGTCCAGCAGCCCGGACCAGACGCCCTTCGGGGTACCGGTCGTGCCGCTGGTGCAGTGCATCGGGCGGCCTCGCGGCAGGCCGGGCGGCGGCAGGCCGGCGGCCAGCCGGGCGAGTGCGACCTCGTCCTCCACCACGAGGGTCGGCTCCAGGGCGGCGAGGATCCGGGCACGCTCGGAGGTCGTCAACCGTGGGTCCAGGGGGATCGGGAACACCCCGGCGGTGAGCAGCCGGTGGACGAGGTCCAGGTAGGCGTGCGAGCCGGGCACCAGCAGCGCGACCCGGTCGCCCTCGGTCAGTGCTCCCTGCTCCACGGCGTCACCCTAGAGGCCACCAGTAGGGTCGCCGTGTGCGGATCGGACTGACCGGGGGAGTGGCCTCGGGGAAGAGCACCGTGTCGGGCATCCTGCGCGAGCTGGGGGCGGTCGTCATCGACGCCGACCAGTTGGCGCGCGAGGTGGTCGCCAAGGGGTCGCCCGGGCTGGAGAAGGTGGTCGCGGCGTTCGGGCCCGAGATCCTGACCGCGGACGGCGAGATGGACCGCCCGGCCGTGGGCGCGATCGTCTTCGGCGACGAGGAGAAGCGGCGGTTGCTGGAGAGCATCGTGCACCCGCTCGTCTTCGAGCGGATCATCGCGCTCGAGTCGGCGACGACGGCCGACGACCTCGTCGTCCACGACATCCCGCTGCTGGCCGAGTCCGGCCGGGCCGACACCTTCGACGCCGTGATCGTCGTCGACGCCCCGACTGAGGTCCAGGTCGAGCGGATGCTGACCGACCGCGGCTGGACCCGCGAGGACGCCGAGTCCCGGATCGCCGCCCAGGCCACCCGCGAGGACCGCCGCGCCATCGCGACGTACGTCATCGACAACACCGGGACGCTCGCGGATCTCCGGCAGCGGGTGACGGAGGTCGTCGCCGAGCTGCGGACCGGGCCGACGGCGCCCTGACGGCGTAGCCAGAACCTCGAGAACTGAGAGCTTTCGAGAAACCTGCCGGAACCGCGTAAGGAAACCGCCCTCCCGCACGTCCACGTGACATCAGGTTGATGTCGATCGGGAGGCGTGATTCAGATGGTGCGTGGTTCATCGGCGTGCGAAGGGCTTCGGGGACGATGGCAACGCGATCGTCCCTTCAGGGTGTCTCGTCCCCTGGTGGTGGCATCGATCGTCCTGTGCACAGGGGATGCGGCGGCGTCGAGTACTCGTCCCACAATTGGACCAACCTCAACAACGACGACGACTGGTGGCAGGGGCCCCGAGAGCTCGGCTACACCACGTGTGACGTCGTCTTCTACTGGTGGGAGGACGACGGTGGGAGCTCCGACTACGAGCTCTCCTACGCCGGCTTCAGCCTCGGAGTCCAGATGGACGACGACGACGACAAGATCGGCGGCGTCCGGCTGCCCTATAGCGCTTTCGCAGGAGCCGGCGCGGACAAGTGGGATCCGTACGAGTGGGACGACCTGACGCAGTGGACCGACTAGTTGATCTTCGCTGAACTCGAAATGACCCATTCGGACGTTTCCGGACAGGAGCAGCTCATGGAACCCAGTGCACCTTCATCACGCGAGCGCGAACAGCGGTTCCCCGTGGCCGAATCAAGTGGGGGTCATCCCGCACAATCGGTACGCCGACCGTTCCGCCTTCGACTTCGATGGTGGGTGGCTGCGGGCCTTTCCGGCGCCGTCGCGGTCGCGTTCTCGAGCCTGCTTCTCGACGGAGGCTCGGCGTACGGGTCGTGGACGCCGAGGCCGGTGCCGCTCTCGGACGTGGCCGCCGGCAGGGCCGCTGCCACCTGCAGCGGCGTCTTCGGGGTCCCCGAACAGGGCGCACGTGTCGCGCTGGCAGAGCGACGCGGAGAGTGGACCTACGTCGTCGTCGCCGGCCCAGGGAGGGAGGCCGTGTGCCTCATGCCCAACGACCTCGTGGGACGCTCGGCGGGCGAGCGGCGAGCCTTCTTCGGGACCTACCATCCCGTCGCGGTCGACGTTCCGGTCGTGGCCCCCGGCCACGTCAGGGTGACGGAGGGCATGGAGGGCAGCACCGAGGAGGGCTGGTTCATCTGGTTCCACGGCTACGTCGGCAGCGACGTCGTCGGTGTCACGGTCCACACCTCGACAGGCCTCGACATCGAGGCGTCGGTGGCGGGCGACCGCTTCGCGGCCTGGTGGCCGTCGGTCGAGCCGGACTCCGAGCACCCCTCCGAGACGTGGACCTACACGGCGCACCTCGCCGATGGCAGCACCCGACGCCTCGGCTGACACAGCAACCCGCCCCGGACGCGCGACGACCTCCGTCACCGGGTGACGGAGGTCGTCGTAGAGCTGGCGAGCCGGTCGAGCTGACTCAGGCGGCCATGTCGGGGTCGCCGAGGCGGCGCAGCTTCTGCAGTGCCTCGCGCTCGAGCTGGCGCACGCGCTCGGCGGAGATGCCGTGCTTGGCGCCGATGTCGGCGAGCTTGTGCTGGCGGCCGTCGACCAGGCCGTAGCGCGACCGGATGATGTCGGCGGCCCGCTCGTCGAGCTGGTTGACCAGCGTGTTGAGCCGGTCGCGTGCCTCGGTGTCGAGGAACGTCAGGTCAGGGCCGGGGGCGGTCTCCTGGGCCATCAGGTCGCCGAGCGAGGTGTCGCCGTCCTCGTCGACCGGGGTGTCGAGGCTGACGTGCTCACGGCCCCACGACATCAGGTCGAGAACCCGCTCGAGCTCCATGCCGAGCTCGGTGGCGATCTCCTCGGGGTTGGGCTCGCGGCCGAGCTGACGCTCGAGGGTACGGCGGGCACCGCCGACCTGGTTGAGCTCCTCGACCACGTGCACAGGCAGCCGGACCACACGGGCCTGCTGGGCGATGCCGCGAGTGATCGCCTGCCGTACCCACCACGTTGCGTAGGTCGAGAACTTGTAGCCCTTGGCGTAGTCGAACTTCTCGACCGCGCGGATGAGGCCGGTGTTGCCCTCCTGGATCAGGTCGAGCATCGGCATCTGCGCGCGACCGTACTTGCGGGCGATGGAGACGACCAGACGCAGGTTGGCGTTGATGAACTCCGTCGTCGCCCGCTGGCCCTCCTCGGCGATCCACTCGAGCTCCTCACGGGTCGCGCGCTTGGGCGCGCCGCCCTTGGCGCGGGCGACACGGCCCTCGTCGAGCAACGACTGGGCGTAGAGACCTGCCTCGATCGTCTTGGCGAGCTCGACCTCACGGGCGGCGTCGAGCAACGGGGTGCGGGCGATCTCGTCGAGGTACAGCCCGACGCTGTCGCGCCCCTCGATCTCTCGTCCTCCGCGCCTGCTGGCCACTGCTGCTGCTGCCATCGCCACCCTCCTTCGCGTACACCCGCTCCTGCAGGAGTACTTCGTCTCCAACGCACTTTCGGATGGTGGTTGTTCCCGGGGTTTTCCCGAGGTCCGACCGGTGCTCCGGTGAAGTGCTCTCGACTGCTCAGACGTACCAGACCGCCTGAGAGTTGCCGCTCGCGCCAACTCTCAGGGAGTTTTCAGCCTGCGTCGGTCGAGGGAGTTCCGACGGATCCGGAGATACCCCGCTCGGCGAGCCCCATCCGGTCGAGGATCCAAGCGAGGGTGAAGGCGCGGTCGTGCCAGGCCCGGTAGCGCCCGGAGACCCCTCCGTGGCCCGCAGCCATCTCCGTCCGGAGCAGCACGTCGGCGGCCGGCGCCGTGGCCCGCAGCCTCGCCACCCACTTCGCGGGCTCCACGTAGAGCACCCGGGTGTCGTTGAGCGAGGTCTCGGCGAGGATCGGGGGATAGGGGAGGTCGGCCACGTTCTCGTACGGCGCGTAGGACGCGATGAGCTCGTAGGCCGCTGGGTCGGCCTCGGGGTTGCCCCACTCGTCGTACTCGGTCACGGTGAGCGGCAGGGTCGCGTCGAGCATCGAGGTGAGGGTGTCGACGAACGGGACCCCCGCGACGATGCCACCGAACGCCTCGGGCGCCTGGTTGGCGACCGCACCCATGAGCAGGCCCCCGGCACTGGCACCCTCGGCGATGATCTGACCGGGGGTGGTCCACCCGCTCGCGGCGAGGTGCTGCGCACACGCGATGAAGTCGCTGAACGTGTGAGGCTTGCGGGTGAGCTTGCCGTCGTCGTACCAGTGCCGACCGAGCTCGCCTCCTCCCCGGACGTGGGCGATGGCGAACGCCGCGCCCCGGTCGAGCAAGGAGAGCCGGGCGGCCGAGAAGTAGGGGTCCATCGACGCCTCGTAGGCGCCGTAGCCGTAGAGCAGGAGCGGGACCGGGTCGGTGCCGTCGGCACCACGGGCGTCGCTGCGGACGACGAGGGAGATCGGCACCCGGACACCGTCGGGCGCAGTGGCCCACATCCGGTGCTCCTCGTAGGCGGTCGGGTCGTAGCCGCCGAGCACGGGCGCCTGCTTGAGCAGCGTCTTGGTGCGCGTGCGCAGGTCGAGGTCGTAGACCGAGGACGGCTGGATCATGCTCGTCATGCCGACCCGGACCGTGGGCTGCTCGAACGACGGGTTTCCTCCGACGCCCGACGTCGCGAGGTCGCCGGGGAACTCCACGATCCAGTCGTCGCTCACGCCGTCCGGCCCGAGCTCGAGGATCCGCACCCGCGGCAGCCCGCCGCTGCGCTGCGAGACGACGAGGTGGGTGGCGAACGCTTCGACGTCTTCCAGGCGGACCTCGTCGCTGTGGGCCAGGAGCGGCACCCACGCCGCGCGGGGCGTGCTGCGCGGAGGCGCGGTGGCGAGCTCGAACTCGGGCCCGTTGCCGTTGTGGAGCACCAGGAAGCGGTCCTCGCCGGCGAGGACCGCGTGGTCGAGGGAGTACTCGATGCCCTCCTCGCGGGGCGCGAAGCAGAACGGCTTCGCGGTCGGGTCGTGGGCGTCGAGGACGTGGTACTCCGAGGTGTTCTTGGACGACGCTGCGAGGAGGATGTAGCGGCGGCTGCGGGTGCGTCCGGCGCCCAGCCAGTAGCGGCCGTCGGGCTCGTGGTGGACCAGCTCGTCGTCCGCCTGGTCGGTGCCGAGCCGGTGCCGCCAGACCTTGTCAGGACGCCAGGTCTCGTCGATGGTCGAGTAGTAGAAGTGGTCCGGGGTCCCGCCCCAGGTCACTCCTCCGAGGACGCCGGTCAGCTCGTCGGGCAGCAGGTCGCCGGTCGTGAGGTCCTTGACCCGCACGGTGTAGCGCTCGTCGCCGACCACGTCGGTCGCGTAGGCGAGCAACCGGTCGTCGGGGCTGACCGACGAGCCGCCGAGGGAGAAGAACTCGTGCTCGCCGGCGAGGACGTCGAGGTCGAGCAGGACCTCCTCGCCCGGCAGCGCGGGCTCGTCGGGTCGTGCGGCCTCGGCCGGTCGCGGCGGGACCCAGCTGTCGGGGCTGTCGGGGTCCGTCACGGCCACGCGGCAGCTGGCGCCGTACTGCTTGCCCTCGAAGGAGCGGCCGTAGTACCAGTAGCCGCGCACCCGGGTGGGCACCGAGAGGTCGGTCTCCAGGGTGCGGCTCTTGATCTCGTCGAAGATCTGCTGGCGCAGGTCGGCGAGGTGGGCCGTGCGCTCCTGGGTGTGCTCGTTCTCCGCCTCGAGGTAGGCGCGCACCTCCGGATCCTCCTTGGCGCGCAACCACTCGTAGTCGTCGGTGCGGGTGTGGCCGTGGTGGGTGACCGTGACCGGTCGGCGAGCGGCGTGAGGGGCTGGCACGACGGTCACCGTATCCGGCCCGGAATGATCCACAGGCACCGGTGGATTCCTGTGGAGTTCGAGCGGTTCCTGTGGAGGAAGCGGGCCTCAGCTGTGGACGATCCTGTGGGACTCGGAGAATGTCGAAACTCTTTGCGCAAAGCCCTTGTGCGCGTGTCCTCGCGGAGCGTAGAACTCTCCCTACCGAGAGCGGAACGCAGGGCCTCCGGGCCAGGCGGGAAACGATCGGGGAGCCGGACGGAAGTCCTCTCCATCCGCGGGGCAACTCGCGGGCGCTGACCCCGGTGGCGGGCCCAGCGGTGAGAGGGTCGGAGGTCCGGGTCGATCGGAGCCACCGCAGCCGGTCAAGCCGAGGGCCTTCCTGATGCTCATACCATCAAGAAGGCCCTCACCCTTTTTTGCCGCGAGCGTGTCGCGTCCCCTCCATGGTGACGCCTGGTCGGGCCCGCGACAACGAGCGACACGTGACGGCTGTGTGAAATCCGCTTCGGGTGATCCGGACGGCAGGCCCGATCGTCACTCCGGCTCCGGCTCCGGCTCGGGCTCCGGCATCCGCCAGCGGTTCAGTGCCGGGTCGTCGGCCCGGAAGTTTCGGACTGGACCCGGGGGAGTGTCTGCGGTCTCGAACCGGACGGTGACGACGCCCTTGCCGGCGCCCCAGACCCAGCCGCGCCCGTGCTCGTCGTGGACGACGTCCATCCCCGGCCGGTAGCCGCCGGTGGGGTCCGTCCCGGCGGCAGCGGTCGGGAACGACGGGAGCTCGTCGCCCTCCGGGCTCCCGTCGTCCTCGCCGTCGTCCTTCTCGGTGGGGTGGGCATCGGTGGGACCGCCGTCGGTCGCGTCCGACCCGAAGAGCTCCTCCTGGACCCAGTCGGCCAGGCCCGAGACGCCGACACCCAGGAGCCGGACCCCACCGGACGTGTCGAGGTCCTCGAGGAGGCGGCGGGCGAGCCGGGCGATCGTTGCTTCCTCGTCGGTGGGGGACGGCAGCGTCGTCGACCGGTTGAGGGTCGTGAAGTCGTAGAGCCGCACCTTGATGGTCACCGTGCGGCCGGAGAGGTTGTTCTTGCGCAGCCGCCGGGCGACCTCGCCGGCTTGGCGGGTGAGCAGGCTGTCCATGATCCGGCGGTCGGTCAGGTCCTGCTCGTAGGTGCCCTCGACGCTCACCGACTTGGTCTCGCGGTCGGCGTCGATCGTCCGGTCGTCGCGGGCGAACGCGAGGTCGTGCAGGACGTGCCCATGGGCCTTGCCGAGCACCCGCACCAGCTCCTCCTCGCTGATCTGCTGGAGGTCGGCGACGGTGTTGACGCCGACCCGGCGCAGCCGCTCGACGGTCGCCGGCCCGACGCCGGGGATGATCGCGACGTGCATCGGCCGGAGCAGCTCCAGCTCGGTGCCCGGCGTGACGACGACCAGCCCGTCGGGCTTGTCGAGGTCGCTGGCCACCTTGGCGAGGAACTTGCTGCTGGCGACGCCGACCGACGCGGTGAGACCACCGGTCACCTCCACGACCCGCCTGCGGAGGTCCTCCGCGAACGCGGAGACGGTCGCGACCTCGAGGTCGGGCAGGTCGGCCCGGGCGAGGTCGACGAACGCCTCGTCGAGCGACAGCGGCTCGACCAGCGGCGAGCAGGAGCGCAGCAGCCCCATCACGGCCGCGCTCGTCGCGCGGTAGGCGTCGAAGCGCCCAGAGAGGTAGGCGGCGTGGGGGCAGCGGGCACGGGCCTCGCGGGTCGACATCGCCGAGCGGACGCCGTACACCCGGGCCTCGTACGACGCCGTGGAGACGACTCCACGCCCGCCGACACCCCCGACGACCACCGGCTTGCCGCGCAGCGACGGCTTGTCGCGCTGCTCGACGGCGGCAAAGAACGCGTCGAGGTCCAGGTGGAGGACCGAGGCCTGCGCGCGCACGGGTGAACCGTAACCAGCGGCGCGGACCATCGCCGTCCCGACGGCCCGCTTGTCGTCCCGGCACCGGGCGACAGCCCGGGTCTTCCCCAGGTCGGACCCGGTCGGGTGGGCGTCGGGGGTCCCGGTCGCGAGCGTGGACCCATGACCCACACGCATCGGGCAACGACCCGTTCGACCTCCGACTCCGCCCTCTCCCTCCGCGCGCGCTGCAGCGAGGACCTGATCGCCGCCGCGCCCCTGGTGCTCGGCTTCCACCCCGCCGCATCGGTGGTGATGATGACCAGCGACGGGGCCCGGCCGTTCCACGCCCGGGCCGATCTCCCCGCGCGGGACTCCCCGGTCGACCTCGCCGACCTCGCCCGTGCGCTCGCGGCCGACCTGGTCCGCTCCGCCGTCCGCAACGGGGCGCGCTCGATGGCGTTGGTCTTCTTCAGCGGCGACGAGCGGGTCGTCCGCTGGTGCTGGGGCGCCCTTCGTGGGGCTGCCCGTCAGGCCGGGCTGCACGTGGCCGACGCCGTCCGGGTCGACGGCCAGCGTTACTACCCGCTGCTCGGCGACCGGCACTCGCGCGAGGTCGGCATCGCCTACGACGTGTCGGCGCACCCGTTCGTCGTCGAGGCGGTCCTCCACGGGATCGTCGTCGAGAAGGACCGTTCGGTCCTCACCGCCTCGGTCGCGCCGGACCCCGTGTTCCAGGGGAAGGTCGAGCGCGCCCTCACCCAGGTCCGGGCCGGCACCGCCGGTCCGCCGTGGGCTGACGAGGAACGGCGCTACTGGGGCGAGTGGTTGCGACAGGCTGTGGCGCGTCACGTCGACGCCGGCACGGCGCCTGACGAGGCGCGGGTGGCCTGGTTGTGCTGGCTGCTCCAGGACGAGCGGGTGCGCGACGCGGCCTGGTCGCTCATCGATCGGCAGGGCGCGTCGCGCCACCAGTCGTTCTGGGCCGATGTCGTCCGCGGCGCCCCCGACGCCCTCGTGCCGGCGCCGGCGGCGCTGCTGGGTTGGGCGGCGTGGCAGGCCGGCCACGGTGCGCTCGCGTGGATCGCCGTCGACCGCTGCCGCGAGGTCGACGACCGTTATCCGATGGCGACGCTGCTGTCTCGCTGCCTGGAGGGAGCGGTGCCTCCGGACATTCTCGGATCCGGCTTCGCCTGGGACGAAGGGCTGCCTGCATGACTGACGAAAGGTGGTCGGCCTGACTAACCTGCCTCTATGGGTTCGGAGGTCGACGCGCAGGAGTTCACCGGTGCTGACCGAACGCGGCACCGGGAGAAGGTGCGTCGCTGTCTCGACGTGTTCGAGCGGATGCTGCGCGAATCAGCCTTCGACACCGACGACCCGATGACGGGTCTCGAGGTCGAGCTCAACCTCGTCGACGAGGCAGGCGACCCGGCGCTGCGCAACGAGGCGGCGCTGGAGGCGATCGCCGACCCCGACTTCCAGACCGAGCTCGGTCAGTTCAACATCGAGATCAACGTGCCGCCGGCGGTGCTGCGCGGTGGCGGGCTCACAGGGTTCGAGGAGGGCCTGCGACGCAGCCTCAACGAAGCCGAGCGCCGGTCGGCCAGCGTCGGTGCGCACATGGTGATGATCGGCATCCTGCCGACCCTCGCCGACGAGCACCTCTCGCTGTCCGCGATCAGCCGCAACCCGCGCTACCGACTGCTGAGCGACCAGGTCCTCCAGGCCCGCGGCGAGGACATCAGCATCGACATCCGGGGCGCCGAGGTGCTGCGGACGACGGCCGACTCCATCCTCCCCGAGGCCGCCTGCACCAGCACGCAGTTCCACGTCCAGACGCCGCCGGAGCGCTTCGCCGCGTACTGGAACGCCTCGCAGGCGATCGCGGGGGTCCAGGTGGCGCTGGCTGCCAACGCCCCCTACCTGCTCGGCAAGCAGCTGTGGCGCGAGACGCGCATCCCCCTGTTCGAGCAGGCCACCGACACTCGGAGCGAAGAGCTCAAGGCCCAGGGGGTGCGGCCGCGGGTCTGGTTCGGCGAGCGCTGGATCACCTCGGTGTTCGACCTCTTCGAGGAGAACGTCCGCTACTTCCCGGCGCTGCTGCCGGTCACCGACGACGAGGATCCGCTCACCGTGCTCGAAGCGGGCGGCACACCCAACCTCTCCGAGCTGCGTCTCCACAACGGCACCATCTATCGGTGGAACCGGCCCGTCTACGACATCGCCGGCGGCCGCCCCCACCTCCGCGTCGAGAACCGCGCGCTGGCCGCCGGGCCGACCGTGGCCGACATCGTCGCCAACGCCGCTTTCTACTTCGGGCTGGTCCGCACGCTCGCCGAGAGCGAGCGACCGCTGTGGTCGCAGATGTCCTTCAGCGCCGCCGAGGAGAACTTCCACGTCGCGGCCCGCGACGGGATCGAGGCGGAGATCTACTGGCCCGCGGTCGGGAGGGTTCGCGCGACCGAGCTGGTGCTGCGCCGGCTGCTGCCGATGGCCTACGAGGGACTGGCGGCCTGGGGGGTGGACCACGACGAGGCCGCTCGCTACCTCGGGATGATCGAGGGCCGCTGCCTGGGCGGTGTCAACGGCGCGGAGTGGTTCGCCCGCGAGATGGCCCGTCACGAGGATCTCGACCGCTACGACGCGCTGCGGACGGTGCTCGCCGACTACCGGCAGCGGATGCACGCCAACGAACCGGTCCACACCTGGTGATCCTGCGCGAGCCGCTCAACGCTGGCGGATCCGCTTCCACGTCCGGCTGACGCCAGTGCGCGGGTCGTGCCAGCTGTGCCGGGTCACGACCACCAGGCCGAGCTCGATCCCGAGCTCGCCGGCCGCTGACTGCACCGCCGCCGACCAGGCGCCGTCGACGTCGTGCGGCTCGATGTCCCCGCGCCGGGTCATCCACAGCAGCGGGACCACGCCCTTGCGGAGCGCCGGACGCAGCATCGCCTCCACGACGTCGGTCCGCAGGGTGTGGTCGAGGTGCCGGTCGACCTCGAAACGGCGTGCCCGGATCCCCGGGACGCCGACGTGGAGCACCGGGAGGAACTGCCGGCGGTGCTCGGTGACGGCGTGGTCGAGCACCGCCCGCCGGAGCAGCTGTTGCACCCGCCGGTCGACCGGTTCGTGGATCCCGCCCGTGCCGTCGTAGCCCATGCCCGGCAGACTGCCCGATCCGACGCGGCGGCGGCGGCGTCCTCCACAGGTCCTCGGGGCGCGACCTAAGGTGGGCCCATGGCGACGGTGCTGATCGGGTACGTCCCGAAGCCGGAGGGCGACGCGGCCCTGCTGGCCGGGATCGAGGAGGCGCGGCTCCGTGGTGCCCGGGCGGTGGTGGCGCTGGGAGGCGGGGGCACGGAGTCGGACCTCGGTGAGGTCCGCGACCTGCTCGACCACTCCGGCGTCGACCACGAGATCGCCGTGCTCGACCCGTTCCTGGAGGTCTCCGACGGACTGGTCGCCCTGGCCGAGGACCTCGACGCCGACGTGATCGTCATCGGCCTGCGCCGCCGCTCTCCCGTCGGCAAGCTGATCCTCGGCAGCAACGCCCAACGGGTCATGCTCGACGCGCCCTGCCCGGTGCTGACGGTGAAGCCGCGAACGGGCCGGCATTGAGCAGCCGGTCGCGCGCCGCATCGAGCCCTCTGATCGGCGCCGACGAGCTCGCCGGGCTGCTGGGCGCCGTCACCGTCCTCGACGTCCGCTACCGGATGGGCGGCGGCCCGTCCGGGCCGGGGGAGTACGCCGTCGGCCACGTCCCCGGTGCGTCGTACGTGGACCTGGACACCGCGCTCGCGGGCGCACCCGGCAGCGGTGGACGGCACCCGCTCCCCGAGCCGGGAGTCTTCGAGTCCGCGATGCGCGACGCGGGGGTCCTCGACGACGGCCCGGTCGTGGTCTACGACGACTGGGCCGGGCATGCCGCCGCTCGCTGCTGGTGGCTGCTGCGCTTCCACGGGCACCGGGACGTCCGGGTCCTCGACGGAGGCTGGACGGCGTGGACCGAGGCGGACCTGCCGGTGGAGGTGGGCGACGGTTCGGGGATCCGTCACGCCGGGACCTTCGTGGCCCGACCGGGCGCGATGGCGATGGTGACGGCGGAGGAGGTACCCGGGGTCGACGTCCTCATCGACGCGCGGGCCGCAGAGCGCTATCGGGGCGAGGTCGAGCCGATCGATCCGGTGGCGGGCCGGATCCCGGGTGCGGTCAACGTCCCGACCTCAGCCAACCTCTCCGACGACGGCCGGTTCCTCCCAGCCGCCGACCTGCGGGCGCTGTACGACACTGCCGGTGCCTCCGCGGCAGCCTCGGTCGCGGTCTACTGCGGCTCCGGCGTGACGGCAGCGCACGACGTCCTCGCGCTGGAGGTCGCCGGCCTGCGAGCCGCGCTCTACCCCGGCAGCTGGAGCGAGTGGATCGCGGACCCCCACCGTCCGGTCGAGCGCGACTGACCGAGCGACCGACCTACCAGTGGACGCCCGGGAACAGCCGGGCCATCAGCATCTGCTCGGACTCCCGACCGCCGGTCACGTCGCCGACCGCCTCGGGCGCCACCACCTCGGGCGCAGAGTCCGCGGGGCCCGAACGAGCCTTGGCGGCCGCGCTGTCGGGGAAGACCTGGTAGGCGAGGTTGAGCACCCGGAACGCCGCCTTCGGCGCGAAGGTGTGGGCGACTGCGCCGGCGTTGCCCGCGAACGTGTTGATCTCGTGGGGCTTCTCCACCATCGCCTTGATCACCAGGTCGGCTGCCTGCGCCGGCGAGAGCGTCGGGAACTTGTCGTACATCTTGGTCGGGGCGATCATCGGCGTCCGCACCAACGGCATGTGGATGTTGGTGAACGAGATGCCGTGTCCGACGACCTCGGACGCCACCACGTTGCTCCAGGCGTCGAGCGCCGCCTTGGAGGCCACGTAGGCCGAGAACCGCGGCGGGTTCGTCTGCACGCCGATCGAGGAGATGTTGACGATGTGGCCCGAGCGCTGCTCGTGGAGCTTCGGCATCAGGCCCATGATCAGCCGGATCGCGCCGAAGTAGTTGAGCTGCATGGTGCGCTCGAAGTCGTGGAAGCGGTCGTGCGACAGCTTGAGCGAACGACGGATCGACCGCCCGGCGTTGTTGACGACGAAGTCGACCGTCGGCAGCTCGGTGGACATCCGCTCGCACAGGTCGTCGATGGCCCGCAGGTCGGACAGGTCGCACGCGAAGACGTGGGCCTGGCCGCCGCGCAGCTCGATCGTGGCCTTGGTCTCCTCGAGCTTGTCCTTGCCGCGCGCGACCAGGACCGGGATGCCGCCGGCCTGGGCGACCTTGAGGGCGGTGACCTTGCCGATGCCCGAGGAGGCGCCGGTGATGACGACGTGCTTGCCCTTCAGAGCGGTGCGGGTGCGCTTGTCCTTGGCGGTGGTGTCGTCGAGGTTCTCCTCCCAGAATCCCCACAGCGTGCGGGCGTAGGACTCCAGGTCCGGGACGCTGATCCCGCTGCCGGCGAGGGCCCGCTCGGTCTCCCGGGAGTCGAAGACGGCAGTGAACGATGCGTGGCTGACGACCTCGGCCGGGATGCCGAGCCGCCCCAGGGTCTGGTCGAGGACGAGGTGGGCGGGCGCCGTGCGGACGACGGCGTTGATGAGGCTGCTCGGCCGCAGGGCGCGGGGGAGCAGGCCGGTCGCTCCGGCGGTCAGGTTGCGGTCGATCGGCGTGGCGAACCTGGGGGCGCCCGCCGCCGCGCAGAACGCGTTGATCATCTCGATCGTCGACTGCGGCTCGGGGTTGACCAGGTGGAAGGCCTCGCCGTCCCGGTCGGGCAGGTGGGCGAGGTGGTCCATCGCCTTGGCGACGTAGTCGACCGGCACCAGGTTGGTGTCACCGAGGTCGATGCCGACCAGCGGCAGCCACGACGGCAGGTTGTCACGCAGCCGCTTGATGACCGGGAAGAAGTAGTACGGGCCGTCGATTTTGTCCATCGCGCCGGTCTCGGAGTGACCCACGACGATCGCCGGGCGATAGACCCGCCACGGGACGGTGCTCTCCTCGCGCACGATCTTCTCCGACTCGTACTTCGTCCGGTGGTACGGCGACGGCAGTGGCTGGCCCTCGTCGAACATCGACTCGCTGAAGCGGCCGTGGTAGTCGCCGGCCGCGGCGACCGAGGAGACCTGGTGGAACCGCCCGGCCTCGAGCGCCCCGGCCAGCGCCAGTGCGTTGCGGGTCCCGTCGACGTTCATCGCGTCGTTGGTCGCGTCGTCGGCCGTCATGTCGTAGATCGCGGCGAGGTGGAAGAAGTGGTCGATCTTGCCGACGTTGTCGGCGACCCAGTCGGGGTCGACGCCGAGGCCGGGTTCGCCGAGGTCGCCGACGACGGGGATGACGGGCGTCGAGCCGGCCCCGCCGGTCCACTGCTGGATCATCGTCTCCATCCGCCCGAGGGAGGACGCGCGCACGAGCACGTAGATCGGCCCCTCGCGGTGATCGACGAGCTCGCTGACGAGATGACGACCGATGAAGCCCGTGGCGCCGGTCACGAAGGAGGACATGCGGGCAGCGTAGACCGAAATCGGAGCCGCCGGTCAGGGTCCGTCTCAGCGGCCCTGGACAGCGCACACCCCGGCGTCAAGAAGACAGCGGGAGCCTGCAGGGATCAGTCCCCGGAGCCGCCGAACATGATCTCGTCCCAGCTCGGGACCGAGGCCCGGCCGCGCTTCTTGGCGACCGGTCGGCGGTGACGCGACGCGTCGGCGCCGTCGTCTGCGTGCGGCTCCTCGGGGGCGCTGAGGAGGGCCGGGTCGTCGTGCGCGGTGACGCGGAGCGGCTCGTCGCCGGACGGGTGCCCCGGCGAGTGGGCGGGTGCGGGCTCCGGCGTGTGCAGGGCGGGGGTCTCGAACATCGCCGCCTCGGTCTCGACGCCGACCAGGTCGAGGACGTCGTCGCCGAGCGGCAGCTCCTCGGCCGGGACCACCGCGAGTCGCCGCTCCCGCGCCTCCTGGAGGTCGTCGCGGCGCGGCGACTCGGACACGACGACGAGGTCACCGACGAGCCACTTGGCGTCGTCGTTGTCGGCCACCACGTAGTTGCCGGGACCGTCGAAGGTGAACCGGGCAGTACCGGTGCGCGGCGTGGTCGCGAAGGTGCCGGTGAGCTCCCAGCGGCCGTCGTCGCGGCGGTAGGCGTCCCAGGTGACCTGGTCGATCTTGGCCTGCTGGCTCACCAGGTGGGTCGCGACGGCGTCGCCGAGGACGCGGGTCCCGGAGCCGCCGTCGCCCAGCGGACGACGCAGTGAGGACTTCTGGGCGCGCTCGGCCACGTGCGCACGCTCGGCGAGGACCGGCGCGATGAAGGGCATGATCGCGTCGACGGTGGTCTGCGCCGCGGTGGCGACCGACTCTGGGGTCTCACCGGCTCGGATCCGGACCTGGATCTCGCGAGGGCGGAGGGTGCTCGTCATCTGGTTCTCCAACGCAGCCGGACGGGTGGAACGGGCGGAACGGGTGGCCTCGCCACGGATCGCGGCGCGCAGCGCAGGGGTGATCTCGAGGTCGAACTCCTCGCCCTGCTGACCCACGAGGAGCAGACGCCGGCCATCGTCGCTGACTCCTGCGAGGTCGAGGGCGGCCATGGGCCGAGACTACGCGCGCGAACGGCGCTGATCGGGATGCCTCTCCGGCGTGTGGCGATCTGTCGACATTTCTGGCGACCGACCCGGCGCCGAACGTCAGCCGCGCAGGGACCAGACGTCCGCGGCAGCGAACGGCACCGGGAGCAGGGCGGCGACCAGGCCGCCGCCGAGCCCGACCTTGGGGATCGACAGGGTGCCGACGACGACGTCGAGCGAGTCGCTGGCCAGCGCTGCCCGGCCCCAGAGAGGGCCACCCGGTCCGGCGCCGCCGAGGAGCGCCCCCGTGCCGAGGACCAGGTCGCGCACGCCGATGGTCCGCATGAGCAGGGTGAAGTCGGCGTCGTCGTTGCGCGAGATCGCCTTCGGGGCCGCGAGCAGCGCGACACCTACGGCGGCGCGGAGGGCGCCGACGGCACGGACACGGGAACCAGCCATGGCCCGGAGCATAGGGTGCGCCACTAGGAGCGGCCGCGCACGTAGCGCCAGGGGCCGTCGTGCCGCCGGAACCGGCTGATCTCGTGCAGGACCCCCTCCTCGCCGTCGTGGTCGTGGTGGGCCCGGAACTCGACGACACCGTTGAGGTCGTCGGGCCCGCCGGCGTCGGTCGCGACGATCTCCAGCCCGGTCCAGCGCACGGTCGGGTCGAGGTCGAGCGTCGGCGGTCGCGTCGCCGGGTGCCAGGACTCCAGCAGGTACGACGCATCACCCACCGCGAACGCGCTGTAACGCGACCGCATCAGCTCCTCCGCGGTCGCCGCGACACGCTCGCCCCGGTGGATCGCGCCGCAGCAGGCGTCGTACGGCGTCCCCGACCCGCACGGACAGGCGTGCCCGGAGGCATCGGCCGGCACGGTCAGCTGCCCAGGACCTGGCGCAGGTAGCCGTTGGTGAGGACGCGGCCGGGGTCGAGCCGGTCCCGCAGGGCGAGGAAGTCCTCGAACCGTGGATAGAGCTCGGCCAGGTCGGCCGCGTCCCGGGTGTGGAGCTTGCCCCAGTGCGGTCGGCCGTCGTGGTCGCGCATCACGGCCTCCATCAGCGCGAAGTAGCGCCCGTGGTCGGTCGCGTGATGGACGTGGAAGGCCAGGTAGAGGGAGTCACGGCCGGCGGCGGTCGACAGCGCGACGTCGTCGGCCGGCGCGACCCGGACCTCGACCGGGAACGACACGGTCAGGCCGGAGGCCTCCAGCATCCGTCGCGCCTCGCGCAGCGCGTCGAGCCCGGCGGTGCGCGGGACGGCGTACTCCATCTCGCGGAAGACCACCCGGCGCTCGGCGGTGAAGACCCGGTGCGCCACGTCGGTGTAGGTCCGGGCGCCAAGGAGGCGTGAGGCGAACCGGTTGGCGGCTGGGATCGCCCGCGGCGCGCGGTTGAGCGCGGCGGTCTGGAGCCCGAACACGGTGTTGGACAGGAACTGGTCGTCGATCGCGTGCCGCCAGCGGGGGAGCGGCTCCGCCTGGCTGAGGTCGGTGCCGCACCGCGTGTTGCGCTTGCTGAGGAGCCGGTCGGTGTGGGGGAACCAGTACATGTCGACGTGGTCGTGGGTGGCCGTCACCTCGTCGAACGTCGCGAGCCCTTCGTCCCACGACAACGGCCGTTCCTCGGCGTGGAGCAGGAACAGCTCCTCCACGGCGAACGTGATCGACACCAGGATCCCGAGGGCGCCCAGGCCGACCCTCGCCAGGTCGAGCAGGTCGGGGTCGTCCGCTCCGGTCAGCCGCAGCAGCTCGCCGGTCCCGGTCACCAGCTCGAGGCCGACCACCTGAGCAGCCAGCCCGGCCGCACGGCCACCGGTGCCGTGGGTGCCGGTCGAGATGGCTCCCGCGAGGGTCTGCTCGGCGATGTCGCCCATGTTGTGCAGGCTGAGCCCGAGCCGCTCGAGCTCGGCGTTGAGCACCTTGAGCTGGGTGCCGGACCGTGCCGTCACCGTCATCGCGTCGCGGTCGACGTCGGTGATCCCGGTGAGCCCGCCGGGCTGGAGCAAGGTGTGCTCCGGCCGGGCGATCGCGGTGAAGCTGTGGCCGGTGCCGGCCATCTTCACCGTCTCGCCGCGCTCGGCGGCACGCCGTACCTCGGCGACGACGTCGTCGACCCCGGTCGGTGTCGCCGTCCTCAGGTTGCGCGCGACCTCGAGCCCGGACCAGTTACGCCACGTGCTGCTGGACCCCTGCGCCTGCGCCCTCGCCATGGGACTGCACGGTAGCGGGGACGCGGGTCGCGAGGGCAGCAGCCAGCGCCAGCACGCCGCCGCCCAGGGACACCAGGTAGGCGGTGGAGGCACCGGACGCCTCGATCACGACGCCCGCCAGCGCCGCGCCCGGAGCGAGCCCGAGGGCGATGCCGGTCTGCAGGATCATCATCCCCTCGGTCAGCCGCGCGCCGGGCAGCACCTGCTCGGCCAGGGACATCGCGGCGATCAGGGTCGGCGAGATCGCGACGCCGCCGACGAGCAGCACCAGGCCCATGACCGGGATCGACGGGACGAGGAAGAGCGGTGCCATCGCGGCAGCCATGCCGAGTGCACCCCAGCGCATCCGGATGAGCGGTCCCTGCTTCCAGGCGACGGCACCCGAGACCAGGCCGGCGAGGAGGCTGCCGAGCGCCCACAGGGCGAGCAGGAAGCCCGCTGCGCCCTGCTGGCCCTCCTCCTCGGCGAAGGCGACGGTGCTGACCTCGGCGGCGCCGAACAGCACGCCGAGGGCGAAGGTGAGCACGGCGAGGGGTGCGATCGCGCCCCACGGCATCGCCGGACGAACCGTCCCGGCGGGCGGGGCCGGGTGGACCGGCGGCTCGGTGGAGCGGAGCGCCCCGAAGACGTAGGTGCCGACCAGGCCGAAGCCGAGCGCGGCGGTCAGGCCGGCATAAGGGTGCACCGCCGTCGCGAGGGTCGTGACGACGATCGGCCCGAGGAGGAAGACGGTCTCGTCTGCGACCGCCTCGAACGAGAAGGCCGTGTGCAGGCGCGCCGGGTCGTCCTTGAGGCAGTGCGACCAGCGCGCCCGCACGCACGTGCCGACGGAGGGCAGGGCAGCACCGGCGACGGCCGCCAACACGTAGACGCTCCAGATCGGCCAGTCCGCACCGAGCGCGACCATCGCCAGGGCCAGGCCCGCGCCCCACAGGGTGATCAGGATCGGAAGCACCCGCGCCTGGCCGAGCCGGTCGAGGAGCCGTCCCTGGGCGACCGCGAACCCGGCATTGGCGACGAGCGCGGTCGCCGAGACGGCGCCGGCGAACGCGTAGGAGCCGGTCTCGTGCTCGGCCAGCAGGACGATCCCGAGACCGACCATCGAGATGGGCAGCCGGGCGACCAGGCCGGTCAGGCTGAACAGGGCGGTCGCGGGCGAGAAGATCCGGCGGTAGGGCGCGATGGCGGAGGCGAGCATGACCTCTCGATGGTCCTCCCTACGATGGTCCGGTGACGAATCCCCGGACACCGATTCCCGAGTCGACCCCGTACGACGCGATCCTGCTGCTCGGCTTCGGTGGACCGGAGGGGCCTGACGACGTGGTGCCGTTCCTCGAGAACGTGACGCGCGGTCGGGGCATTCCGCGCGAACGGCTCGCCCAGGTGGGCGAGCACTACTTCCTGTTCGGCGGCCGCTCGCCGATCAACGACCAGAACAAGGCGCTCATCGCCGCGCTGGAGGCCGACCTGGCGGCCCAGGGCGTCGATCTCCCGGTCTACTGGGGCAACCGCAACTGGGAGCCCTACCTCGTCGACGCCGTCCGCCAGATGACCGCTGACGGCCGGCAGCGGGTCGCCTGCATCGCGACCAGCGCCTACTCGTCGTGGTCGAGCTGCCGGCAGTACCGAGAGAACCTCGCCGCCGCCGTCGCCGAGGTCCCCGGTGCGCCACAGATCGACAAGATCCGCTGGTTCGCCCACCACCCCGGCTTCGTCGCCGCGTTCGTCGATCGCACGGTCGCTGCGGTCACGGACCTGCCGGAGGACGTGCGCGACGAGGCACGACTGGTGTTCGTCACCCATTCCATCCCGACGAAGATGAACGACGAGAGCGGCCCGACCGGAGGGGAGTACGTCGCCCAGCACCTCGCTGCCGCCGCAGCCGTGGCCGAGGGGGTCGCGACCGCGACCGGGGTCGAGCGCGCGCACGAGCTGGTCTACTGCTCCCGGAGCGGCTCGCCGCACACGCCGTGGCTCGAGCCCGACGTCAACGACCGGCTCGAGGAGCTCGCCGCCGAGGGCGTGACCGCGGTCGTGCTCATCCCCGTCGGCTTCATCTCCGACCACATGGAGGTCGTCTACGACCTCGACACCGAGGCGCTCGCGACCGCGGAGCGGCTCGGGATCCCTGCCCGGCGCGCCGGCACCGCCGGCACCGACCCGCGCTTCGTCTCGGCGCTGCTCGAGCTCGCCCTGGACCGCCCGATCGAGGCGTGTCCGGTCGGGTGCTGCCTGCCGCGGACCGAGACGTGAGCGGACTCCCGCAGGAGCTCGCCGACCTCGCGCTCGCCACAGCCCGCGACGCCGCGGCGCTCGTCCTCGAGCACGCCGAGCGCGGCGTGGACGTCGCCGCCACCAAGTCCAGTGACGTCGACGTCGTCACCGTCGCCGACCGGGCTGCCGAGGACCTCATCCGGTCCCGCGTGCTCGCGGTGCGCCCCGACGACGCGGTGCTGGGGGAGGAGGGGGACGACGTCGCGGGGACGAGCGGCGTGCGGTGGGTCGTCGACCCGATCGACGGGACCGTCAACTTCCTCTACGGCCTGCCCGAGTTCTCGGTGTCGATCGCGGCCGAGGTCGACGGCGAGGTGGTCGCCGGGGTCGTCCTCGACGCGGCCAAGGGCCGCGCCTACGTCGGCTACGTCGCCCCGGACCTCCCCGGGGGTGGTGTCGCGACCCGGGACGGCCGTCCGCTCGCCGCCCGCGGGCCCGCGCCCCTCGCCCAGCGGCTCATCGCCACCGGCTTCTCCTACAGCGCCGAGATGCGCGCGGTGCAGGCGGCCGCCACGGCCCGGATGCTGCCGCTCGTGCGCGACATCCGGCGGCACGGTTCCTGCGCCCTCGAGCTCTGCCACGTCGCCGAGGGTGCCCTCGACGGCTACCTCGAGGAGGGGGTCAACCTCTGGGACTACGCCGCCGGCGGGCTGATCGCCCGGCTCGCCGGAGCCCGGCTCGGGGTCCTCCGTGGGGCGACCGGTCGCGACCTGGTGGTGTGTGGCCCGGGTCACGGCTACGAGGAGCTGGAGGCACTCGCCCGCGCGACCGGATTCACCGGGGAATAGCCTGCGTTCTCTCGCTGTTCCGACGACTCGCCCGACCCGAGGTATCGCTGGGCACCGGGATAGTGCACAATCTGCCGCGCCGATCACGAATCGCAGGTCCGGGGCGGGGAGGACCGTTCGTCGGCAAGGAGATAGAGGAGGCAGCGTCATGGCGACTGACTACGACGCACCGCGCAAGAACGAGGACGAGCAGTCCGAGGAGAGCATCGAAGAGCTCAAGGCGCGCCGCCACGACAAGAACTCCGGCAAGGTCGACGAGGACGAGACCGAGGCCGCTGAGTCCTTCGAGCTGCCCGGCGCCGACCTCTCCCACGAGGAGCTGGCCGTCGAGGTGAAGCCCAAGCAGGACGACGAGTTCACCTGCATGAGCTGCTTCCTCGTGCATCACCGCAGCCAGCTGGCCGACCCGAAGAAGATGATCTGTCGCGATTGCGCCTGAGCGGTTCGAGGGGCCGAGCCTGATCGCGTGTCAGCGATCGGCTCGGCCCGCTTCTCGTCGGACAGAAGCCGAGGGCTACTGACCGTCCTTGCGGAGCGGGGGCGGCAGGTGGCCGGTGGACCGGACGTAGTAGTTGGCGGCGCGGCGCTGGGCGTACATCTTGGCCAGCGCGACCGCGGCGCCGGTCGTCGCGGCCCACGCGACGGCCTCCCAGATGTCGACGTCCGGGTCGGCCGGGTTCTCCGGCGGCTTCTTGCCGGTGCTGACCTGCCAGGACTTGTCGATCGCCTTCCGTGCGGCCGCGGCGCCACCGAGCGCCGCCACCAGGGAGAACATCGACCAGACCTTCGAACCGCCGTCCTTTGCCATGGGACGACCCTAGCGAGTCGTCGACCGGCGCCCGATCAGTGGGCGCGGGGCAGGGCGGCGAGCGCGTCCGCCAGGGCCTGCGGGTGACGCGAGCTCACCAGCCAGTACGGCGTCGGGTCGGCGGGGTCGGCGATCTCGACCTTGACCGCACGCTTGAGGTAGGGCCGCAGCAGCAGGAACGCGCGGGCGTCGGCGTCGCGGCCGGCGACCAGGCGGGTCTGCTCGGCGTCGAGCGCAGCGACTGCGCCGAGGTGGTGCGCCTCGATCCGGGCGCGGCCCGCCTGGAACCAGCCGTCACGGACGGTGATCCGCGCGTCGCCGTACCCCCACAGGGCGAGGCCGAGCAGGGCCAGCGCGACCGCGGTGACCACCCAGGCGGTCGGGCCGGGCACGGCCACCACGACGGTGAGCCAGAGCGTGGCGACCAGCATCGTGCCCTGCGCCCACCAGCGGAGGGGGACGCCGAGCCGCTCGACGTACTCCGGGCCGGTGTTCACGGGAGGAAGGATCCCATCCGCCCCTGGCCACGACGTCTCTAGGGTGGGTTCCGTGCCTCTCGAACCTGTTGCTCACGAGGACGTCGCCACCGACCTGGACATCCCGGTCACGCTGCTCGACGCCGACCTGCCGCTGCCCTCCTACGCCCACCCGGGTGATGCCGGGGCCGACCTCGTCACCACCGTCGACGTGGTCCTCGCGCCGGGGGAGCGGATGCTGGTTCCGACCGGGGTCGCCATCGCGCTGCCCTCCGGCTACGTCGCACTGGTCCACCCGCGCAGCGGCCTCGCGGCGCGGCACGGGTTGTCGATCGTGAACACCCCGGGGACGATCGACGCGGGCTACCGCGGTGAGATCAAGGTGCTGCTCATCAACCACGACCTCGTCGAGCCGATCGTCCTGAGCCGTGGCGACCGGATCGCCCAGCTCGTCGTCCAGCGCTTCGAGCGGGCTCGGTTCGTGCCCGTTGCCGACCTTCCCGAGAGCGTCCGTGGCACCGGCGGCTACGGTTCTACAGGAGGCTTTGGCCAGGTGAAGGAGAGCAAGTCGTGAAGTTCCGCCGCAAGGCAGGTTCGGTCGCCGAGGGCGCCCCGGCCGACAGCGAGACCGACGGGGCGCCGCAGAGCGCTGCCGACGAGTCCGTCGGCACCGGGGCTGCGGCCACGGGCGACGCGACGGGCGGCCCCTTTGACGTCGACGACCTCCCCGACGGCGACGCCGTCAAGCGGGTCGACCTGGGTGCCCTGCTGGTGGCCCCGGTCGAGGGTCGGGACCTGCGGGTGCAGATCGACGAGAAGTCCGGCGCCGTGAAATCCGTCGTGCTGGCCGGCCAGGACGGCGCGGTCGAGCTGCGCGCCTACGCCGCGCCGCGCAACGGTGACCTGTGGAGCGAGGTCCGGCCCCAGATCGCTGCCGACGCTGCCCGCCGCGGTGGCACCGCGACCGAGCAGGACGGTCCGTTCGGGACCGAGCTCTTCTGCGAGGTGCAGGTCCAGCAGCCCGACGGCAAGGTCGGCAACCAGGCCTCTCGGGTGGTCGGGTTCAACGGCCCTCGCTGGCTGCTGCGGGCGACGTTCCTCGGCAAGCCCGCCCGCGACGAGGCGGCGCTGGCCGAGTGGCGCAGCGCGGTCGCCAACGTCGCGGTCCGCCGCGGTGCCCAGGCGATGCCGGTCGGGGAGCAGCTGCCGCTGACCCTCCCGGCCGAGGTCAAGGCGCAGGCCGAGCAGGCTGCAGCGGCCCGTGCGGCCGCTGGCCAGGGCCAACCGGGAGCCTAGGAGGAGCGGTGGCGACCAAGAGCCGGCTGCGGCGCACGATCAGCAGGTGGGCGAGCACGGAGGAGGCCGAGGCGCGTGACCTCCGGCGCACGTTCGCGGGCTCCGGCGTCGTCTCGATCTCTGACGCCCCGAGTCGGACGCCCGTCCAGCTGCGGGGCACCCTGCGCACCGTGACGCTGCGCCCGCGCGGCGGCGTACCGGCTCTCGAGGCCGAGCTGTACGACGGCACCGGCACGCTGACGCTCATCTGGCTCGGCCGCCGCCGGATCGCCGGCATCGGACCGGGCCGCGCGATCGAGGTCGCCGGCCGCATCGGCGAGCACGACGGCGACCGCGTGCTCTTCAACCCGCGCTACGAGCTCCTGTGACCGACGAGCCCGGCCAGACCGACGCGACCGAGGTCACCGCCACGGAGCCGCCCGAGGACGAGGACCACTCGCTGACGACGGAGGCCGCGCGCAGGATCGGCGTCGACACCGTGGAGGCGCTCGTCCGCCACCAGCTCTCGGCGTCCCTCGGCGGCAAGCGAGGCATGCTGGAGGCTGCGATCCCTGGGATCGTGTTCAGCGCCGTCTGGCTGCCGACCAAGGAGCTCCAGATCGCGCTCGTCGCGAGCCTCGCCGTCGCTGGCGCTGCTTTGCTGGCCCGGTTGGTGCAGCGCAGCTCGACCCAGTACGTCTTCAACGCGATCTTCGGGATCGGGCTCGGCTGGGTCTTCGTCCGGTGGGCGGAGTCCTCCGGAGGCTCGGAGTCCGACCAGGCCCTGGCGTTCTTCCTGCCCGGCATCCTCATCAGCCTCGGCTACACCGTGGTGATGGGTGCGTCCTGCCTCGTCGGGTGGCCGGTGCTGGGCTTCATGCTCGGCGCCGCGACCGAGGACCCGGTGGGGTGGCACCAGAACAAGCAGGTCGTGCGGCTCTGCAACCGGCTCACCTGGGTGATGCTGCTGCCCGGCGCCATCGGCGTCCTGGGGCAGGGGCCGGTCTGGCTGCTCGGACACTCGGGGACGATCGACCCGGACACCGCGGTCGTCGTGATCCTGGTGCTGCGCACCGGCCTGGGCTGGGCGCTCCGGATCGGCTCGTGGAGCCTCATGATCTGGCTGCTCGCCCGTAACGCGACGCCACTGGAGGAGCCCGCGGAGCCCGTCGTACCCGCTCTAGATGTCGAGAATTCGCCGAAACCCGACATGTAGGCCGGGTGCGACGGTCAGCCGGGGTGCGAGGCCGGCGCGAGCAGCCGCTCGAGCGCGTCCTCGGCCTCGGCCGGTACGACGAACAGGAGCTCGTCGCCCGACTCGACCGGCTGCTCCGGCGTCGGGACGTAGACCTGCCCGTCGCGCAGGATCGTGACGAGGGCGCAGTTCTCCGGCAGCGGGATCAGGCCCGAGGCCTTGCCGACGAACGGGGAGTCCGTCGGGAGCGTCATCTCGACCAGGTTGGCGTTGCCCTGGCGGAACGTGAACAGCCGCACCAGGTCGCCGATGGAGACGGCCTCCTCGACCAGCGCCGACATGATGCGCGGGGTGGAGACGTTGACGTCGACGCCCCACGCCTCGGTGAAGAGCCACTCGTTGTTGGGGTGGTTGACGCGGCCGACGGTGCGGGGGACCCCGAACTCGGTCTTGGCGAGCAGCGAGGTGACCAGGTTGGCCTTGTCGTCGCCGGTGGCGGCGATGACGACGTCGCACTTGTCGAGGCGTGCCTCCTCCAGCGAGGACAGCTCACAGCTGTCGGCCAGCAGCCACTCGGCGTCGGGCACCCGCTCCGGGCGGATCGACGACGGCGACTTGTCGATGAGCAGGACCTCGTGACCGTTCTCGATCAGCTCGCGCGCGATCGAACGGCCGACGGCGCCGGCTCCGGCGATGGCGACTCGCATCCCCATTCCTCCTCAGTCCCCGTGCTCCGGGCCGGTCTCGAGCACGTCGTAGGCCCGGCCGGCGTTCTCCTCCCGGACGACGACGTGGAGCAGGTCGCCCTCCTGGATGATGCTGTCGCGGGTGGGCAGCATGCCTTCGCCGAGCCGGTCGATCCAGGCGACCCGGGCCCGAGCCTGCTCCTGGAACGAGCCCACCGACGAGCCGACCCACACCTCGGGAACGAGCATGTGGTCCATCCGGATGGTGCCGGACGGGTCGCGGAAGTCGGGCTCGGCACCGACCGGCAGCAGCCGGCGCAGCACCTGGTCGGCGGTCCACTTGACCGTCGCGACGGTCGTGATGCCGAGCCGCTGGTAGACCTCGGCCCGGCCGGGGTCGTAGATGCGGGCGACGACCTGCTGGATGCCGAAGGTCTCCCGCGCCACCCGGGCGGCGATGATGTTGGAGTTGTCACCGCTCGAGACTGCGGCGAACGCGTCGGCACGCCGAATGCCGGCCTTCTCGAGGACCTGCTGGTCGAAGCCCATCCCGGCGACCTTGTCACCGTTGAAGCCCGGACCCAGCCTTCGGAACGAGTCCGGCTCGCTGTCGATCACGGCCACCGTGTGGTTGCGGTCCTCCAGGCTGCGGGCGAGCGTCGAGCCGACGCGGCCACAACCCATGATCACGACGTGCACGGTTGAACGCTATAGCAGCGGCGGGCAGGAAGTACGGTCAGGCGCCCAAAGCCCTGGCGACCAGGACCTGCCGCGTCGGGGACCGGCTCTTGGCGAGCAGGGCCTTGAGGTGGTCCTCGGCCGTCGTCCGCGCGATGACCAGCAGGTCCGCGACCTGGCGCGAGTCGAGGCCGTGGACCGCGAGTCCGAGGACCTCGGTCTCGCGCGGTGACAGTCCGTGGACACGGGCGAAGAGGTCGGTGCGCCCGCCGGCCGTCGAGGGCGCGATCGAGACCGCGATGTCGCCCGCGACGGTGTCGCCGAGGCGTGCCGCCCGGACGGTGACCCACCGGTTGCCGCCCAGGTGCACCCGCGCCGCCGGCTCGCCCGGCCACCGGCCGGCCTCGACCGCCAGCAGCGCGGCGCCCGCGTTGTAGGCCGCCGCAGGGATCGGCGGCATCGGCTCGTCGGGCGGCAGCAGCCGCAGGAGCGCCGAGGCCGCGGCATCGGTCTGCGCACGGACGCCGAGGTCGGGCCCCAGCACGACCACGCCCGGACCGAGGCCCGCCAGCGCACCGGCGTCGGCCACGAACGTCCGTGCGGCGGCGGCGCGCAGGCCCGTCGTGACGGTCGGCGCCAGCCGCTCGAGGAGCGACCGATCGGCCTCCGTGAAGGCTCCGCCGGTGCGCCACAGCTCGAGCCAGCCCCACCCGCCATGACGGTCCGTGAACCTGACCAGCGCCGTGTCCGTGACGCCGTACGGCGCCAGCAGGCCCCGCCACTCCTCGTCGCTCCCGGCCAGGTACCGCTGGCCGATCACGGCCGGCAGCCGCTCCCACGGCAGCATCGGCACGGTCGCGTGCGGCGAGCTGGCGACCCCGGACACCGGGTCGGTGAGCGCGAAGACATGGCCGTCGAACGCCACCCGCTCGGCGACCAGCCGCACGAGTCGCTCCCGGAGCGACCGGTCGGACAGCGGCCGGGCGCAGAGGTCCTCGGCGCGGACGAGGAGGTCCACCGGCCCAGCGTAGGGCGACGGACCGGCGGCCGGGATCCCCGAGGTCGGGGATGTCCCCGGAGCCTGCCCCGGACCACGCTGGCCCCATGACCACGCTGCACATCGACAACACCGTTCACGACTACGACTCCTGGAGGGCCGCGTTCGACCGCTACGAGCGCTTCCGCGAGGAGCGGGGAGTCCGGTCCTACCGGATCGCCCGCGACGCCGAGGACCCGCGCCGGGTCCTCGTCGACCTCGACTTCGACGACGCCGCGACCGCCCTCGCCTTCCGCGAGGCGCTCCAGAAGATCTGGGCCACGCCGCTCTCGCAGGCCCAGCTCGTCGACCACGGCCGACCGCTCGTCCTCGACGTGGTGGCACGGCGAACGCTCTGACCGGCGACTCATGCCCTAACGTTGTCGCCCGTGGGTGTCGGCGACGTCTCGAAGCGCATCCTGCTGGGCCGCAAGCTCAGAAGCGCGCAGCTGGGGGAGACATTGCTCCCCAAGCGGATCGCCCTGCCCGTCTTCGCGAGCGACGCGCTCTCGTCGGTCGCCTACGCGCCCGACGAGATCTTCATCATGCTGGCCGTCGCCGGGGCGTCCGCCTACGTCTGGTCGTGGAAGATCGCGATCGCTGTCGCCGTGGTGATGCTCACCGTCGTGGCGTCGTACCGGCAGACCGTGCACGCGTACCCCTCGGGTGGCGGCGACTACGAGGTCGCGGCCGTCAACCTCGGACGGACGGCGAGCATCACCGTCGCCAGCGCGCTGCTCGTCGACTACGTGCTGACCGTCGCGGTCTCGATCTCCTCCGCCGCGCAGTACGCCGCCGGGGCGATCCCCGCCCTCATCGGGCACGAGGCGATCGTCGCGTCGGTCGCCGTCCTGCTCCTGGCCGCGGTGAACCTCCGCGGCGTGCGTGAGTCCGGGACGTTCTTCGCGGTCCCGACCTACCTGTTCATGTTCGCGATCCTCGGGATGTGCGGCTACGGCCTGCTGCGGCTGCTGAGCGGCGATCTCCCCGACGCGGAGAGCTCTCACCTCAAGATCGAGCCCCAGGACGGCTGGGACGGCCCGCTCACCCAGGTGGCGCTGATCTTCCTGCTCGCACGGGCGTTCAGCTCGGGCTGCGCGGCGCTGACCGGTGTGGAGGCGATCTCCAACGGCGTTCCCGCGTTCCGGCGCCCGAAGAGCAAGAACGCCGCCACCACGTTGCTCCTGCTCGGGCTGATAGCGATCAGCATGATGATGAGCGTCGTCGTGCTCGCCAAGCAGATGAGCATCCGGTACGTCGACCCCCACAAGCTCGAGCAGCTGCGCACGGCGTCCGGTGAGGCGGTGCCGGAGGGCTACGAGCAGCACCCGGTCATCTCGCAGATCGCCAACGGCGTCTTCGACCACTTCTCGCCGGGCTTCTACTTCGTCGTCACGGTCACCGGGGTCATCCTGGTGCTGGCGGCCAACACCGCGTTCAACGGCTTCCCGGTCCTCGGGTCGATCCTCGCCAACGACGGGTACGCGCCGCGGGCCCTCGCCTCGCGCGGTGACCGGCTGGCCTACAGCAACGGCATCGTGTTCCTGGCGGTGATGGCGATCGTGCTGATCCTGGTCTTCGACGCCCAGACGACCAAGCTGATCCAGCTCTACATCGTCGGCGTCTTCGTCTCGTTCAACATCAGCCAGCTCGGGATGATCCGGCACTGGACGCGCCATCTCGCGACCGAGCGGGATCCTGCCGAGAGACGCCGGATGCAGCGATCGCGGGTGATCAACACGTTCGGGCTCGGGATGACCGCGGTCGTGCTCGTGATCGTGCTCGCCACCAAGTTCCTCGCCGGCGCCTGGATCACGATCCTGGCGATGGGCTTCTTCTTCCTGGTGATGAAGGGGATCAAGAAGCACTACGACAACGTTGCGTCCGAGCTGGCCGCCGACGAGACCGACAACGCGCTCCCGACCCGGGTCCACGCCATCGTGCTGGTGTCCAAGCTGCACAAGCCGACCCTGCGTGCGCTGGCGTTCGCCAAGGCGACCCGGCCGAACTCCCTGGAGGGCGTCTACGTCTCGGTCGACAACGCCGAGACCAACCGGCTCCTGGAGGAGTGGGACGAGCGCAACGTCGGCGTCCCGCTCAAGGTGCTCCACTCGCCCTACCGCGAGGTCGTCAAGCCGATCGTGGAGTACGCGATCGCCATCCGCGGCGCCAACCCGCGCGCCGTCGTCGCCGTCTACATCCCGGAGTACGTCGTCGGGCGCTGGTGGGAGCAGCTGCTCCACAACCAGACGGCCCTGCGCCTCAAGGGGCGGCTGCTGTTCACGCCCGGAGTCATGGTCACGTCGGTGCCCTACCAGCTGAGGTCGTCCCAGATCGCCCGCGAGCGCGAGGAGCGGGAGGAGACCCGGGTCCGGCCCGGCGACCTGCGCCGCGGACGCGGCGACCGGGACCGGCAGGTCCAGTGAGCTCCGCTCCGCGAGGCCCACGGCGGCCGCGGGCCCGCAAGGAGCGCGGGGAGTCGCACGTCGGGGAGCAGTTCGAGGCCGAGGTCGGGCCGGTCGCGCACGGTGGCCACTGCGTCGTCCGGCACGGCGAGCGGGTGGTCTTCGTCCGGCACGCGCTGCCCGGCGAGCGGGTCGTCGTACGCATCACGGAAGGGACGGCGGGAGACCGCTTCTGGCGGGGCGACGCCGTCGAGGTGCTCCAGGCGTCGCCGGACCGGGTCGAGGCGCCGTGCCCGTACGCCGGTCCGAGCCGCTGCGGCGGGTGCGACTTCCAGCACGTCACCGTCGCTCGCCAACGGGCGCTGAAGGCCGAGGTCGTGCGTGAGCAGCTGCGCCGGCTCGCCGGTCTGGAGGTGGACGTCCAGGTCGAGCCGGTGCCCGGCGACGTCGACGGGCTCGGCTGGCGGACCCGGCAGCGCTACGTCCCGCTGGCCGGCGGGCGCCGCGGCATGCGCCAGCACCGCTCGCACGAGGTGGTCCCCGTCGAGAAGTGCCTGCTCGAGGCGCCGCAGGGTCCGTCGTACGAGGTGCGGGGGAGCCGGTTCGAGGTCGCCGACGGCGGTTTCTGGCAGGTCCACCCGGGCGCGCCCGAGGTCCTGGTGGACGCCGTGCTCGACGCCCTCGCCCCGCAGCCGGGCGAGCGAGCGCTCGACCTCTACGCGGGCGTCGGGCTGTTCAGCCGATTCCTCCTCGAGGCGGTCGGTGCAGGCGGCCGGGTGTGCGCGGTCGAGGGCGACGGGGCCGCGGTGCGGCTCGCGAAGCGCAACTGCCCCGGTCTGCACGCGACCGCGGGCGACGTCAGCCGGGTCCTCACCGACGGCTACGACGAACCGTTCGACCTCGTCGTGCTCGACCCGCCGCGGACCGGCGCCAAGCGCAAGGTGGTCGAGCAGGTGGTCGACCGCCGCCCGCGCGCGGTCGCCTACGTGGCCTGCGACCCGGCGGCCCTGGCCCGCGACGTCGCGATCTTCGCCGAGCACGGCTACCGGTTGCGGAGCCTGCGCGCCTTCGACCTGTTCCCCATGACGCACCACGTCGAGTGCGTCGCGCTGCTCGAGCCCGCGAGCTGACGGGTCGTCACCGGACCGCCGGTCAGCGGATGGGGAGGATGACGTTGAGGTCGTTGAGCTCGCGGGGGAGGACCGTGAGCTCGCCGGCGTCGTACGGGTCGCCGGCGTTCCACTGGCGGGTGGAGACGGCGACCGCGTAGGTGCCGGCAGGGACGACGAGGCGGAACGTGCCGTCCTCCCCGACGGGTGCCCGGAAGGTGTCCGCGCCGACGAGCAGGACCTCGCCCGAGGTCACGAACTCGCCCGTGCCGGGAGCCGGGCCGCCGTTGAGCGCGACCACCCCGGCGACAGTGCCGCCCTCGGCGCGCTGGCTGACGGTCGCGTAGCCGCCGACGCGGACAGCGGGGCGCGACTCGCCCGGCGAGCACGACGTCGGGCCGAACCCGGGCAGGTCGATCGGCAGTCCGTCGGCCACCCAGAGCCGGATCCCGTCGTTGTCGACCGGGCCGCAGTAGTGGTCGACCGACCAGGCGAGGGTCACCTTCGCGGACCGGTCCGGCAGCACGGTGAGCCGCTCGGGCCGTCCGAGGCCGCTGTCGTCGACCGTCGGCACGCCCGCGGGACGGCCGTCGGAGAGGACGAGGACCGACGGGTAGCCACGGACCGTGCACGGCTCGGCGCCGCGGGCGAGCTCCAGGCTCACCGTGAGGTACGACGTCCCGGCCGCCCCCTCGCGGTCGACGGCGCCGGCGACCAGGTCGCCGGCGCCGCACGGGCCCGACACCTTCCGTGCGTCCGGCACCAGCCGGGAGTCATCCCCGTCGGAGCCGCCCTGGGTCACGACGTAGCCCGCGCCGAGCGCCAGCACCACCACCGCGGTCGCGGCGGCGGCGATGCTGTCGCGATCGGCCATCGGGTGGTCCCTCTCGTCTCAGCGCACGACGTCGTACACGAGCTTCTGCACGCCGTTGGCGAAGGACTCGCTCTCGGCGAGGTGGAGCCGGTGCTTGTCGGGGGAGGAGTCGGAGAAGAGGCGCTTTCCGGAGCCGAGGACGACCGGGAAGACGAGCAGCTGGTAGCGGTCGACCAGCCCGGCAGCGGCCAGCGACTGGGCGAGGTTCGCGCTGGCGTGGACCGAGATCGGGCCGCCGTCGGTCTCCTTCAGTGCGGCGACGTCGTCCATCGTGCGCAGGATCGTGATGTCGCCCCAGTTGTCGACGAGGTCCTCGTCCTTGAGCGTCGTCGACACGACGTACTTGGGCATCGCGTTGTACTTCGGGAACTCCTCGGTCATCGACGGCCAGACCGGGGCGAAGAGGTCGTAGCTGACGCGGCCGAGCATCAGCGCGCCGGCCTCCTCCTGCTCCTGGCCCTTCATCGCATAGACCTCGGGCAGGAATTCGACGTCCTTGAACGACCAGCCGGCGTGCGGGTGGCCCTCGTTGCCGCCGGGGGAGTCGATGACGCCGTCGAGGGTGATGAACTCGGTGACGTACAGGGTGCGCATGGTGATCTCCTTGAGTCGGCCCCGGGAGGGGTTGCTTTACCTCACCACGAACGTGGGTCGTTCGATACGACACCCCTGCGCGGATTTTCTTGTTCGTCAGTCCCGCAAGTTAGGCGACTCGGGCCCGCAGGATGGGCGACTCGGGCCCGCAGGATGGGCGACTCGGGCCCGCAGGATGGGCGACTCGGCGGGGGTCAGGGGCGGCGGGAGGCGTAGATCCGGCGGACGACGTCCTCGATGTCGGGCTCCTCGACGGTGAGGTCGAGCACCTCGGCGTGGTCGGAGACGGCGGCCAGCACCTTCGCGGCGGTGGTGGCCTCGGCGTCGAAGGCCAGCCGCTGGCGCAGGCCGCCGCCCTCGGAGGCGAGGTGGCGGGTCGCGGCGATGCCGGTGAGGTCGGGGGTGGGCGCGGCGAGGTCGACCACGAGGACCCGCTCGGCGCCGACCGTCCGGGACAGGCCGGGCAGGTCGCCGTCGTAGGCGAGCCGCCCGCGGTCGATCACCAGGATCCGGTCGCAGAGCCGCTCCACGTCGCCCATGTCGTGGGTGGTGAGCAGCAGCGTGGTGCCGTGGGTGCGCCGCTCCGCGACGAGGAACTCCCGCAGCCGCTGCTTCGCGAGCACGTCGAGCCCGATCGTGGGCTCGTCGAGCACGACCAGACGGGGGGAGTGGAGCAGTGCGGCCGCGACCTCGGCCCGCATCCGCTGGCCCAGCGAGAGCTGGCGCACGGGCTGCCCGAGGAAGTCGGCCATCTCGAGCCGCTCGACGAGCTCGTCGGTGCGCTCGTGCTCCGCCGCGGCGGACAGGTCGTGGATGGCGGCGAGGATCCGGAACGACTCGCGGACCGGCAGGTCCCACCACAGCTGGGAGCGCTGGCCGAAGACGACCCCGACCTGGCGGGCGAGCCGGCGTCGGTCCTGCACGGGCCGCAGGCCGCAGGTGGTGACGGAGCCGCGCGACGGCACCAGGATCCCGGTCAGCATCTTGATCGTGGTCGACTTCCCGGCGCCGTTCGCGCCGATGTAGCCGACCGCCTCGCCGGGCTCGATCCGCACCGTGAGGTCGTCGACCGCCACCACGGTGCGCCGGTGCAGCCCGTCGCGGACGCGGAACTCCCGGGTCAGGCCGGTGGTCTCGATGATCGGCACGCTCGCGGTCCGGTCGTTGGTCTGGTCGGTCATCCGCCGCCTCCTTGGTAGTGCCGGACGCCCAGCCGCCAGCTGAGCAGTGCCCACGCCCACGTCCACGCCGCCGCGATCGGCGCGCACCAGCCCACGCCGTCGGGCAGCCCGTACGGCGGTTCGATGCCGAGCAGCCACAGGGCGGGCAGGAAGCCGGTGAACGCCATCGGGAAGAAGAAGCCGAAGACCGCCCACAGCGGCCGGTTCCAGACCGAGGCCGGCTGCGTGGCCGCGTAGCGACCCCCGTAGACAAAGGCGTTGGTGGTCTCGGCGCCCTCGATGAGGAAGAACTGGGCACCCCCGGCCCACACGAACATCCCCGCGAACGTCGCATATCCGCTGATCACGGCGACGATGACCATGAGGACGTGCGCGGGGCTCCACGCGATGTCGTTGACGACCAGCCCGACGGTCAGGGCGGTCGCCCCGACCAGGGCTCGGGACAGGCGGCGCAGCGAGATGTCGCTGGTGACGAGCTGGAGCAGCAGCGGCTGGGGGCGCAGGTAGAACACGTCGAGCGTCCCGGCCCGCAGGTAGGTCGGCAGGTTGTCGCAGTGCCCGAAGGACATGTCGGCGAGGGAGAAGCACAGGTCGGCCAGCCCGAAGACGAGCAGGACCTGGGCGAAGTCCAGCCCGCCGATCTCGGTGACGCTGTGGAAGAGCACCCAGATCTCGGCCAGCTCGACGACTCCGATGAGGAGCGAGCTGGCGAGGTCGAGGGTGAAGCTGGCACGGTAGGACGTCTGCGAGCGCGCCCGCGACGCGAGCACGGCACGGTAGGGACGCAGCCGGTCCCGCAGCCCGGTGGGCGGCACAGTGTCAGCCACCCTGCACCTCCAGGTGGCGCCGGCCGGCGCGGGTGAGGACCTGGCCCAGCGCGGCGACGCCGACAAGCCAGGCCACCTGGGCCGCCACCAGCACCAGTGCCCCGCTGGTGTCGACGCGCCCGGAGACGATGTCGACCGGATACATCATCATCGAGGGGAAGGGCGTCGCCTGGGCGAGCGTCTCCAGCCAGTGCGGGAAGATCCAGATCGGGACGAACAGCCCGGCGAGGAACCCCGACACGACCATGTAGAGCAGCTGGAGCCCGCGGGTCTCGACGAGCCAGAACCCCGGGGCCGCGACCACCAGGTAGACGGTCGCGGCGGAGACGGTGATCCCGAGCAGGATGCTGAGCGCGCCGAGCAGGTACGCCGCGGGGTCGTCGGGGAGCGCCATGCCCACGACGAGCCCGCCGATGAGCACCGACGGGATGCCGCGGGGGATGAGATTGAAGAGCGACCTGCCGACCTCGGTGGTGATCGCAGCGGCCTGCACGTCGAGCGGCCGGAGGAAGTCGACGGCGACGTCGCCGTCCTTGATCCGGTCGGCGATGTCGATCCGGCCGAACAGGTTGACCGAGCCGAGCAGGCCCTGCGACACCCAGATGTAGGTGCTCATGAGCGCGACGTCGTACCCCTCGAGCTCCCCGCCGGCGGCGCGCACGGTGGCGAACAGGATCGCGACCTTGAGCAGGCCGAACATCGTGTTGGCGACCAGGCCGCCGAACGCCGCGGCCAGGTAGGCGGACTGCCGGCGGAAGCCGGCGACCAGGATGCGCCCGTAGACGCGGAGGACGCGGAGGACGCGGACCCCCGACGGTCCAGCTGGCGCAGCTCGCATGACGACAGCAACCTATGCGATCCGACCGGACGGTCCCGGGACTTGCCTTCAAGTCGACTTCAAGTCCTAGGGTCGTCGACATGAGCATGGAGTCGATCGCGTGGAACCAGCTGTACCGGCGGATGGCCGCGCCGGACGACCGGCGCGCGTTCAGCGCCGCGACGGCGCGCCGGATCCTGACGTTCGCCCGGCCGCACCGCCGCAAGCTGATCGGCTTCATCGTGCTCAGCGTGGCCGGCGCCGCGCTCGCCGTGGCGACACCAGTCCTGGCCGGCCGGGTGGTCAACGCGATCGTCGCGGGTGACGCCCCCCGGGTCGTGGTCGTGCTCGCCCTGGTCATCGCCGGCATCGCCGTCCTGGACGCGGCGATGGGCCTGGTCACCCGGTGGCTCTCGGCGAGCATCGGGGAGTCACTGATCCTCGACCTGCGACGGGCCGTTTTCGACCACGTCCAGCTGATGCCGGTGGCGTTCTTCACCCGGACCCGGACCGGGGCGCTCGTCAGCCGTCTCAACAACGACGTCATCGGTGCCCAGCGCGCGTTCAGCACCACCCTGTCGGGCGTGGTCGGCAACTTCGTGATGCTCGTGCTGACCCTGGTGGTGATGCTCGGCATCTCGTGGCGGGTGACCCTGCTGTCGCTGGTGCTGCTGCCCGTCTTCGTCGTCCCCGCCCGCCGGATGGGCAACCGGATCGCCGGGATCCAGCGGGAGGCGGCCGACCACAACGCCGCGATGGGCAACCAGATGACCGAGCGCTTCTCCGCACCGGGCGCGACCCTGGTCAAGCTCTTCGGCCGGCCCGACCAGGAGTCGGCCGAGTTCGCCGCCCGGGCCCGACGGGTCGCCCAGATCGGTGTCCGGATCGCCATGGTGCAGACCGCGTTCGTCACCGCCCTCACGCTCGTCTCCGCGCTCGCGGTCGCCCTCGTCTACGGGCTGGGCGGCTACTACGCGCTCACCGGCGGTCTCGACGCGGGCGACGTGGTGGCGCTCTCGCTGCTGCTGGTCCGGCTCTACGCCCCGCTCACCTCCCTCGCCAGCGCGCGGGTGGACGTGATGTCGGCACTGGTGAGCTTCGAGCGGGTCTTCGAGATCCTCGACCTGGAGCCGCTCATCCGGGACCGGCCGGACGCGCGCGCGGTGCCGGACGGCCCGGTCACCGTCGACTTCGACGACGTGCGCTTCTCCTACCCCTCGGCGGACCGGGTGTCCCTCGCCTCGCTGGAGGAGGTCTCGACCCTCGACACGCGAGGCGGGGAGGAGGTCCTGCACGGGATCACGTTGCACGCCGAGCCGGGCCAGGTCATCGCCCTGGTGGGGTCCTCGGGGGCCGGCAAGTCCACGATCGCCCAGCTCGTCTCGCGCCTGTACGACGTCGACTCGGGCGCCGTCCGCCTGGCCGGCGTCGACGTCCGCGACCTGACCGCGGAGTCGATCCGCGACACCGTCGGCATGGTCACCCAGGACGGTCACCTCTTCCACGACTCGATCCTCGACAACCTGCTGTTCGCACGCCCCGACGCGACCGAGGAGGAGGTGTGGGACGCCCTCGCGCGGGCCCGGCTGGCCGACCTCGTGCGGTCGCTCCCCGACGGGCTGGCCACGGTGGTGGGGGAGCGCGGCTACCGGCTCTCCGGGGGCGAGCGCCAGCGGCTCACGATCGCGCGGCTCCTCCTCAAGCGCCCGCGGGTCGTCGTCCTCGACGAGGCGACGGCGTCGCTCGACTCGACGTCCGAGGCGGCGGTGCAGGCCGCCCTCGGCGAGGTGCTCGCGGGGCGCACGGCGCTGGTCATCGCGCACCGGCTCTCGACGATCCGCAGCGCCGACCTGATCCTGGTGATCGAGGACGGCGTGATCGCCGAGCAGGGGACCCACCTCGAGCTGCTCGCCGCCGGTGGTCGCTACGAGGAGCTCTACACGACCCAGTTCTCGGAGGCGGTCGAGACCGGGACGAACCCGCTGCGGTAGGCGGCGACGACGAGCTGGACGCGGTCGCGGACGCCGACCTTGGCGATCAGCCGCGCCACGTGGCACTTCACGGTGGCGGGGGAGATGAAGAGGGTGCGTGCGATCTCGGTCGTCGACTGGCCCTCGGCCAGCAGGCGCAGCACGTCGGCCTCGCGCCGGGACAGGAGCCCGGGCCACGACGGCGCCACCGGTCGTACCACCTGGAGGTGGCGCGGGGCGGCGGCCTCGCTGCTCTGCTGCGCTTCGCTCACGGGCTGAGGCTAAGGAGCGGTCCGTCCGCAGCGCACCCGATGCCGGGCCTTGTGAGACCGATCTGAGACACGCCCACGGGTCGAGAAACGGTGGAAAACTCGCTCGACCTCATGTATCTTGATATCAAGAGATATCGAACGATCCGACATCAGGCGAGACTTAGGCGAGCCTCACTATCCCCCCGGCAGGTCGCGGCGGCAGGATGGGCAGGCAGACCTACCGACGACCGAGATGTCGACGAGGACGGAGACCCGGATGGCCAGCAAGGACAGCTTCGGCGCGAAGAGCACCCTGGACGTGGACGGCAAGTCCTACGAGATCTTCCGCCTCGATGCGGTCAAGGGTGACGGCATCGACGTGGAGAGCCTCCCGTTCTCCCTGAAGGTCCTGCTGGAGAACCTCCTGCGGACCGAGGACGGCGCGGACATCACGGCCGCCGACATCAAGGCCCTCGCCGGCTGGGACGAGACCGCCCAGCCCGACAAGGAGATCCAGTTCACGCCGGCGCGCGTGATCATGCAGGACTTCACCGGCGTGCCCTGCGTCGTCGACCTCGCCACCATGCGCGAGGCCATGGCGGACCTCGGCGGCGACGCCACCAAGATCAACCCGCTCGCCCCGGCCGAGATGGTCATCGACCACTCCGTCATGGCCGACGTGTTCGGCACGCCCGAGGCGTTCGCCCGCAACGTCGAGATCGAGTACGAGCGCAACCGCGAGCGCTACCAGTTCCTCCGCTGGGGCCAGGGCGCCTTCGACGACTTCAAGGTCGTCCCGCCGGGCACCGGCATCGTCCACCAGGTCAACATCGAGCACCTGGCGCGGACGATCTTCACCCGCGAGGTCGACGGCGAGCTGCTGGCCTACCCCGACACCTGCGTCGGCACCGACTCCCACACCACCATGGTCAACGGCATCGGCGTCGTCGGCTGGGGCGTCGGCGGCATCGAGGCGGAGGCCGCGATGCTCGGCCAGCCGGTCTCGATGCTCATCCCGCGGGTCGTCGGCTTCAAGCTCTCCGGCGAGCTGCCGGCCGGATCCACCGCCACCGACCTGGTGCTCACCATCACCGAGATGGTCCGCAAGCACGGCGTGGTCGGCAAGTTCGTCGAGTTCTACGGTCCGGGCGTCTCGGCGCTGCCGCTGGCCAACCGCGCCACGATCGGCAACATGTCGCCGGAGTTCGGCTCCACGATCGCGGTCTTCCCGATCGACGGCGAGACGATCACCTACCTGCGCCTCACCGGTCGCTCCGAGGAGCAGCTCGCCCTCGTCGAGACCTACGCGAAGGAGCAGGGCCTCTGGCTCGACCCCGATGCCGAGCCGCGCTACTCCGAGAAGCTCGAGCTCGACCTCGCCTCCGTCGTCCCGTCGATCGCCGGCCCGAAGCGTCCGCAGGACCGGATCGAGGTCACCGCTGCCGCGACGCACTTCGCCGAGGACGTCAAGGGCTACAGCAGCAACGTCGACGCGAAGATCCCGGTGACCCTGGCCGACGGCACCTCCTTCGAGCTGGAGAACGGTGCGGTCACGATCGCCTCGATCACCTCCTGCACCAACACCTCGAACCCGTCGGTCATGATCGGCGCCGCCCTGCTCGCGAAGAAGGCGGTCGAGAAGGGCCTCACCCGCAAGCCGTGGGTCAAGACCACGCTCGCACCCGGGTCGCAGGTCGTGTCGGACTACTACGAGAAGGCCGGCCTCACGCCGTACCTCGACAAGCTCGGCTTCAACCTGGTCGGCTACGGCTGCGTCACCTGCATCGGCAACTCGGGTCCGCTCATCCCCGAGGTCTCGACCGCGATCAACGACAACGACCTCGCCGTCGTCTCGGTGCTCTCGGGCAACCGCAACTTCGAGGGTCGGATCAGCCCCGACATCAAGATGAACTACCTGGCCTCGCCGCCGCTGGTGGTCGCCTACGCCATCGCGGGCAACATGAAGGTCGACCTCTTCAAGGACCCGATCGGGCAGGACACCGACGGCAACGACGTCTTCCTCAAGGACATCTGGCCGACCCCGGCCGAGATCGAGGAGACCATCGCCGGCGCCATCAACTCCGAGATGTTCGGTGAGTCCTACAAGGACGTCTTCGCTGGCGACGACCGCTGGCGCTCGCTCCCGACGCCGGAGGGCAACACCTTCACGTGGGACGAGAAGTCGACCTACGTCCGCAAGGCGCCCTACTTCGACGGCATGCCCGACGAGCCGACCCCGGTCACCGACATCGCCGGTGCCCGCGTCCTGCTCAGCCTCGGCGACTCGGTCACCACCGACCACATCTCGCCGGCCGGCTCGATCAAGGCCGACTCGCCCGCGGGCAAGTACCTCACCGACAACGGTGTGACGGCCCGTGACTTCAACTCCTACGGCTCGCGCCGGGGCAACCACGAGGTCATGATCCGCGGCACGTTCGCCAACATCCGCCTGCGCAACCAGATCGCGCCGGGCACCGAGGGCGGCTTCACCCGTGACTTCACCGTCGCCGACGGCCCGGTCACGACCGTGTACGACGCGTCGGTCAACTACCAGGCCGCCGGCATCCCGCTGGTCGTCCTGGCCGGCAAGGAGTACGGCTCGGGCTCGTCGCGCGACTGGGCGGCCAAGGGCACCTCGCTGCTGGGCGTCAAGGCCGTCATCGCCGAGTCCTACGAGCGGATCCACCGCTCCAACCTGATCGGCATGGGCGTCATCCCGCTGCAGTTCCCCGAGGGCCAGACCGCCGCGTCGCTCGGCCTGACCGGCGAGGAGACGTTCTCGATCACCGGCATCACCGCGCTCAACGACGGCACCACGCCGTCCACGGTGAAGGTCAAGGCGGACGACGTGGAGTTCGACGCGGTCGTCCGGATCGACACCCCCGGTGAGGCGAACTACTACCGCAACGGCGGCATCATGCAGTTCGTGCTGCGCAACCTGCTGCGCGGCTGACCGACGCTCAGATCCTCCTTCGATGGCCCGTCACCCGCGTGGTGGCGGGCCATCGGGCTTCTCTGTTGCCACCATGGGCGCATGGCGACGTGGACGCGGCTCGGGGGTACGGCGGCACTGCTCCTCGCGCTGACGGCGCTCGTCGGCTGCGGTGTCGGCGGGGGCTCCGGCGGTGATGACGCCGACGACGTCCCGACCATCACCACGCAGCCGTCGGTGACCACCAGCCCGACGGCGTCCTCCGCGACGCCCGAGACCTCCGCGACCGCTCCCGCGACCACGGAGGCGACGAGCGAGGCGACCACCGAGGCGACCGGCGGGGAGACGACCGACGGCTCGACCGACCAGGCACCGACCTCGGCCCCGCCGCCCGACCGGGCCGCCGGTCCGACCTCCTACGAGGACGCCATCGACCGGATCAACGCCACCGCGACCCAGGGGCCGACGGTGTTCGCGACCCGGTTCGTGACCCGGACCGACGGGTCGGGCGGGCGGGGCGACGACGTCTACTGCCTCCTCGACGACCCCGTGATCGGCCCGACCTGCGAGCTGGGCAACGGCTTCATCAACGACCCGGACGTGTGCGGCGCCGACTCGACGGACCGGGTCGGCCGGATCGAGACCTTCGAGGGACGGCCCCGCCCTGTGTGCAACGCAGACACCATCCGCGAACCGGGCGCCGAGGTGGTCGGCGCGCCCGGAGTCGTGGTGAGCGGTGAGGTCACCTGCGCGGCCGAGTCGTTCGGGGTCACCTGCATCGACCGTGCGGCTGACGCCGGCTTCTTCCTCGGCAAGGGGGAGTACCACGTCTTCCGCTGACCGCGACTACGGTGTGCGCGTGGAGGAGCCCCCGGAGTCGCCGCGTCGTACGCTCCCGGTCGTCGTCGCGGGCGTGGCCGGGCTGCTGGTGGTGGCCGCCGCCGTCGTGCTCCCGCTGGTGCTGCTCGGCGACGACGACGAGGGCAGCCGGTCGACGGCGGGCCCGTCCTCGACGGTCGACACGAGCAACCTCGACCTCGTCGAGGAGTACGACGTCCAGCCGTTCCACGTGCGCGAGGACGTCGACTACCCGCAGACCCCTCCCGTCGGCGGCGACCACTTCGACGCCTGGCTCGACTGCGGCGTCTACGACGTCCCGGTCCCCGACGAGAACGCGGTGCACGACCTCGAGCACGGCTCGGTCTGGATCACCTACCGGCCCGACCTCGTGGACCCGGCCGGCGTCGACGAGCTCGCCGCCCAGCTGCCCGCCAACGGGATCATGTCGCCCGTCCCGGACCAGGAGGCGCCCGCTGTGATCACCGTCTGGGGCCGCCAGCTCGCGCTGGTCGGGCCGGACGACCCGCGGATCGGCCTGTTCCTCGACGCCTACGGCGCGGGCGAGACCGCTCCGGAGCCGTTCGGCTCGTGCGCGGGCGGTACCGCCCAGCTCGACCTCGGCTCCAACGCCTAGCCCTGGCTGTCGGCGTAGCCCAGGCCGAGCTCGCCGAGCGCCGCCTCCATCCGATCCAGCGCGATCGGGCCGACACCGTGGAGGGCGGCCAGGTCGGCGCGGGTCCAGGTGGCCGCCTGCTCGAGGGTGTGGACGTCGACCGCGCGCAGGGCGCGGGTAGCAGGCGCGCCGATGGTGCGCGGCAGGGGCGTGCCCTCCCGGCGCGGTGCCCGCTCGCGCGGGCCGTCCTCGTGGTCGAGCACCGCCTCGCCGCGGGGCGAGAGCCGGTAGCCGATCGCGAGCGACTCGGTGAGGCCGCGCTCCTTGAGCTTGCGGACGTCGCGCTTGAACTCGGCCGTCGGCCGGTCGACCTGGGCGGCCAGCTCGGGGGCCCGCACCTCGGGATGGCGGTCGATGAGGCGCAGCGTGGCGCGGGTCCACGGACCGACGGGGGAGGCGGCGTCGAGGCGGTCGAGGCCGCTGACGATCTCCGCGACCTCCGCCGGGTCGGGGACGGCTGCCCGCAGCGTCTCGCGCGGGTCGACGCCGGCGTACCGCAGGCCG
>NZ_JACEFC010000001.1 GCF_014180715.1 Nocardioides stalactiti | reverse complement strand
GTGCACGATGGAGGGGCGGTTCCCCGCGGGCAGCCGCCACGCGGCGGCCGTGAGCGTTGCCGCGCCGACCCCCTTGCGGGTCGACAGGGCGACCGCCACGACCTCGGCGCCGCTCGGATCGGTCAGCGGGTAGGCGACCGCCGAGACCACGTTGGGCAGCTCCTCGAAGACGGCCGCGACGGGGGCCGGCAGGACCGGGCCGGCCGCGGTGCGGACCACTTCGTCGACCATCCCCTCGAGCCAGTAGTCGCCGTCGGCGTCGCGACGGAACAGGCTCGCCGTGGCGTGCCAGTTGTCCCCGGGCGCGAAGACGTCGGTCTGCGGCTCCCGCCCGGCGACGTTGGCCTTGTCCGTGGTCATCAGGAGGCCGAGCTCGCCCGCGGCGGCCGGGACCACGAATCCTGCGTCGTCGCGGACGACCTCGCCCGCGGCCAGGTCGTAGCGCGCGAGCCGGATCCGTGCGGACCCGGGCAGCGGGCGGCCCACGGATCCGATCTTGTTCCCGGCGACGTTGCCGAGGATCGCGCCCAGCTCGCTGGAGGCCCACATCTCGAGGACGCCGGCGGGGGCGAACCGCTCGGTCGCGCGCCTCCAGAGACCGCGTGGCAGGCCGGACCCGAAGAACAGCCGGATGGTGTGGTCACGCTCGGCCGGGTTGGGCGGCGCCTCGACGAGGGCGTTGAGCTGGGTCCACGTGTAGGAGACGGCGGTCACGCCGTACCGACGGGCCTCGGCCCAGAACGTCTCCGGGTCGAGGTCGCTGAGCATCGCGATCCGGGAGCCGCCGACGACCGCGCCGCCGATCGACGTCAGCAGGCCGGCCGGGTGGTGCAGGGGACTGACCGAGAACAGGGTGTCGCGGTCGGAGAGCTGCGCGGACGACGCCGTGCCGTATGCCGTGAGCGCCCACCGCCCGTTGGTCACCCGGACCAGGCGGGTCCGCTCGCCGTGCCCGCGGAAGAACACGAACGCGAGGTCGTCGGCGCGGCCGGCGTTGCGCCGGTACCACTTCGGCATCGGGGGAGCGTCCTGCTCCTTGACCTCGAGGTCGTTGATCCCGTCGGCGGGCTCGGCGCCGCCGCGGAGCAGGAAGACCTTGCCGGGCACCCCGGCCGGCCGGAGCGCCTCGTGGGCGGGGTCGGTGTAGACCCGGGTGACCTCGCCGAGCTCGGCCTCACGGGCGGAGTCGCCGTCCGGCCGGAGGAGGACGGCGACGGCTCCGATCCGGTTGAGCGCGATGATCAGCGCCAGCGCGGTCGGGCGGGTCGCCATGAGCACGCCGACCCGGTTGCCCGGCTCCACCCCGTCGATGACGAGGCCCCGGACGATCCGGTCCACCCGGTCGTTGATGACGCCGTAGTCGTAGACGAGGCCCTCGAAGAGGAAGCCGACCGTGGCGGAGGAGTGCGAGGCCCGGCGGTCGAACACCGTCGCCAGCGACTCGTGGGTGCTGCCGCGCAGGCCGACGGCGCGCGCGACGCGCGGGATCTGGGCCGCGGGGGTGAAGAGCCGCTGGATCCGGCGGACCGGGTGGGCGGCCTCGGCGGCGATCCGGCGGGCGGTCTGCTCGGCGATGCTGCCCGCCAGCTCCAGGTTGTGCTCGAGCCGCTCGCGCGGGGCGGCCGTGCCCTCGGTGCGCGGCACGGCGACGACCGCTTCGGGCAGGTCGCCGAGCCCCTCGCGCCACTTCACCCACGCGGCGGTGGCCGGCCAGGTGTGGGCGATCGAGGACGAGCCGACCACCAGGCCGAAGTGGCCGGCGCGCATGCTGAGCTCGTGGACGTCGGCCCGCGGCGCGGCCTGGCGGATCGCCCGGACCGTCCCCGCCGGCGCGATCTCGTCGACCTCGCCGACGATGGTGAGGACCGGGACGTCGATGTCGGCCAGCGACACCGCGCGTCCCGCGACCGAGAAGCCGCCGCTCAGCATCCGGTTGTGCAGGACGAACTGCTCGAGCACGTAGGACAGGGACGGACCGGGGAAGGCGACCCAGCCGTCGCGCATGAGGAACTGGCGCTGACCCTCGCGCGGCAGCAGCGCCTCGCGGTCGTGCAGCGCCCAGAGGAAGGCGATCTGGCCGGTGACCGCGCCGATCGGGTCGAGGGCGCGGAACCCGGTGCGGGTCATCCAGCCGGGGAGCGAGTAGCGGTTCGCCGTACCGCTGAGGAGCCGGGCACCGGTGGTCGCCACCTGCGTCGGCACCTTGAACGGGGTCGTTCCGTGCATGTCGACGGGCGAGCCGTAGACCGTGATGCTGCCGATGCCCTCGCTGCGGCGGTAGGCCGCGGTCTGGTAGCAGAACATGCCGCCCTGGGAGTAGCCGGCGAGGTGGACCGGACGGCCGGTCTCGCGCAGGACGAAGTCGACGGCCTGGTCGACGGCGAGGACGTGGTCCTCGATGGTGCGCTCCAGGCCCCCGGGCTCGTGCTCGGGGGAGCCGAAGTCCACTACCCACGGCTGCACTCCGTCCGCGGCCAGGGTGCGGACCGCGCTGGCCTGCGGGGAGACGTCGAAGACCTCAGAGCTCACCATGAGCGGCGGCACGAGGACGACCGAGGGCGCATCGGCGGGCAGGTCGGTCTCGTAGCGGCGGAGCCGGTGGTGGACACCGCGGTCCGCGACCTCGAACGCCGAGGGCAGCTCGCCGGTGCGCAGACCGCCGTAGCGTGCGACCTCGAGCAGGTTCTGGGTGTGCCGGGTGATCCGACCGATCGGCCCTGCCATGGAGCGCCTTTCGTCCGCAGTGCTTCCTCCCCGGGGGACAAGGTAGCGGCGTCGGGACGAGACACGTCGGCGGGCCGAATGACATCCGTGTGATTCGGCGTCTACAGTAGGTCCGAGACCACTGTCGACCTGGGGAGAACGCATGGACCCGCAGCGGAGCATCCCGTCCCTGGACGGGCACGGCGCGACCGCGACCGCGCCCGGAGACCAGCTCAGTGACCGCGACCGCGAGATCCTGGAGTTCGAGCGCCAGTGGTGGAAGTACGCCGGCGCCAAGGAGACGGCCGTCCGCGACAAGTTCGACATGAGCTCGACGCGCTACTACCAGGTCCTCAACGCCCTGATCGACCGCCCGGAGGCCCTGGCCGCCGACCCGCTGCTCGTCCGGCGGCTTCGCCGGCTGCGCTCCCAGCGCCAGCGTCAGCGCTCCGCCCGCCGCCTGGGCTTCGAGGTCTGATCCCATGACCGGTCACCCTTCCCCCACGGACCGGACCCAGCGCAACGAGCGGGGCGCCGTCCTGCCCTCGCCGGTCGTCTGGCTGAGCATCGTCGCCGTGGCCGTCGCCGCCTTCGCGTTCGTCGCGACGCGCGGCGCCGAGCCCGAGGAGCGCGAGATCCAGACCTCGTCCTCCTCCCCCGACGAGACGACCCCCACCCAGACCCCGCAGGACGACGACGAGGTCACCTCCCCGACCGACGAGCCGACCGAGACCGAGACCTCCGAGCCGCTCGAGCCGAAGAAGACCAAGCCCCCGGTCGAGCGCGCCGACTACGGCGTGGTCGTGTTCAACAACACCAGCATCGCCGGGCTCGCGGGCGAGGTCCTCACCCAGGTCCAGGAGATCGGGTGGAACGCGGTCGCGGCCGACAACTGGTACGGCACGATCCCGGCGACCACCGTCTACTTCCCGCCCGGCAAGCGCGACGCCGCCCAGAAGCTCGCCCTCGACCTCGGCATCCAGCGGATCGTCGCGGCCGACCCGGCGATGAGTGACACCAACCTCACCGTCATCCTCACCGGCGACCTGGCCTGAACGACTGCCGATCACCCGATCGGCACTCAGTTCACCCTGCCGAAACCCGGGTACCAGGGGTTTCGTGATGGGATGGTCGCGTGCAGTTCTCGACGGCTGAGGGTGAGCATCGCTACGCGGACATCGTCCGCGTAGCCGGTCGCACCATCATCGGCCTCGACTTCGACGGCACCCTCTCGCCGATCGTGGACGACCCGGGACGGGCGCACATCCACCCCGACGCGGCCGAGGTCCTCGTCGACCTGGCGCCCCAGGTCGCGGCGATCGCCGTGATCACCGGCCGCCCGGCGCGGCAGGCGCTCGACCTCGGTGGGCTCGAGGAGGTCGGCGACGCGATCCAGGCGGTCGGCAAGGAGCTGTTCCTCTTCGGCCAGTACGGCAACGAGCGCTGGTCCTCGCGGCACCGGAGGATCGTCGGGCCACGTCCGCCCCGGGGGCTGGCGACTTTCGAGCGTGACCTGCCTCGCACCCTCCGCATCGCAGGTGCCGCCGACGCGTTCGTCGAGGACAAGGGCCTCGCCGTCGCGGTGCACACCCGCCGCCTCCCGGACCCGCAGGCCTCCTTCGAGCGGCTGCTGCCGCCGCTGCGAGCGCTGGCCGAGCGCCACGGCATGGTGATCGAGCCGGGGCGCAACGTGATCGAGGTGCGCTCGCCCGGCGCCCACAAGGGGATGGTGGTGGAGAAGCTCGCCGCCGAGCTCGACGCCCAGGGCTTCCTCTTCGCCGGGGACGACCTGGGTGACCTGGAGGCGTTCGAGGCTGTCGCGGACCTGGCCAAGCAGGGCGTAGCGGCGCTCCGCGTCTGTTCCGCCTCCCAGGAGCAGAGCGCGCTCCTCCCGCTCGCGGACATCGTCGTCCGCGGCCCCGCGGGCGTCGTCGCGCTGTTGCGACAGCTGCGCCTCGACATCCAGCAAGCCGCGTCGAGCTACTGATTCATCTCGAATGATGGACATGCGTCTCGCATGTCGGGATCTGGATTGGGAGGGAGGGTGTCCCTGCCGATAGTTTGGGTGCTGCTCATCCAGAGGGACTGAGGGAACGGCCCTGCGAAGTCCCGGCAACCGCCACCTACCTCCACCACCCGGCACGGTATCCGCCGACGGGGACGGAACGGTGGAAACGGTGCCAAATCCGACCCGGTGCGACCGACGCGGCGGGGCAGATGAGAAGGAGGAAACTGTGAGCGCTGTCGTCACCGAGGTCGACCGTCAGGTCGACACCCCGGCGTCCGGTCCGCGTGAGGGCGCCTTCGGCAATGCCGTGGCGCTCGCCTGTCGCGAGTGTGGCCACCAGGTGGCGCTCGGCCCGTTCTACGCGTGTCCGGAGTGCTTCGGCCCGCTGGAGATCACCTACGAGTTCCCGGCGATCACCCGCGAGGAGATCGAGGCCGGTCCGCGCAACATCTGGCGCTACAAGGCACTGCTGCCGGTGCCGACCGACATCGAGTCCAGCCCCAACACCGAGCCCGGCTTCACCCGGCTGCTCCGCGCCGACAACCTCGGCCGCGAGCTCGGTATCGAGAACCTCTGGGTCAAGGACGACTCGACCAACCCGACCAACTCGTTCAAGGACCGCGTCGTCGCGTGCGCGCTGAGCGCCGCCCGCGAGCTCGACGCGAAGGTCTTCGCCTGCCCCTCGACCGGCAACCCCGCCACCGCGGTCGCTGCCGCCGGCGCCCGTGCCGGGATCAAGACCGTCGTCTTCATCCCGAGCAACCTCGAGCAGCCCAAGCAGGTCAACTCCGCGATCTTCACCGAGAACCTCGTCGCCGTCGAGGGCAACTACGACGACGTCAACAAGCTCGCTTCGGAGATCGCCGGCGAGGAGGAGGGCTGGGCGTTCGTCAACGTCAACGTCCGCCCCTACTACGCCGAGGGCTCCAAGACTCTGGGCTACGAGATCGCCGAGCAGCTCGGCTGGCGGATCCCCGACCAGGTCGTCATCCCGGTGGCGTCCGGCTCCCAGCTCACCAAGGTCGACAAGGCCTTCCAGGAGCTCATCAAGCTCGGCCTGGTCGAGGACAAGCCCTACCGCATCTTCGGCGCGCAGGCCGAGGGCTGCGGCCCGGTCGCGACCGCCTTCAAGAACGGCACCGACGCGATCCGCCCGGTCAAGCCCGACACGATCGCCAAGAGCCTCGCGATCGGCAACCCGGCCGACGGCATCTACGTCCTCGACATCACCCGTCGTACCGGCGGTGCCGTCGAGGAGGTCACCGACGACGAGATCCGCGAGGGCATCGTGCTGCTCGCCCGCACCGAGGGCATCTTCACCGAGACCGCCGGCGGCACCACGGTCGCGGTCACCAAGAAGCTCGTGGAGACCGGCGTCCTCGACCCGACCAAGGAGACCGTGGTGATCAACACCGGCCACGGCCTCAAGACCCTCGACGCCGTGTCCGGCCAGGTGGGAGCGGCCGCGACGATCGCGCCGACGTACTCCGCCTTCAAGGCCACGGGCCTCTGACACCCACCCCAGCGAAAGCGAGCAGCGAATGAGCGTCAGCGTCCGGATCCCGACGATCCTGCGCACCTACACCGGCGGCGACAGCGAGGTCAGCGCCACCGGCGCCAACCTGGCCGAGGTCCTCGACGACCTCGACGCCCGCTTCCCCGGGGTCAAGGGCCGGATCCTCGACGAGGACGGCAAGCTGCGCCGGTTCGTCAACGTCTACGTCGGCAACGACGACGTGCGGTTCCAGGACGACCTGCTCACCCCGACCCCCGACGGCACCGAGATCTCGGTCATCCCCGCCGTCGCCGGCGGCTCCTGATCCGATGAGCACCGCCCGCTCCGCCCCTGCCCTCGTCGCCGGAGCGGTGCTGGGCTGGGCATCGGCCCACGCCGTCCGCCGGTTCGACGGCCGCGCCGGCGTCGCCGCCGCGGGTGCCGCCCTGGTGGGTGCCGCCGTGATCTATCCGGCCGCCCGTCGCGAGGTCGGCCCCGGTCTCGGGGTCGAGGCCGGCGTCGTGCTGGCGACCACCGCGCTGACCGCCGCGGCCGTGAGGGCCGACAGCGCCGCGGGCCGCCGCATCGTCGCGGCCGGCTGGGCGTCGCACGCACTCTTCGACTTCCTCCAGGGGCCGAGCCACGACTCGCGGCTGCCCGCTTGGTACGCACCGTTGTGCGCCGGCTTCGACGTCGCGTACGCCGGCCGCCTGGCGCGGTGACCACTGCGACCGGGCGCGGGATCAGCCGAGCAGCTCGGCCGCGAGCGTCGCGGTCGCGGCGTAGTCGACCTTGCTGACCGCCGTCCGCGGCACCTCATCGACGAACAGCACGGCCTTGGGCACCTTGTAGTTGGCGACCAGCGTGCGGCAGTGCTCGAGCAGCACGTCCGCCGTCACCGGTGCACCCTCACGGGACTTGACCAGCGCCGTCACCTGCTGTCCCCACCGCTCGTGGGGCGTCCCGACCACGGCCGCGTCGAAGACGTCGGGATGGCGCAGCAGAACTGCCTCGATCTCCTCGGGGTGCACCTTCTCCCCGCCCGTGTTGATGCACACGGAGCCCCGCCCGAGCACGGTCACCGATCCGTCCTGCTCGCGTCGCGCGAAGTCGCCGGGGATCGCCCAGCGGACGCCGTCGATCTCGCGGAACGTCGCGGCCGTCTTGGCCGGGTCCTTGTAGTAGCCGAGGGGCACCGGGCCGGACCGGCCGAGCATGCCGTCGACGCCCGGTGGACACGGCTCGAAGCTGCTGTCGAACACCTCGACCTGGTCGGACACGTCGAACCGGGGAGCGCCGGTGGCGGCTCCGGTGCCGTCGTCGATGCGCGAGCCCGTGGCGCCCGACTCGGACGCGCCGTAGGAGTCCAGGATGAAACGGCCCGGGAGGGCGCGCCGGATCTGCTCCCGAACGCCGTCTGACAGGGGAGCGGCACCGTTCGACACCGCCGCGAGGCTGGAGAGGTCCCACCGGTCCGGCGCGGCGAGGATGGCCTCGGCGACGGGGCGCCCCATCGCGTCCCCGAGGAACGTCAGCGAGTTCACCCCGGCCTTCTCCACCAGGTCGAGGATCCGCGTCGCGTCGAAGCTGGTCTCGGTGTAGAGGGCCACGGTGTAGCCGGCGACGTGGCCGTTGCCGAGGATCCACTGGCTGCCACCGTGCATCATCGGACCGCAGGCCAGGAGCACCATCGGGTTCTCGTTGGCCGCCGCCTCCGCGGCGAGCTGCTCGACCGACTCGATCGGGGCGCCGTAGCGAGCGGCGTTGAGGGCGGCGCGGATGATGTCGTCGTTGCGCCAGATCACGCCCTTCGGGTTCCCGGTGGTCCCGCCGGTGTAGAGGACGTAGTGGTCCTCCGGGCTCCGACCGGCCACCTGGCGCTGCGGCGACGCCGCGGCCAGCGCAGCGTCGTACCCCTCGTCGAGGACGATCAGGTCGCGGAGCAGGGGAACGTCGAGCGCCCGGACGGTCTCGACGTGCTCGGGCGCGACGATCGCGGCGACGCAGTCGGCGTTCTCGTAGAGGTACGAGAGCTCCTCGTGCAGGTACTTGTAGTTGATGTTGATCGGCACGGCTCGGGCCTTCAGGCAACCGTAGAGAGCATCGACCCACTCGATCCGGTTGCTGGCGTGGACGGCCACGTGCTCGCCCGGCTCGACGCCGAGGGACACCAGGTGGTTGGCGAGCCGGGTCGCGCGGTCGTCGATGTCCGCATAGCTGTAGACCCGGTCCATGGTGAAGACGGCGGCCCGGTCGGGGATCGTGTCGGCCATCGCCTCGAGCACGTCAGCGAGGTTGAGGGGGCGAGGTGTGGTGCTGGTCACCGAGCCAGCCTGCCGGGTGGAACACGTTCTTGTCCCGAATTCCGGCGGGACGCGAGACTACGTCGGTGACCGACCACCACTACGCGCTCGGCGTGACCTGGCAGGGCAACCGGGGCACCGGCACGAGCGGCTATCGCGACTACAGCCGCGACTGCCTGCTCACCGCCGACGGCAAGCCCGACCTGCTCGGCTCGGCCGACCCGACTTTCCGCGGCGACCGCACCCGCTGGAACCCCGAGGAGCTGCTCCTCGCCGCGCTGTCGCAGTGCCACCTGCTGTCCTACCTCCATTCGGCGGTCAACCACGGCATCGTCGTGACGGCGTACGACGACCACCCGGTCGGCACGATGAGCCAGGTCGGCCAGGGCGGTCGGTTCACCTCCGTCGTGCTCCGGCCGCGGGTCACGATCGCCGACCCCGCCCACGCCGAGCTGGCGCGGACCATCCACCACGAGGCCAGCGAGAACTGCTTCATCGCCGCCTCGGTGAGCTTCCCGGTCACCCACGAGCCGGAGATCCTCGTCGGCTGAGGCACCACTTCGACATCGCACCTCCACCGCGGCGCCACCATCGGTTCAGGTGGATCTGATGGACAGGGGCCGTGAATCGCACACGGACGGCGGCCGGCGTGGCCGTGGCAGCAGCAGGTCTCGCCTTCGCCGGCGCCCATGGCGGGCGGGAGCTGCTGCGGCGGCAGGCGGCGATCGCGCGGCGGCGGATCGGGAAGCCGCTGGGGGAGGACGCGATCGACGCGGACCGCGTCTGGAAGAAGGTGTACGGCGACCCGCTGCACCTGGTCCTGCTCGGCGACTCGATCGCGGCGGGCCTCGGCGCCGAGCGGCGCAAGGACACGCTCGGGGCGCGGATCGCCCGTGGGGTGGCCAAGGAGCTGCACCGCTCCGTCGAGCTGCGGACCGCGGCGGTGGTCGGGTCGGAGTCCTCGGCGCTCGCCGGCCAGATCGACCGCCTGCCGTCGTCGTACCGCCCCGACGTGGCGGTCATCGTGATCGGGGGCAACGACGTCACCCACCGGGTGCCGGTGGTCGACTCGGTGCAGCACCTGGAGGCCGCCATCACCCGGCTACGTGCCCGCGGCGCGGTCGTCGTCGTCGGCACCTGCCCCGACCTCGGCGCCCTGCGCGAGGTCCCGCAGCCGCTGCGTGCGCTCGGCTCGCGGATGTCGCGCCAGCTCGCCGCGGCCCAGCGCGAGGCCGCGATCCGCGCCGGTGCGCACGCCGTGACGCTGGCGACGGTCGTCGGCCCGTTCTTCATCACCAACCCCGAGGAGATGTTCAGCCTCGACCGGTTCCACCCGAGCGCGCTCGGCTACAAGCGCACCGCCAAGGCGCTCGTCCCGTCGGTGCTCGCCGCGCTCGGCGTGCGCGACGAGGTGCCGTTCGGCCACCACGCGCCGCTCACGTCGTAGGGTGCCGCGGTGCCCACCGTCCTGCTCGTCACGTTCGACCTGATGCCCGAGGGCGAGCCCGGCGGCGCCGTGCTGGTCCCGGCCCTCGAGGCGCGGGGGATCGACGCCCGTTGGGTCTGCTGGGACGACGCCGAGGTGGACTGGGCCGCGGCCGACCTGGTCGCGGTGCGCTCGACCTGGGACTACCACCGGCGCCTGCCCGCCTTCCTCGCCTGGGCGCAGCAGGTCGGGCGGGAAGGCCGGCTGCTCAACGGGGCCGACGTGTTCACCTGGAACGCCGACAAGGGCTACCTCGTCGAGCTCGACGGCGTGCTGCCCGTCGTACCGACAGCGCTGCTCGACGACGCCGCCCTGGTCGCCGGGCTGACCGCCGCGCTCGAGCGCTGGGGCCAGGTCGTGATCAAGCCGCGGACCGGGGCCGGCGGGCGCGGCGTCGTGGTCGCCGATCGCATCGACGACCACCGTCTGTTCGAGCTCGCCGCGGGGCCGTGGGTCGTGCAGCCGCTGGTCGCATCGGTCCGCACCGCCGGCGAGACGTCGGTCTACGTCCTCGACGGCACGGCGGTGGCCCAGGTCGACAAGTCGGTGGCCGGGGACGAGGTGCGCGTCCACGAGGAGTACGGCGGCAGCAGCCGTCCGGTCCCGCTCGACCCGGGTCGCGCGGCCGTCGCCGAGCAGGCCGTCGCGGTCGTGGGCGGGCGGCTCGACGCCGACCTCTCCTATGCGCGCGTCGACCTGATGTCGTGGCAAGGGGCGTGGGTGGTCAGCGAGCTCGAGCTGATCGAGCCGGGCCTCTACCTCGACGTCGACCCGTCGATCGCCGATCTCTTCGCCGACGTCGTCGCCGCCCGGCTCCGTCGCTGAGGCTGCACGATTGATTCGGCGGACCCTCCAACCTCCCGGGCCGCGTGTGCGTTGATGGGGTGTGACCGAGATCCGAGGCGACGAGGAGGCGTTCCGCCGCTGGGCGGGCGAACGCCAGCTGGCGCTGCTGCGCACGGCGCTCCTCCTCACCGGTGACCACCACCGTGCCGAGGACCTCGTCCAGGACGCGTTGACCAAGGTCGCGCTGCGCTGGCGCCGGCTCGCGGACGGCAACCCCGACGCCTACGCGCGCCAGATCATCGTGCGCGACAACATCTCGGGGTGGCGCAAGCGCCGCCGCGAGCTGGTCGTCGCGGAGCCCGCGGACCGCGGCACGCCCGACCCGGCCTCGGGGGTCGACCGGCGGCTCCTGCTCGACGCGGCGCTCGCCGCCCTCACGCCGCGGCAACGGGCCGTGGTGGTGCTCCGTTTCTACGACGACCTGTCGGAGCGCGACGTCGCCGAGCTGCTCGGTGTCGCGGTCGGCACGGTGAAGAGCCAGACCCACCTCGCGCTCAAGCGGCTGCGGGAGGCCGCGCCCGAGCTGGCCGACCTGCTGCGCGAGGAGATCTGATGACCGACCAACGCCTGCGTGAGCTGCTCGAGGAGCGGGTCGCCGACGTGACCACGATCGACCTGGGTGCCGACGCGTGGAGCCGAGCGAGCGCCGTCCGCCGGAGCCGGCGCACGGCTGCCTTCGCAGCCGTCGCCGCGGTCGCGGTCGTGGCCGTCGTCGGCGCGACCACCGCGGTCGTGACCGGCGGCGACGACAACCCGGCGCCGCCGCCACCGGCGACCAGCCCCACCGAGTCTGCGCCGGGGCCGAAGGCCGAACGTGCGGGGACCTACGGCGGCGTACCCGTCTGGTGGGCGCCACCCGCCGACCAGGAGGCCGATCTCCCGCGCCTGACCGGCTCGGAACTCCCGGAGCGGATCGACCTGTCGGCGCGCGGGGGTGGGCTTCCGGCCGGGATCCGCGCGGTCGCCCTGTTCCAGGTCGACGACGACCGGCACCGCTTCGGCGAACCGCCCGAGGGCGTGGTCGTGCTCGGATCGGACGGCGTGACCTACGCGATGGACGCGAGCCGGGTCGAGCCGATCAGCATCGGGAGCGGCAACTACATCCCGTTGCCGATCGTCAGCGCCGAGAGCCTCTCCCCGGACGGGCGGTACGCGTTCTTCCTCGAGAGCGAGTCGCTGGAGATCTACGACTTCGGCACGGCGACGTGGACGACGCTCGACCTCGGTCGCACCTACATCGAGGCACGCTGGCAGGGTGACCTGATCGAGGTGACGAGCGTCGGCATCGACCTCGACGTCTCCCGCTACACGACCGAAGGTCGGCGCGTCTACAGCTCCTCCGAGCTCCCCGAGTCCTACCGCGGACCGACCCGACGCGACGAGCCCTACGGCCGGGTCGCGCGCCTGGTGGACTACGGCGCGCAGGCGCGCCACCTCGCGGGTTCCGTCACCACCCCGGACGGTGCAGCTGTTAGGGGCGTCGACGCGGTCGCGGCCGGTGGCTACAGCGAGCCCGACACCCTCCTCGCGATGCCGTTCGAGACCGGCGGCGGACGCTGGAACCAGTGCTGCCCGGTCGTCGGCTGGCTCGACCTGGAGACCGTCCTGTTCGAGTCCCGCCACGACGACGCCCGCGTGCTGGCCTGGCGCGTCGGCACCCCCGACCTGTTCCAGGTGTCCGAGGTCGTCGGCTGGACGCCCGGCGAGGAGTCCTACGTCGCGAGCTTCGCCGCCCTAGATTGAGCGGGTGACCCGAGCCCGCTGGTTCCACCTCGTCACGTTCGCGGTCGCCGCGGGGGCCGTCCTGCTCCAGCTGGTGCTGGTGGTCCAGGGCGGTCGGGTGCTCGACGAGACGTCGCGGCCGGACCTGGTGACGCGGCTGGTGCGGTTCGCGTCCTACCTCACCATCTGGAGCAACGTCCTGGTCGCCTGGTCGGCCGCCACCTTGGCGTTCGGGCGCGACCGCGACAGCCGGGTCTGGCGGGCGCTGCGGCTCGACGCGGTGGTGATCTGCTTCGGGGGCGGCGTCGTCCACTTCTTCCTGCTGCGCCCGCTGCTCGACCTCCACGGTGCCGACCTGGTCGCCGACAAGCTCCTCCACCTCGTCGTCCCGCTGCTGGCGGTGGTCGGCTGGGTCTGGTTCGGCCCGCGTGGGCGCGCGACCCGTGCGGACCTGCTGCCGTTCCTCGTCGTGCCTGTCGGCTGGCTGGTCCTCACGCTGGTCCGGGGCGCGTTCGTCGACTGGTACCCCTACCCGTTCATCGACGTTGTCGAGCACGGGTACGGCGTCGTCCTGCTCAACGTCCTCGGTGTCACGGTCCTCATGCTCGTGCTGGCCCTCGTCGCGGTCGCGGCCGACCGGTCCCTGACCGTCCGGCAGGCGGACCGGCGGTGACCCCGCCGCTTGCACTCGCAGGGGTCGAGTGCTAAACATGACGCTGGCACTCTCATCAGGAGAGTGACAGAAATCCCTGACTCGGGGAGTCGAGGTCAGCAGCGTCGGTGGGAAGGGTCCGCCGGTTCGGTCTGGCCGTCCGTCGCGGGCGACGAGCCGGGTCCAACAGACATCTCTAGCGAAGGAATCGCAGGAGTTATGGCGAAGCTGATTGCTTTCAACGAGGAGGCCCGACGCGGTCTCGAGCGGGGTATGAACACCCTCGCCGACGCTGTCAAGGTCACTCTCGGCCCGAAGGGCCGCAACGTCGTCCTGGAGAAGAAGTGGGGTGCCCCCACGATCACCAACGACGGTGTCTCCATTGCCAAGGAGATCGAGCTCGAGGACCCCTACGAGAAGATCGGCGCCGAGCTGGTCAAGGAGGTCGCGAAGAAGACCGACGACGTCGCCGGTGACGGTACGACGACGGCGACCGTCCTCGCCCAGGCGATGGTCCGCGAGGGTCTCCGCAACGTGGCCGCCGGTGCGAACCCGATGGGCCTGAAGCGCGGGATCGAGGCCGCCGTGGCCGCTGTGTCCGAGCAGCTGCTCGGCATGGCCAAGGAGATCGAGACCAAGGAGCAGATCGCCTCCACCGCGACCATCTCCGCCGGTGGCGACACCACCGTCGGTGACGCCATCGCCGAGGCGATGGACAAGGTCGGCAAGGAGGGCGTGATCACGGTCGAGGAGTCGAACACGTTCGGCATCGACCTCGAGCTCACCGAGGGCATGCGGTTCGACAAGGGCTACATCTCGGCCTACTTCGTGACCGACCCGGAGCGCATGGAGACCGTGCTCGAGGACGCCTACGTCCTCATCGCCAACTCCAAGGTCAGCAACGTCAAGGACCTGCTGCCGCTCCTGGAGAAGGTCATGCAGTCGGGCAAGCCGCTCGTCATCATCGCCGAGGACGTCGACGGCGAGGCTCTCTCGACCCTGGTCGTCAACAAGATCCGTGGCACCTTCAAGTCCGTCGCCGTCAAGGCCCCGGGCTTCGGTGACCGCCGCAAGGCCATGCTCCAGGACATCGCGATCCTGACCGGTGGCCAGGTCATCTCCGAGGAGGTCGGCCTCAAGCTGGAGACCGCTGGTCTCGAGCTGCTCGGCCAGGCCCGCAAGGTCGTCATCACCAAGGACGAGACCACCATCGTCGAGGGTGCGGGCGACGCGGCCCAGATCGAGGGCCGGGTCAACCAGATCCGTGCCGAGATCGAGAAGTCGGACTCCGACTACGACCGCGAGAAGCTCCAGGAGCGCCTCGCCAAGCTGGCCGGCGGCGTGGCCGTCATCAAGGTCGGCGCGGCCACCGAGGTCGAGCTCAAGGAGCGCAAGCACCGCATCGAGGACGCCGTCCGCAACGCGAAGGCGGCTGTCGAGGAGGGCATCGTCGCCGGCGGTGGCGTGGCGCTCGTCCAGGCCGGGCTCGGCGCGTTCGCCAAGCTCGAGCTCGAGGGCGACGAGGCCACCGGTGCCAACATCGTCAAGGTCGCCATCGAGGCCCCGCTCAAGCAGATCGCGGTCAACGCCGGTCTCGAGGGTGGCGTCGTGGCGGAGAAGGTGCGCGGCCTCGAGGCCGGTCACGGTCTCAACGCGGCCACCGGCGAGTACGTCGACATGATCGCCAACGGCATCATCGACCCCGCCAAGGTCACCCGGTCGGCGCTGCAGAACGCCGCCTCCATCGCGGCGCTCTTCCTCACCACCGAGGCTGTCGTCGCGGACAAGCCGGAGAAGTCCGCCCCCATGGGCGACCCCACCGGCGGCATGGGCGGCATGGACTTCTGAGTCCCGCCCACCTGCTTCACCACAGGGCCCCTCGCTTCGGCGAGGGGCCCTGTGCCTTGTGCTCCTCGCTGGTCGCCTTGGGATCGAGAGGCAGGCTGGCGCCATGGCCGTCGAGCTCCTTCGTGCACCTGCCCTGACCGAGGACGTCCCCTACGCCTACGCCGCGCGGGTGGCGGAGCTGGTGTTCACCGCCGGCGCGTGTCCGCTCGACGACGCCGGGGAGGTCGTCCATCGCGGCGACGTCGTCGCGCAGGCGGAGGTGGTGATGGGGAACCTCGTGGCCGCGCTCGAGGCCGCCGGCTGCACGCTGGCGGACGTCGCGAAGTCGACCGTCTACGTCGCATCCTCCGAGCGGACCGACCTGGTGGCGGCCTGGGGCGTGGTCCGGGAGGCGTTCGGCGACCACGACGCGCCGAGCACGCTCCTCGGCGTCGCCGTCCTCGGCTACGAGGGACAGCTGGTCGAGGTGGACGCGGTGGCTGCGCGCCCCGCCTGAGTCGCCACGGCGGTGAAAGACCGGGCCAGGTGCCGGACAGGTGGGAGTGTGGACACCATGGCAGGCACCGACCGCGAGGCCCGGATGCGGGGGATCGCGCACGCGGTCGGTGAACCGGTACGACGCTACGTCTGCCGGCGGGCGCCGGCCGACCTGGTCGACGACGTCGTCGCCGAGGTGTTCCTCGTGCTGTGGCGCCGGCTCGACGACGTACCGGTCGACGACCCGCTGCCGTGGACCTATGCGGTCGCCCGCGGCTGCCTGGCCAACGCCCGGCGCTCGGCACGCCGTCAGCTGAGCCTGGTGGAGCGGATCAGCCGGATGGACCCGCCGGTGCCGCTGCCGGCCGAGGACCCGGAGCACGCCGACCTGCACGCGGCCCTGGCCCGGCTCGCAGCGCTGGACCGGGAGGTCGTGACGCTCTGGGCCTGGGAGGGCCTGGCGCCGCGGGAGATCGCGACGGTCACCGGCCTGAGCGCCAACGCGGTCAGCATCCGGCTCCACCGTGCGAAGTCGCGGCTCGCGCTCGACCTCGGACGAAAGACCTCCGGCACTGCCGGACAGGAACCAGGCGAAGGGAGGCGGTGATGGACGACGAGCTCCAGGCCCGGCTGCAGGCAGCCGATCCGGCGCGTGATGATGCGCCCGCCTCGTGGATCGATGACCTGGTGGAGGCGACGATGATGGACGACGACGCGCAGGACGGGACCACGGTCCCCGGTNTGCTCGGGTCGCTGCCCTGGCGGTCGTCGGGGGTGGCGCCGTGGCGCTGACCTCCGGGGACGACGACGACCGCGGGCGCGACCCGAGCACGGCGGCGGAGCCGCCGACGGTGCTCGACCTCACGCTCCCGGCTCCGAACATGATGCAGATGTGCGTGCAGTTCTCGGCCGAGGTCCTCGAGCCGGTCCAGGTCGCGTTCTCCGGGGTGGCGACCGAGGTCGACGGCACGACCGCCACCCTCACGCCCGACCACTGGTACCGCGGCGAGGAGGCCGACCTGGTGGTCCTCGAGGCGCCCTCGCCCGACGTCCTCCTCGAGGGCGGCATCGTGCTGGAGGAGGGCGAGCGCTACCTCATCAGCGCCGACCGAGGCCAGGTCGCGACCTGCGGCCTCAGTGGTGTCTACACCGAGGAGATGGCTGCGGTGTACGACGAGGCGTTCGGCGGCTGATCGGAGTCCGACCGGGCACCGCCGCTCACCAGTGGTACTGCGAGTAGTCGCGGTCGCGGTTGGACTCCTCGTAGTCCTGCTGCTGCTCCTCGGCCTCGTCGTTGCGCTCCTCGAGCTCGCGCTCCTTGCGCTCCTGCTCGCGCTGCTCCTCCTGCTGCTGCGGGTCCTGGTCGTCCTGCTGTTGCTGGTCCTGCTGCTGTTGTTGCTGTTGCTGCTGGAGCTTCTCGCGCAGCCGCTGGTCGACGGTCGCCGCCTGCTCGGTCTGCTCGGGGCCGCGGCCGGAGTCGGTCGGGCACCCCCCCTCGGCGAGGGTCGCGATCCCGGCCTGCCACTGCGCAGCGGCGCCCTCGCCGTCGCCGTCGGCGAGCGCGGCGTCGCCGAGCGACTCGTGGGCGAGGGCCTCGTTGATCCGCACCGTGCACTCCTCCTCGGCCGGGACGTCGAGCAGGGCCCGGGCGTAGAGGTCGAGGGCGGTCCCGAGGTCGCCGTCGGCGTGGTGGGCGGCGCCCTCGTCGAAGGCGGCGATCCACGGCTCGAACCAGTTCCACGTGCTGTTGGCCGCGAACTCCTCCGCGGACGCTGCGAAGTCGCCGTCGTCGAAGCTGCCCCGGCCGTCGGCGTCGTGGGACACCATCACCACGACCTTGATCGCGAAGCCGAGCGCGACCAGCGCGGGCACGAGGCCGACCAGGAGCAGCGCCAGCCGCACCCGGCTGCGGGTGCTGGTCGTGGGCGGCGGCGCGGTCCGGTCCGGGGCGGCCAGGGTGGGGGCGCTCATCGGGTGGCCTCCTCGGGAGCCGGCTGGAGCGTGGTGTGCGCAGTCCACAGGGCGCGCCACCACGTCCGCAGCTCGAGGAGCACGAGGGCCAGCAGGAGCAGGCCGAAGAGCCAGGTCAGGTCGTGCTTCGCCGGGGCGCCCTCGCCCTCGTCGTACGCGTAGGTCGCCTCGAGGTCGGCAGCGACCCGGTCCATCCCGCCCGGCTCGGTCCGGTGGGCGTAGTCGATCTCGAGCTCGCTCGCCACCTGCTCCAGGTTGTCCTCGTCGATCCGTGAGATCGCGTCCTCGCCGGTCTCCTGGTCATAGACGTAGCCGTCCTCGACGGAGAGGTCGTCGGCCTCCGGCATCCGGGCGCCCTCCTCGGTGCCGTAGCCGAGGACGATCCCGCCGTCGACGAGGTCCTCGAGGTCGGCGTACGACGCCTGCTCGCCGTCGGCGGTGTTCTCGCCGTCGCTGACGAGGACCACGAGCCGGCGTCGGTCGGGGTGCTGCTCGTCGGCGCGCTCGAGGACGTCGCGCATGGTCTCCAGCGGCCGGTCGGCGAGCGACCCGCTGCCGTCGAACGGACCTTCGAGGCGCAGCGTCTCGACGGCGGTTCGGAAGGTCGTGCCGTCGCTGGTGAAGGGCAGCTCGAGCTCGACGTCGTGCCCGTAGGTGAGGAGCGAGAAGCGGGCACCGGGCAGGGCCTCGGCGAGCGCGACCAGGTCGGCCTGGGCGCCGAGGATCCGCGGGCCCGCCGCGTAGTCGAGCGCGGCCATCGACCGGGTCCGGTCGACGACGACGAGCACCTCGATGTCGGAGGACTGGGCGGGCGCGGCGCGGGTGCCGAAGCCGGGCTGGAGCAGCACGACGACGAGGACGAGGAGGATGGCGGCACGGCGGCCGAGGACCAGGGCTGTGCTCATGGCGACCGCCTCCGTCCGGCGAGCGTGAGCAGACCCTGCCCGATCCACACCAGCACGAGCAGGCCGACGCCGATGCCGGCCACGACCTGGCCCCACCGCGGCTGGTCGAGCGTCTGCACCAGTGGCGGCCGCTCGATCTTGGCCGCCTCGAGGTCGTTGATCTCGTCGACGACGTCGGCGGCCGACCCGCCGGTGCCGAGCTGCGAGAACGAGCCGCCCGTCTCCGAGGCGACCGCCTGGAGGCCGTCGATGTCGCCGTCCTTGTCCGGCTCGCCCGGGTTGGCGATCACGTGGACGACGACCCCGTCCTCGGCGGCGTACGTGGCGGCCTCGCGGAGGTCGTAGACGCCGACCCCGCGCTGCTCGCCGTCGGTGGCGAGCACCAGCGCGCGGCCGCGGTCCTCCTCGATCCGGTCGAACCGCTGCACGCACGAGACCAGGCCGTCGGCGACCAGCGAGGACTGCGCGTCGCGAGACTCGCTCCAGGTGCCGACGGTGTAGTCCTCGAACTCCTCGCTCGGATAGATCTCGCTCCAGCCGTCGAAGGCCCGCTCCGCCTCGGCGAGCCGGTCGAGGACGAAGGCGTAGTCGTCGGTGAGGGGGAACTTCGTGAGGGCCGCGTTGTTCCAGACGGTGAGGCCGATCCGCTCGCCCTGGAGGCCCTGGACGATGTCGCGGAGCTCCTCGATCACCTCGACGTTCCACGGCGCCGTCGACCCGGACGCGTCCAGGCAGAGCATGATGTCGCGGGCCGACTCGTCGCGGTCCATCGTCTGCGTCTCCTGCACCCGACCGCCGAGCACGATGCCGCCCGCGCAGGCGACGAGCGCGGCGACCGAGCCCAGGCCGCCCAGGACCCGGCGCTGCTGGACCAGGGCGCGGTAGCGGGGGAGAGAGCGCAGCCGCGCCGCGTGGGCGACGTACGACGCGCCCGCGGGGTGGCGCCTCCGCCAGACCCGCAACCAGCCGACCAGCAGCGCGACCACGACGACCACGAGGAGCAGCGCCAGCCACGGCCACCGCAGCTCGCTCTCGCTCGTCGTCCAGCTCAGCTCCACGACGTCACCAGGTAGCGCGCCCGCAGGACGGCCTCCTCGAAGCGCTGCTGCGCCTCGCCCACGTCGTCGGGTGCGAACTCCGGCGGATACATCAGCTCGATCGCGTCGACGAGCTGCGGCGGCGCGTGCCGGCGGAAGTCGGCGAGCGCCATCGTCCGCGCGGGCAGCGGGGTGATCGTCTCGACGTAGGACCGGATCGCGTCACTGAGCTGCTGATGGCCGTCCCGGGGTGCCAGGTCGCCGGAGCGGACGTGGCCGTCGATCCGGGCGATCCGGTCGAGGTACTGCTGACGCACGGACGGTCCGTCCGGCCGGCGCCAGGCGACGACCTCGGGGCGGTCGTGCTCCCGGGTGAACCAGAGCACCGCGACGAAGTAGAGGGTGACCGCAGCCAGCGCCAGCAGCGCGAACCACACCCACCGGTCGTCGTACGCGACGGGTCCGTTGAACTCCTCCTGGAGCTCGGCGGCCCGGAGGTCAGCGGCGCCGAGCATGACGGTGCCTCTCGAGGACGCGGAAGACGGCGGCGATCGCCGACTCGGTGTCGCGGACCCGCTCGTGGACGACGCCGAGCTGGTCGAGCCGCTTGCGGAGCTGGGTCTCCTCGCCGGCGACCAGGGCGGCGTACTCCTGGGCCAGCCGGGTGTCGCCGCGCAGCCACGACGGCCCCCCGGTGCCGGCGTCGACGTCGACCAGGCGGCGCGGGGCACGCTGGCCCCCGCCGTTGACGGCCGAGCCGGCGGCGAGGGTCGGATCGAGGTCGCCGATGGTCAGGAACAGCACCTCGTGCTGCGCGGTCAACCGACGCAGCGACTCGGCGAGCGCGTCGGACACGTGGGTCTCGTCGGAGACGACGACGAGGATCGTGCGACGGCGGATGGCGCGCGCCACGTAGTCGAGGACGGCGGTCAGGTCGCTCGGCGGGGCGTCGGGGGAGATCGCGTCGTGGATCCTGCCGAGGAGCCGCTCGAGCGCGAGCTCACCGTTGTCCGGCGGCCGGGCGTGCTGGCGCCGGGCGTCGCCGTGGACGAGGGCGACGAGGTCGCCGTGCCGGACGGCGAGGTAGCCCATCACGCCGGTGACGAAGACAGCCAGCTCGCGCTTCGACACCTGTGCGTCGTTCATCGCCGCCATGCTGCGACCGGTCGACACCGCGAACAGCACCGTGTGCTTGCGCTCGGCGACGTAGCGGCGCACCAGCAGCATCCGGCTGCGGGCCGAGGCCTTCCAGTCGATGTCCTTCACGTCGTCGCCGCGGACGTACTCCCGCAGGTCGTTGAAGTCGATGCCGCGGCCCACCTGGATCGCGGCGTACTCGCCCTGGAGGAGCCCGCGCACCTTGCGGTGCGCGTGGATCGAGAGGCGGGTCTTGACCCGGGTCAGGTGGGACACAGAGGGCCGGCTCCTTCCTCGTCCCTCAAGGCGTGGGTACGGCGCGGAACACCGCGTCGATCACGCTCTCGGGCTGCACCCGGTCGGCGAGGGCCTCGAAGCTGAGGTGGAGGCGGTGGCGCAGCACCGCGTGGCGGAGCTCGCGGACGTCCTCGGGGATCACGTAGTGGCGCCCCTGGACGACGGCCATCGCCCGGGCGGCCTGGAAGAAGGCGATGCTGCCGCGCGGGCTGGCGCCGATCTCGACGTAGGCGCCGAGGTCGGGCCCGAGGAGCTGGTCGATGTGGCGGGTCGCGCGGACCACGGAGACGATGTAACGCCGGATCGCGGGGTCGACGTAGACCCGGCGCACCATCGCCTGGAGCTCGATGACGTCCCCGATCGTCGCGACCGCCTCCACCCGCTCGGAGTGCTGACCGAGGGTCCCGTCGTCGACCCGGTCGAGCACCATCAGCTCGTCGGACTCCTCCGGGTAGTCGACGACCTCCTTGAGGAGGAACCGGTCCATCTGGGCGTGGGGGAGGACATAGGTGCCCTCCTCCTCGATCGGGTTCTGGGTGGCCAGCACCAGGAACGGGCTGGGCAGCGGGTGGATGGTGCCGGCGATCGAGGTCTGGCGCTCCTGCATCGCCTCGAGCATCGCCGACTGGGTCTTGGCGCTCGCCCGGTTGATCTCGTCGAGCAGCACGAAGTGGGAGTGCACCGGGCCGAGCTGGGTCTCGAACTCGTGACGACGCGGGTCGTAGACCTGGGTGCCGATGATGTCGCTCGGCAGCAGGTCCGGGGTGCACTGGATCCGTGAGAAGCCGGCGCTGATCGCCTGCGCGAGTGTCGACGCCGCGAGCGTCTTGGCCAGGCCGGGGACGCTCTCGAGGAGGACGTGGCCCTCGGCGAGGAGGGTCACCAGCAGTGCGGTGCGGATCCGCTCCTGGCCGACGACGCGGCTCGACCAGGCCGCCGAGATCCGGTCGACCGCGTCGGTCGCGCGCGCGACGTCGTCCGCGGTGAGCGGGGCGCTGGGCTGGGCGGTGCGGGTGTGGTTCATCGACGGACAACCTACTCGCGGGCCGCGAGGCGGGAGCGGAAGTCGTCGTCCCGGCGCAGCCGGGCCAGGTCGCGCTCGCGTCGCTCGGCGATGACGGCCGCGAGGACCTGGTCGACCGGCGCGCCCGGAGGTGGTGCCGGGGCGGCGTGCTTGCGGACCTCGGTGAGGAGGTCCTCGCCGATCCGCTGGCGGGACGCGGGGTCGAGGGTGGGGAGGCGACCGAGGTACTGGCGGACGGCGAGGGCCAGGCCGGTCGGGAGGGTGGCCAGGTCGGCGCTGCGCGCCCACTGCGCGAGCGGGGGCGGCATCACCGGCGGCATCGGCAGGTTGAGCGTCACCCGGTCGCGGACGACGTAGGTCCCGGCGGCGTAGTCGCCGAGCCGCTTGCCGCGCTGGCTGACCAGCATCGAGAAGAACGCCGGCACGCCCGAGAAGGCGTAGATCTCGACGAAGCCGATGAGGGCCCGGACCAGGGCGTGGTGGAACGTGATCGGACCGGCGTCGTCGCGGACGGTGCGGAGACCCAGCGCGAGCTTGCCGATCGAGCGCCCACGGGTGAGCGTCTCGAGGACGGTCGGGAAGACGGCGAAGGTCACGACAGCGGCCGCCACCGCGGCGACGTCGACGAGGGCCTGCGAGACGTTGACGGTCGCGACGAGCAGGACCAGCAGCGAGACGACGAAGATCACCATCGTCACCAGGAAGTCGATCAGGCCGGACGCCAGCCGCAGCCCCAGGCTGGCCGGCGGCAGGTCCAGGGCGACGCCCTCGCCGGTGACGAGGTCGTCGGACGTGATCGTCGCGAATTCCATCGCCGCCAGCGTACGGGCACGTCGTACGGGTGCCCGTAGGGTTGGGGGGGTGCCGCGCATCGACCTCGACGCCTATGTCACCGCGCACGCGCACGAGTGGCTGCGGCTCGAGGAGCTGGTCAAGATCCGGCGGCCCACCGGGCCCGAGAGCGACGAGCTCGTCGACCGCTACCAGCGCGTCGCGACCCACCTCTCGGTGGTCCGTACGTCGGCACCCGACGCGGAGGTCGTCTCCTACCTGTCCTCCCTGCTCGGCAGGGCGCGGATCGCGATGCTCGGCGCGCGGGTGCTCAGCTGGCGCGCGGTCGGCCGTTTCTTCACCGAGCAGTTCCCCGCGGCCCTCTATCGCCTGCGGTGGTGGTGGCTCGGCTGCGTCGCGGCCAACGTGGTCGTCACCGCCCTGCTCATGTGGTGGCTGGTCGACCACCCCGAGGTCGAGCAGACGCTGCTGTCCCCGGGCGAGGTCGACGACCTGGTCAACAACGACTTCGAGAGCTACTACAGCGAGAACGCCGCGAGCGCGTTCGCGACCCGGGTCTGGGTCAACAACGCGTGGGTCGCGGCCCTCTGCATCGCGTTGGGCATCCTCGGGCTGCCGGTCCTCTACCTGCTGTTCCAGAACATCCTCAACGTCGCCGTCATCGGCTCGATCATGACCCGGCACGACCGTGCGGACCTGTTCTGGGGGCTGATCCTCCCGCACGGCCTGCTCGAGCTCACCGCCGTGTTCGTGGCGGGGGGCGTCGGCCTCCGGCTGTTCTGGTCGTGGGTCGAACCGGGAGGGACCAGTCGGGCCGCCTCGCTCGCCCAGGCCGGCCGGACCGCGATCACCTGCGCCCTCGGCCTGGTCGCCGTGCTGTTCGTCAGCGGCATCATCGAGGCCTTCGTGACGCCCTCACCGCTCCCCACCTGGGCCCGGATCACGATCGGCGTGCTCGCCGAGATCGCGTTCCTCCTCTACGTGTTCGTGCTCGGCCGTCAGGCCGCCGCGGCCGGCCACACCGGCGACATCAACGCCGACCTCCTCGAGGACCGGGTCGCCACCCAGGCGTGACGACCTGCCCATCTTGCGGGGCCGACTTGCCCGTCTTGCGGGGCCGAGTCGCCCGTCTTGCGGGGTCGACTTGCCCGTCTTGCGGGGCCGCGTTGCCCATGGCCGCCCGGGAACCCGGCACTCCGGCCGGCGACCCGGCAGGTCGGCGGATCAGAGGAGCCCTTGGGCCTTGAGCGCGAGGTAGTGGTCGGCGAGGGCGGGCGGGAGCCGTTCGGCGTCGGCGTCGACGACGTGGACGCCGAGGCGACCCAGGACGCCGGTGGTCCACTCGCGGCGACGCAGCTCCTGCTCGGCGGCCGCGGCGTCGTACACCTCGTCGACGGAGTCGCGCGCCTCGGCGAGCCGGTTGAGCTCGGGGTCGCGCACCGACGCCAGCACCACGCGGTGGTGCCGGGTGAGCGCGGGGAGGACCGGCAGCAGGCCCTGTTGCACGGCGGCAGGCTCGACCGGCGTCAGCAGCACGACGAGGGCCCGCTGCTTGCCGAAGCCCTGGACCGCGCCCGCGAGCGTGTCCCAGTCGGCCTCGGCGATCATCGGCTCCAGGTCGGCCATCGCCTCCTGGAGCCGCAGCGCGATGTCGCGCGCGCCTGATGCCCGCAGCCGGGCACGGACCTTGAGGTCGCCGGCGACGAAGTCCACCCGGTCGCCCGCGCGCGACGCCAGCGCAGCCAGCAGCAGGGCGGCGTCCATCGCAGCGTCGAGTCGCGGCACCCCGTCGGCCCCGCCGACGCGCCCGGCGGCGGTGCGGGAGGTGTCGAGGACCAGCACGACCCGCCGGTCGCGCTCGGGCTGCCAGGTCCGGACCACCACGTGCGGCGTGCGGGCCGATGCGCGCCAGTCGATGGAGCGGACGTCGTCGCCGCGGACGTACTCACGCAGCGAGTCGAACTCGGTCCCCTGGCCGCGCACCCGCACCGCCGCTCGGCCGTCGAGCTCGCGCAGCTGGGCCAGTCGCGACGGCAGGTGCTTGCGGGAGTCGAACGGCGGCAGCGAGCGGACGGTGCCCGGCAGGTCGAACGTGCGCTGCTTCGCCGACAGCCGCAGCGGTCCCCAGGCCCGCACCGTGACGCCGTACGAGCGCAGGTCGCCGCGGCGCCAGGGCCGCAAGGACGTGCGCAGCACCCGCCGTTCCCCCGCCGGTACGACGACGTGGTGCCGGTTGCCGCTCGCCCCCGCGGTGGGCTGCCAGGCGTCGCGGACGTCGAGCCGCAGGCTGCGGCCACCGTCGTTGCTGACGGTGACGACCGACTCCGCGGGGTCGCCGAGCCGGACCGTGCCCGGCTCCTTCCGGTCGAGACCGGCCGCCCCCGGGGCGGGCGCGAGCAGGAGGTCGGTGGCGACGAAGAGAGTGACCGCGAGCAGCCAGAGCAGCACCGTGCTGCCCGACGGCCGCAGCACCACGGCTGCGACGCCGGCCAGCAGGAGGAGTGGGACCCGCCCGGAGATCACCATGCGTCGAATCGGGACCTTCCTGGGTCGAGTCCTGGGATATCAGTGGACTCGATGCGGAAAGGTCCGGATTCGACCCGGAAAGGTCCGGATTCGATCCAGGAAGGTCCGGATTCGACTCTCATCGCGGGACCGGTACCGACGCGAGCGCCGCGGACAGGACCTTGGCGACGTCGACGCCCTCGAGCTCGGCCTCGGGCCGCAGCCCCAGGCGGTGGACGAGGGTCGCGTGGGCCAGCGCCTTCACGTCGTCGGGGGTCACGAAGTCGCGTCCCGAGAGCCAGGCCCAGGCCCGGGCCGCCCGGAGCAGGGCAGTCGCGCCGCGTGGGCTGACCCCGAGGGAGAGCGACGGGGACTCCCGGGTCGCGCGGGCGATGTCGACGATGTAGGTCGCCACCTCGGGCGACACCTGGACGGTCTTGACCGCCACCTGGGCAGCCTCGATGTCGGCTCCCGATGCGACGGGCCGGACGCCTGCCCCGGCGACGTCGCGCGGGTCGAAGCCCTCGGCGTGCCGGGTGAGGATGGCGATCTCGTCGCTGCGCGGCGGCACCGGAAGCACCACCTTGAGGAGGAACCGGTCGAGCTGGGCCTCCGGCAGCGGGTAGGTGCCCTCGTACTCGACGGGGTTCTGGGTCGCGGCGACGAGGAACGGGCGGGGGAGCGGGCGGGTGACGCCGTCGGCGGAGACCTGGCCCTCCTCCATCGCCTCGAGCAGAGCCGACTGCGTCTTGGGCGGGGTCCGGTTGATCTCGTCGGCGAGGAGGAGGTTGGTGAAGACCGGCCCCTCGCGGAAGGTGAGCTGCCCGCCCTGGCCGGTGCTGTCGATGACCAGCGAGCCGGTGATGTCGCCCGGCATCAGGTCGGGGGTGAACTGGACCCGCCGGGTCTCGACGGCGAGCGAGGCCGCGAGGGTGCGGACCAGCAGGGTCTTGGCGGTCCCGGGCACGCCCTCCATCAGCACGTGGCCGCCGCAGAGCAGCGCGACGACCAGGCCCGAGACGGCGGCGTCCTGGCCGACGACGGCCTTGCCGACCTCGTGCCGGACCGCGAGCAGCCGCTCGCGGAGTGCCTGGTCGGCGGGTCCGGTCGGGTGGGCCGGGGTGCCTGGGGTCTCGGTCATCCTCGTCGTACCTCTCTCATCAGCTGCGTGAGCTCCTGGGCGAGCCGGACCAGTGTCGGGTCCGAGTCGGGGGTGGGCGCGGTGGGGGACAGGAGCGCGCCGATCTCCTCCTCGCGCCGCCCGAGGTGACGCGCGACGGCCGAGACGACCTCGGCGGCGCTCGCGCCGCGGCCGAGGCGCAGGTGGTCGGCGATCCGGTGGCGGGCGGCGGCCCGCAGGGCGCCGGCGGCATAGCCGCGGTCGTCGGAGCGTCGGTACATGCGACCGCGGCTCCGGGTGGTCTCGACGGCACGGACCACGACCGGGAGCGGCTCGGACGCGAGCCGGCCGAGGCGGCGGCCGCGCCACAGGATCAGCGCGACACCCGCGAGCGCCGTCAGCCAGAGCGACGGGGCGAGCCAGCCGGGCGCGAACGTCCACAGGCTGACCGCCTCGTCGTCGAGCGCGTCGTCGTACGTCGGGACGTACCAGACCAACCGGTCCCTGCTCCCGAGCAGCCGCAGCGCCACGGCGGCGTTGTCCCCGCGCAGGACCTGGTCGTTGGTGAGCGCCTGGCCGGCACCGAGGTACGACGCGTCGTCGCGACCGTCGGCGAGGACGAAGCCGCCGTCGGAGGGGAAGCAGCCGTTCGCGGTGTCGTAGGCGCGGGCGGAGTCGACCGTGATCGTCAGGTCGTCGAACCGCTGGTCGTCGCAGTCGCCCGTGGTCTCGTCGTCGGCCGGGCCGGCCTCGAGCCGCCGGTCCAGCTCGGCCAGGACGTGATGGGGCGGCTCGACGAGCACCACCTCGGCGCCGGTCGTGTCGTCGCGGAGCCGACGGATCGTGCTCGGGGCGAGCTGGTCGGTGCTGGTGACGACGACGGTCGCGCGGCTGTCGACCTCGAGGTCGTGGAGCGCGTCAGCCGAGCGGACGATCGTGACGTCGACCCCCTCGTCCTCAAGGACCTGGGCGAGCGCCTGAGCGCCGTCGGGGTCGGGGTTCTGCGGGTCCAGCGGGGTCGCGTTGCGCTGCTCGTCGCTGCCCGCCCACACCGCGATGACCAGCGCGAGCACGACCCCGACCCCGACCATGAACCACACCCGGTTGCGGCGCACGAACCCGGCTGGGCGAGCCGCCCCGGCAGCGGGAGCGCCAGGAGCAGCCGGAGCGGGGGCCGGTGGTGCCGTGGTCGTCATCGGGCGCGCTCCCGCCGACCCGCGAGCGCGTCGTCGAGCGCGAGCAGCTCGGTCGCCTGGTCCCGAGTGGCCGGGTGGTCGCCGTAGAGCACGGCGTCGAAGAGGTCAGCGGCGCGGTCGATCGAGGTCCGCTGCCCGAGGAACTCCGCGCCCAGCGCGCCGGCGAGCTCGTGCGCGGTCGCCTGGGGGAGGTCCTCGATCCGGCCCCGCTCGACCTGGCGGACAGCGAGCGCCCGGAACGCGTCGACGAGCGCGTCGTCGTACCGTCCGGCGCCGAGTGCGGCCTCCGCCCGGGCCCGCAGCTCGGCCGCGCTGACGACCTCGCCGGTGAGCGCGGGTGCCCGTTCGGCGCTGGCCTTGGCGGTCCGGCGGGCGCGGGAGACGAGCAGGGCGATGCCGAACGCGAGGGCGAGCAGCACCAGGATCGCGGCGAACGTGCCGAGCGGGGGGAGGTCCTGGGCGGCGCCGAGGCCGTCGTCGAAGAGCCGCTCGATCCAGCGCTGGATCCGTTCGGCGAGGTTGACGTCGTTGTACTCGGGCTTCGCCAGCTCCGTGCCCACCAGCGAGCGCGCCTCGTCGGCGCTCGGGTCGAGCGGCGGGTCGGCGAGCCGGGGCACCACCAGGAGGACGGGGGTCACCGCGGGATCAGCCCGGCCTCACCCATGAGCGTGACGTCGTACGCCTCCTTGCGCATCCGCTGGTCGAGGTACTGCAGCGAGGTGACCGCGGCGGTGAACGGGGCGACGAACGCGTTCTGGATGATCAGCGCGACGGCCTGGCTGACGACGAGGATGACGATCGCGTACTCGGGGGCGAAGACGGGCCCGAGCTGGCCGGCGAAGGACACCGGGGTCGTCAGGATGCTGCCGGCCACGCCGGTGACGAGCGCGGTCAGCAGGCCGATCCCGAGGATCCGCCAGAACTGGCCACGGGTGAGCTGCCAGTTGCGGCCGAACGACCCGAAGACCCCGACGGGCTCCAGCATCAGCGTCGGCGTCGCGAGGAAGACCACCTTGATCCAGAGCCACATCGCGAGCGGGATCGAACCGAGGACGAGGACGATGCCCAGGAGCACGGTGACGAGGACGTCGCCGGTCAGGACGGCGACGAGCACGATCACACCGACGAGCAGCGCGATGGCCAGCAGGCTCACCGCGCCCACCAGCATCGCCTGCCCCAGCAGCCGCCCCCGCTTCCCGTGGGTCGCCGCCCATGCCTCGGCGAGGGTGAGCCGGCGGCCCACGGCGGCAGCGTGCGTGACGTGGGCGATCATCCCGGTCACGAAGATGACACCGAGCTGGGCGGCGTACAGGCCCAGGAGCAGGGAGCCGAAGGACCCGAGAACGCCCAACGCCTCCGCGGTGCTGAGCTCCTCGTTCACCTCGCCGTTGGTGTCGAGGCCGGTGCCGACCGTGAACGCCGTGACCGCGCTGACGACGATCGGGATGACCATCGCTACCGCCGTGACCAGCAGGGCGGCACCGACGGTCGCCTTCGGGTTGAAGCGGATGATCCGGAAGGCACCGTCATAGATGTTGCCGAGCGTGAGCGGCCGCAGCGGGATGGCGCCCGGCTTGTGCGCGGCCCCCAACATCCCCGGCATGCCCGGACGGCCCCCAGGGCCGGGTGCGGGGTAGCTGGGGAGGGGCGGGCGCGGACCGCCCGGCGGCGGGGGAGGGACCGCTCCCGGTGACCGGGCGCCGACGGTCGGCGGGTCCTCGGGTGCCGGCGCGCCCGGCGGGGGGAAGTGGTGCGGTGTCCCGGTCATCCCCCGCATCCTTTCACCCTCGTGGTGGGGGAGCCGTTCCGATTTTGTGGCGCGGCCCGATCTCTGCCAAGATGTCCAGGTTGCTCCGACGGCCACGTCGGGGTGCGGCACATCTTGACTCCTGAATCGGTCCTCCTGCAGTGAGCCTCTTCGGCTCGCTCTGAGCTCGCTCGGCGTCGTCTGTGTGTGTCACGCCTCGTGAGGACCGTTCAGGACAACAAGGCTCGACTTCCCCGAGGGAGACGTGTGTGCCCCAACAAGGCGCGACACGCCCGACCTCGGGGGTCGGAGCGGACACATACCGGTTGAGTTCAGACGAGTAAGGACGAGAGAGACCTATGGCGGGACAGAAGATCCGCATCAGGCTCAAGGCCTATGACCACGAGGTGATCGACACCTCGGCGCGCAAGATCGTGGACACCGTTACCCGTACGGGTGCGAAGGTCGCCGGCCCCGTGCCGCTGCCGACCGAGAAGAACGTCTTCTGTGTCATCCGCTCGCCGCACAAGTACAAGGACTCCCGCGAGCACTTCGAGATGCGCACCCACAAGCGCCTCATCGACATCATCGACCCCACCCCGAAGACCGTCGACAGCCTGATGCGGCTCGATCTGCCGGCCGGCGTCGACATCGAGATCAAGCTCTGAGGTTGTTGAAATGACTGTTGAGCGCAACGTGAAGGGTCTGCTGGGCACCAAGCTCGGCATGACTCAGCTCTGGGACGAGAACAACCGCGTCGTCCCCGTGACCGTCGTGGCTGCCACGACCAACGTGATCACCCAGGTCCGCCAGCCCGAGCCGGACGGCTACAACGCCATCCAGATCGGCTACGGCGAGATCGAGGGCCGCAAGGTCAACCAGCCGCAGGCGGGTCACTTCGCCAAGGCGGGTACGACCCCGCGCCGCCACCTGGTCGAGATCCGCACCGCGGACGCGTCGACCTACACCGTGGGCCAGGAGCTCGCGGTCGACACCTTCGAGCCGGGCACCGTCATCGACGTGACCGGCACGAGCAAGGGCAAGGGCTTCGCCGGTGTCATGAAGCGTCACGGCTTCGCCGGTGTGAGCGCCTCGCACGGTGCCCACCGCAACCACCGCAAGCCGGGCTCGATCGGCGCGTGCGCCACCCCGGGCCGCGTCTTCAAGGGCATGCGGATGGCTGGCCGGATGGGTAGCGACACCGTCACCACCCAGAACGTCACCGTGCACGCCGTCGACGTCGAGAAGGGCCTGATCCTGCTCAAGGGTGCCGTCCCCGGCCCCAAGGGTGGGGTCGTCGTCCTCCGGACCTCTGCGAAGAAGGGCTGATCGACATGGCCAAGAGCACTGCCAAGACCGTGAAGGTCGAGCTTCCCAACGAGATCTTCGACGTCGAGGTCAGCATCCCGCTGATCCACCAGGTCGTCGTCGCGCAGCAGGCTGCTGCTCGTCAGGGCACCCACGCCACCAAGCGTCGCGGCGAGGTCCGCGGCGGTGGCAAGAAGCCCTACAAGCAGAAGGGCACCGGCCGCGCCCGCCAGGGTTCGACCCGGGCGCCGCAGTTCGCCGGCGGTGGCGTCGTCCACGGCCCGCAGCCGCGTGACTACAGCCAGCGGACCCCCAAGAAGATGAAGGCCGCCGCTCTCAAGGGCGCCCTCACCGACCGGGCCCGCAACGACCGGATCCACGTCGTCGAGGGCCTGGTCGCCGGTGAGAAGCCGTCGACCAAGGCGGCTCTCGCCTCGCTGGCCGGTCTCACCGACCGCAACAACTTCCTCGTCGTGCTCGAGCGCGCCGACTCCATCACCTGGCTGTCGCTGCGCAACGCACCCGAGGTGCACCTGGTCGCCGTCGACCAGCTGAACACCTACGACATCCTCGCGGCCGACGACGTCGTGTTCAGCAAGGGCGCGTACGACGCGTTCGTCTCCGGCGCCGCTTACGGCAAGAAGACGGAGGGCGACAAGTGAGCACCCTGCACAAGGACCACCGCGACATCCTGCTCGCGCCGGTGGTGTCGGAGAAGAGCTACAGCCTCCTCGACGCCAACAAGTACACCTTCCTGGTGCACCCGGACGCCAACAAGACCGAGATCAAGATCGCGGTCGAGAAGATCTTCAACGTGAAGGTCACCTCGGTGAACACCCTGAACCGCCAGGGCAAGACGCGTCGTACCAAGTTCGGTACGGGCAAGCGCAAGGACACCAAGCGCGCCATCGTCAGCCTTGCCGAGGGTCACCGCATCGACATCTTCGGAGGACCGAACTGATGGCTATCCGCAAGTACAAGCCGACCACCCCGGGCCGTCGTGGCTCCTCGGTGGCCGACTTCGTCGAGATCACCCGGACCACGCCGGAGAAGTCGCTGACGCGCCCGCTGCCCAAGAAGGGCGGCCGCAACAACCAGGGCCGGATCACCACCCGGCACCAGGGTGGCGGTCACAAGCGCGCCTACCGGATCATCGACTTCCGTCGCTACGACAAGGACGGCGTTCCCGCCAAGGTCGCGCACATCGAGTACGACCCGAACCGCACGGCTCGGATCGCGCTCCTGCACTACGCCGACGGCGAGAAGCGCTACATCATCGCGCCCAAGGACGTCGTCCAGGGCCAGCGCATCGAGTCCGGTGTCACCGCTGACATCAAGCCCGGCAACAACCTGCCGCTGCGCAACATCCCCGTCGGTACGACGATCCACTGCGTGGAGCTGCGTCCGGGGGGCGGCGCCAAGATGGCCCGCTCCGCCGGCAACAGCGCGCAGCTCGTCGCCCGTGAGGGAAGCCGCGCCACGCTGCGTCTGCCCTCGGGCGAGATGCGCTTCGTCGACGTGCGCTGCCGCGCCACCGTCGGTGAGGTCGGCAACGCCGAGCAGTCGAACATCAACTGGGGCAAGGCCGGCCGCATGCGGTGGAAGGGCAAGCGCCCGACCGTCCGCGGTGTCGTCATGAACCCGGTGGACCACCCGCACGGTGGTGGTGAGGGCAAGACGTCCGGTGGTCGCCACCCGGTCTCGCCCTGGGGCAAGCCCGAGGGCCGTACGCGCAAGCGCAAGGCCTCCGACGCCCAGATCATCCGTCGTCGCAAGTCCGGCAAGGGTAGGAAGTAACTGACATGCCTCGTAGCCTGAAGAAGGGCCCCTTCATCGACGGCCACCTCCTCAAGAAGGTGGACGCGGAGAACGAGAAGGGCACGCACAACGTCATCAAGACGTGGTCGCGCCGCTCCATGATCATCCCGTCGATGATCGGCCACACGATCGCGGTGCACGACGGTCGCAAGCACGTCCCGGTCTTCGTGTCCGACTCCATGGTCGGCCACAAGCTGGGCGAGTTCGCGCCCACCCGCACCTACCGCGGCCACGTCAAGGAAGACCGGAAGGGACGCCGTCGATGACTACCACTGACCGTCGGCGCACCAGCGCCCGTCGCGAGTCGCTCCTCGGCGACCAGCCCGGTGCCTTCGCGAGCGCCCGCTACGTCCGGATCACCCCGATGAAGGCCCGCCGGGTCGTCGACCTCGTCCGCGGCCTGCCCGTGGCCGAGGCGCAGGCGATCCTCGCGTTCACGCCGCAGGCGGCCGCCAAGACCGTCGCCAAGGTGCTCGACAGTGCCGTCGCGAACGCCGGGACCACCGAGGGCCTGCCCACTGGTGACCTGGTCGTCTCCGTCTGCCAGGTCGACGAGGGACCCACGATGAAGCGGTGGCGTCCGCGTGCGCAGGGCCGGGCTACCCGGATCAACAAGCGCACGAGCCACATCACCATCGCGGTCCAGCCGGCCGACGCTGTTGCGAAGAAGGGCAAGAAGTAATGGGCCAGAAGATCAACCCGAACGGCTTCCGCCTCGGCATCTCCACCGACCACAAGTCGCGTTGGTACGCCGACAAGCTGTACAAGGCGTACGTCGGCGAGGACGTCGCGATCCGCAAGCTGCTCTCCAAGGGCATGGAGCGGGCCGGCATCGCCAAGGTCGAGATCGAGCGCACCCGTGACCGGGTCCGCGTCGACATCCACACCGCCCGGCCGGGCATCGTCATCGGCCGCCGCGGCGCGGAGGCCGACCGCATCCGCACCGAGCTCGAGAAGCTCACGGGCAAGCAGGTCCAGCTGAACATCCTCGAGGTCAAGAACCCCGAGATCGACGCTCAGCTCGTCGCCCAGGGTGTTGCTGAGCAGCTCTCGGGCCGCGTGCAGTTCCGTCGTGCGATGAAGAAGGCCATGCAGACCTCGATGCGCTCCGGTGCCAAGGGCATCCGGATCCAGTGCTCGGGCCGTCTCAACGGCGCCGAGATGTCGCGTACGGAGTTCTACCGCGAGGGCCGCGTCCCGCTGCACACGCTGCGTGCCGACATCGACTACGGCTTCTACGAGGCCAAGACCACCTTCGGCCGCATCGGCGTGAAGGTCTGGATCTACAAGGGCGAGGTCGCCGGCACCCGTGCCGAGCGCCAGGCCCAGGCCGCTGCCCGCGCCGGTGTCCCCGGCCGCGGTGGCAACAGCGGTCGTCCCAGCCGCGGCGGTGACCGTCCGACCCGCGGGTCGCGCGGCGACCGTCCCACTCGCTCGGACCGCGAGGCTCCCGCCACGGAGACCGCGCCGGCCGAGGCCAGCACCGGAACGTCGACCAACGAGAGCGGGGCCTGAGCCATGTTGATGCCGCGTCGCGTCAAGCACCGCAAGCAGCACCACCCGAAGCGTCGGGGTGCGGCCAAGGGTGGCACCTCGCTCGCGTTCGGTGACTACGGGATCCAGGCGATCGAGGGTCACTACGTGACCAACCGTCAGATCGAGTCCGCTCGTATCGCGATGACCCGTCACATCAAGCGTGGCGGCAAGGTCTGGATCAACATCTACCCGGACCGTCCGCTGACCAAGAAGCCCGCTGAGACCCGGATGGGTTCCGGTAAGGGCTCGCCCGAGTGGTGGGTCGCCAACGTCAAGCCCGGCCGCGTCATGTTCGAGCTCTCCGGTGTTCCGGAGGACGTCGCCCGTGAGGCCATGCGCCGTGCCATCCACAAGCTGCCCATGAAGTGCCGCTTCGTCACCCGAGAGGCTGGTGAGTTCTGATGAGCCAGGACGTGAAGGCCCACGAGCTCGACGAGCTCAACAACATCGACCTCGAGGCCAAGTTGCGCGAGGCCAAGGAGGAGCTGTTCAACCTCCGGTTCCAGGCGGCCACCGGCCAGCTGGAGTCGCACGGTCGGCTTCGCACGGTCAAGAAGGACATCGCCCGGATCTACACCGTGGTGCGCGAGCGCGAGCTCGGGATCCGCACCGCTCCGGGCTCGGAGGAGGAGAGCGCATGAGCACTCAGTCGAACCAGGAGGGGTCTGTGGAGCGCAACTCGCGCAAGACCCGTGAGGGCCTCGTCGTCAGCGACAAGATGGACAAGACCGTTGTCGTGTCCGTCGAGGACCGCGTCAAGCACGCCCTGTACGGCAAGGTCATGCGGCGCAACACGCGCCTCAAGGCTCACGACGAGCAGAACGACTGCGGCGTCGGCGACCGGGTCCTGATCATGGAGACCCGCCCGCTGTCCGCCACGAAGCGCTGGCGCGTCGTCGAGATCCTCGAGCGCGCCAAGTAAATCCAGTTCGGCCAGGCTCACCGCCCCTCAGTGGCGTTGAGAACCGGCACGACAACCAGGAGAAGAAATGATTCAGCAGGAGTCGCGACTCAAGATCGCCGACAACACCGGTGCCAAGGAGATCCTTTGCATCCGGGTTCTCGGCGGCTCGGGTCGTCGCTACGCCGGGATCGGCGACGTCATCGTCGCCACCGTGAAGGACGCGATCCCCGGCGGCAACGTCAAGAAGGGCGACGTCGTCAAGGCCGTCATCGTGCGCACCGTCAAGGAGCGCCGCCGGTCCGACGGCTCGTACATCAAGTTCGACGAGAACGCCGCGGTGATCCTCAAGAACGACGGTGAGCCCCGAGGCACGCGCATCTTCGGCCCCGTGGGCCGCGAGCTGCGCGAGAAGAAGTTCATGAAGATCATCTCGCTCGCACCGGAGGTGCTGTGATGACCGCCCAGAAGAAGGCCCAGAAGGCCCCCAAGATCGCCCTCAAGAAGGGCGACACGGTCAAGGTCATCGCGGGCAAGGACAAGGGCGCCGAGGGCAAGATCATCAAGGTGCTCCGTGAGGAGCAGCGGGTGATCGTCGAGGGCGTCAACCGGATCAAGAAGCACACCAAGGTCGTCAACCAGGGTGGTCGCGCCGGCAACACCGGCGGGATCATCACGACCGAGGCCCCGATCCACGTCTCCAACGTGATGCTCGTCGAGGGCAGCGGCGTGACCCGGATCGCCTACAAGCGTGTCGAGGTCACCAAGCGTCGCCCCGACGGCTCGGAGTACCCCGCGACGCGCAGCGTCCGCATCTCCCGCAAGACCGGGAAGGAAATCTGATGACCGAGACGACTGACGCTCCCGTGGCCGAGAAGGTCACCCCGCGCCTCAAGACCAAGTACCGCGAGGAGATCCTCCCGGCCCTGCGGTCGGAGTTCGAGATCGCCAACGTCATGCAGGTGCCCGGCGTCGTGAAGATCGTCGTCAACATGGGTGTCGGCGAGGCTGCTCGCGACTCGAAGCTCATCGAGGGCGCGATCAAGGACCTGACCGCGATCACCGGTCAGAAGCCGGCCGTGACCAAGGCCCGCAAGTCCATCGCCCAGTTCAAGCTGCGTGAGGGCATGCCGATCGGCGCGCACGTCACGCTGCGCGGCGACCGGATGTGGGAGTTCCTCGACCGCCTGCTGGCGCTCGCGCTGCCGCGTATCCGTGACTTCCGTGGTCTCAACCCGAAGCAGTTCGACGGCCGGGGCAACTACACCTTCGGCCTGACCGAGCAGGTCATGTTCCACGAGATCGACCAGGACAAGGTCGACCGCCAGCGGGGCATGGACATCACGATCGTCACCACGGCCACCAACGACGAGCAGGGTCGCGCGCTGCTGAAGCAGCTCGGCTTCCCCTTCAAGGAGAACTGACATGGCGAAGACTTCGCTCAAGGTCAAGGCCGCGCGCAAGCCCAAGTTCGCGGTCCGCGGCTACACCCGCTGCCAGCGCTGCGGTCGCCCGAAGTCCGTCTACCGCAAGTTCGGCCTGTGCCGGATCTGCCTGCGGGAGATGGCCCACCGGGGCGAGCTGCCCGGCGTCACCAAGTCGAGCTGGTAATCACCACTAACAGCTGAAGGTCCGACCCGCCGAGCGCGGGCGGAAACCGCAGCAGAAGGAAACACACATCATGACGATGACTGACCCGATCGCAGACATGTTGACTCGTCTGCGCAACGCCAACCAGGCGTACCACGACGCGGTGTCGATGCCGTACAGCAAGCTCAAGCAGGGCGTCGCGGAGATCCTCAAGCAGGAGGGCTACATCTCCTCCTTCGACGTGACCGACAACGAGAACGGCGTCGGCCAGGTCCTGACGATCACGCTCAAGTACGGCCGCAACCGCGAGCGGTCGCTCGCCGGGGTGCGCCGCATCAGCAAGCCGGGCCTGCGCGTGTACGCCAAGCACACCGGCCTCCCGAAGGTGCTCGGTGGCCTCGGCGTCGCGATCATCTCGACGAGCCAGGGCCTGCTGACCGACCGTCAGGCCAACCAGAAGGGCGTGGGTGGGGAAGTCCTCGCCTACGTCTGGTAACGAGACCAGGAAGAGAGGCACAGCAAATGTCCCGCATTGGCAAGCTCCCCGTCCCGGTCCCGGCCGGCGTCAACGTGACGCTCGACGGTCCGAGCGTGACGGTCCAGGGTCCCAAGGGCACCCTGTCGCACGTGGTGGCCGCCCCGATCGTGGTGGAGAAGAACGACGAGGACGGCACCCCCGTCCTGGACGTCAAGCGCCCCGACGACGAGCGCATCAGCAAGTCGCTCCACGGGCTCACCCGCACCCTGATCAACAACATGGTCGTGGGCGTGACCGAGGGCTACGAGAAGAAGCTCGAGATCGTGGGCGTCGGTTACCGCGTCCTGTCCAAGGGCCCGACCCAGCTGGAGTTCCAGCTCGGCTACTCCCACCCGATCATCTTCGACGCGCCGGAGGGCATCACCTTCAACGTCGAGGGCCCGACCAAGCTCGGTGTCATCGGTATCGACAAGCAGCAGGTCGGCGAGGTCGCCGCCAACATTCGCAAGCTCCGTAAGCCCGAGCCGTACAAGGGCAAGGGCGTCCGGTACTCCGGCGAGCACGTCCGTCGCAAGGTCGGAAAGGCTGGTAAGTGACCATGGCTATCACCCTCAAGCACCAGCGGCACCTCTCGGCACGCGCGAAGTCGCGCCTGCGCCGTCAGATCCGGGGCCGCAAGACGATCGCCGGTACCGCCGAGCGTCCGCGCATGGTGGTCACCCGGTCGACCAAGCACATCACCGTCCAGGTCGTCGACGACCTGGTCGGCAAGACCCTCGCGTCGGCCTCCACCATGGAGGGCGACCTCCGGTCGTTCGACGGCGACAAGACCGCCAAGGCGAAGAAGGTCGGCGAGCTCGTCGCTGCCCGTGCCAAGGACGCCGGTGTCGACTCGGTCGTCTTCGACCGGGCCGGCAACAAGTACCACGGTCGCATCGCGGCCCTGGCCGACGGCGCCCGCGACGCTGGCCTGACCTTCTGATCGCGATAGCAAGGACTGAGGAGAAATCATGAGCGGACCCCAGCGCGGACAGCGTTCTGGTGGCGACCGCGGCGGACGCGGCGGTCGTGACGACCGTCGTGGCGGCGCGGAGAAGAGCCAGTACGTCGAGCGGGTCGTCGCGATCAACCGAGTTGCCAAGGTCGTGAAGGGTGGTCGTCGCTTCAGCTTCACCGCCCTCGTGATCGTCGGTGACGGTGACGGTCTGGTCGGCGTCGGCTACGGCAAGGCCAAGGAGGTGCCCGCGGCGATCGCCAAGGGCGTCGAGGAGGCGAAGAAGAACTTCTTCCGCGTCCCCCGTATCCAGGGCACCATCCCGCACCCGGTGCAGGGCGAGAAGGCCGCTGGTGTGGTCTTCCTGCGTCCGGCCGCGCCCGGTACCGGTGTGATCGCCGGTGGCCCGGTGCGCGCCGTTCTCGAGTGCGCCGGCATCCACGACGTCCTCAGCAAGTCGCTGGGGTCGTCCAACCAGATCAACATCGTCCACGCGACCGTCGCGGCGCTCCAGATGCTGGAGCAGCCCGAGTCGGTTGCTGCGCGCCGTGGTCTGCCCGTCGAGCACGTCGCCCCGGCGGCGCTCCTCAAGGCCAAGGCCGAGGGGGAGGCCGCTGCCGCGGCCGCCGCCAAGCCTGACGCTGTGGGGGTGAGCTCCTGATGGGTCAGCTCAAGGTCCAGCAGAAGAAGTCGGGCATCGGCTGCAAGCAGAACCAGCGCGACACGCTGCGTTCGCTCGGTCTGAAGCGCATCGGCGACGTGGTCGTCAAGGAGGACCGCCCGGAGATCCGCGGCATGGTCCAGACCGTCCGTCACCTCGTGACGGTCGAGGAGGTCGACTGACATGGGTGCTCTCAAGCTGCACCACCTTCGTCCGGCACCGGGGGCCAAGAAGGCCAAGACCCGCGTGGGCCGTGGTGAGGGGTCCAAGGGCAAGACCGCTGGTCGCGGTACCAAGGGAACCAAGGCGCGCTACCAGGTGCCGGTTGCCTTCGAGGGTGGCCAGATGCCGATCCACATGCGGCTCCCGAAGCTCAAGGGCTTCAAGAACCCGTTCAAGGTGACCTACCAGGTCGTCAACCTCGACCGGATCAGCGCCCTGTACCCGGATGGTGGCGACGTCACCCCCGAGAACCTGGTGGCCCGGGGCGCCGTCCGCAAGGGCGAGCTCGTCAAGGTCCTCGGCCAGGGCGAGCTGACCGTCAAGGTCGCGGTGAGCGCCAACGCCTTCTCGGCCTCCGCCAAGGAGAAGATCGAGAGCGCCGGCGGTTCTGTCACCGTTCTGTGACGCATCGAGAAAGGCGCGGTCGGGCCCTGCCAGCAGCATTGGGCAGGGCAGGCCGCGCCTTTCTCGCATCCTGTTAGGCTTCCCGACGGCCCTCTGGTGAACGAGGCCCCTGGTGAGAAAGAGGACCCTCAGTGCTCAGCGCGTTCCTGAACGCATTCCGGACCCCGGACCTTCGGCGGAAGCTGCTGTTCGTCCTTTTCATCATCTTCATCTTCCGGATGGGTTCGCAGATCCCGGCCCCGGGCGTGCACGTCGCGAACGTGCAGTCCTGCCTCGGTGACGAGGCGAACAACACCGGCATCTACAACCTGATCAACCTGTTCTCCGGCGGCGCGCTGCTCCAGCTCACCGTCTTCGCGCTCGGGATCATGCCGTACATCACGGCGAGCATCATCCTGCAGCTGCTGGTCGTGGTGATCCCGCGCCTCGAGGCCCTCAAGAAGGAGGGCCAGGCGGGTCAGACCAAGATCACGCAGTACACGCGCTACCTGACCCTGGGCCTCGCCGTGCTCCAGGCCACCGGCATCGTCGCGCTCGCGCGCACCGGCAGCCTGCTGCAGTGCGAGAAGCCACTGCTCCACGAGGACTCCACCGCGACGTTCCTCATCATGGTCACCACCATGACCGCCGGCACGGCCGTGATCATGTGGCTCGGCGAGCTCATCACCGAGCGCGGCATCGGCAACGGCATGTCGATCCTCATCTTCTGCCAGGTCGTCGCGACCTTCCCCGCCTCGCTCTGGGAGGTCCAGAAGACGCAGGGCTGGTGGACCTTCGGGGTCGTCATCGCGATCGGTCTCGCGATCGTCGGCGGCGTCATCTTCATCGAGCAGGCGCAGCGCCGGATCCCGGTCCAGTACGCCCGTCGGATGGTCGGTCGCAAGATGTTCGGCGGCAGCTCGACCTACATCCCGCTCAAGGTCAACCAGGCCGGCATCATCCCGGTCATCTTCGCCTCCTCGCTGCTCTACCTGCCGGCGATGGCGGTGCAGTTCAACCAGACGAGCGACGCCGCGTGGGTGTCCTTCATCGCTGACAACTTCGTCACCGGCGACCACCCGCTCTACATGGCGACGTACTTCTTCCTCATCATCTTCTTCACCTACTTCTACGTCTCGATCACCTTCAACCCGCAAGAGGTGGCCGACAACATGAAGAAGTACGGCGGCTTCATCCCCGGGATCCGGGCGGGCAAGCCGACCCAGGACTACCTGTCCTACGTCCTCTCCCGCATCACGCTGCCGGGTGCTCTCTACCTGGGTCTGATCTCCCTCGTCCCGCTGATCGCGCTGGTCCTGATCGACGCCAACCAGAACTTCCCCTTCGGCGGCACGTCCATCCTGATCATGGTTGGCGTCGCCCTCGACACGGTGAAGCAGATCGAGAGCCAGCTCCAGCAGCGCAACTACGAAGGATTCCTGCGTTGAGGCTTCTCATCATGGGCCCCCCTGGTGCTGGCAAGGGCACCCAGGCGGTGGCCCTGTCCGAGCACATCGGCGGCGCCCACATCTCGACCGGCGACATCTTCCGCGCCAACGTCGCGAACGAGACCGAGCTCGGCAAGACCGCCAAGAAGTACATGGACGCCGGTCAGTACGTCCCCGACGAGGTCACCAACGCGATGGTGCGTGACCGGCTCGCGGAGCCGGACGCCGCTGCCTTCGTCCTCGACGGCTACCCGCGCACGGCCGAGCAGGTCACCGTGCTCGACGACATCCTGGCCGGCCTCGGCGCGAGCCTCGACGTCGTGCTCGAGCTCGTGGTCGCGGACCGCGAGGAGCTCATCCAGCGGATGCTCAAGCGCGCCGAGACCAGCGGCCGGGCCGACGACACCGAGGACGTCATCCGGCACCGCCAGGACGTCTACGCCTCCGAGACGGCAGTGCTGCTGCCGATCTATCGCGAGCGCGGCCTGCTCGTCGAGGTCGACGGCGTCGGCACGATCGACGAGGTGCAGGGGCGGATCTTTGCGGCGCTCGACGCCGCCGTTCCGCAGGCCTGACCCGCTCCACGGTGTTCGGGAGCAGTCTGGAGATCAAGTCTCCGGAACAGGTCGAGGTGATGCGCCGGGCCGGTCTGGTGGTCGCGGACGCCCTCGCGGCGGTCCGCGACGCCGTCCGGCCGGGCATCAGCACTGCCCAGCTCGACAAGGTCGCTGAGGACCTGATCCGCTCCCGCGGAGCCGTGCCGTCGTTCCTCGGCTACGGCGAGCCGCCGTTCCCCGCGACGATCTGCGCCTCGGTCAACGAGGCCGTCGTCCACGGGATCCCCGGCCCGCGGGTGCTCGCCGAGGGCGACGTCGTCTCGATCGACTGCGGAGCCATCGTCGACGGCTGGCACGGCGACGCGGCCATCACTGTGGCGGTGGGGGAGGTCCCCGACGACGTCCGGACGCTGATGGCGGTCACCGAGGAGTCCCTGTGGCGCGGCCTGGCCGCGGCCCGGGTGGGCGGCCGGGTCGGTGACATCTCCCACGCGATCGAGCACTACGTGCGTGACCAAGGGGACTACGGGATCGTCGAGGACTACACAGGCCACGGCATCGGCACGGCCATGCACCTGCCGCCGGACGTGCCCAACTACGGCCGCCCCGGTCGTGGCCCGCGCCTCAAGCAGGGCCTGGCGCTCGCGGTCGAGCCGATGGTCACCCTCGGCACCCACCAGACCCGTATCGCCCGGGACGAGTGGACGGTCGTCACGACCGACGGCTCGCTCGCCGCGCACTTCGAGCACACCTTCGCGCTCACCGAGAAGGGCGTGTGGGTCCTCACCGCCCACGACGGTGGTCGGGCAGCCCTCGAGCGCCTCGGCGTCCCGTTCGGTGCCCCTGACGGAGCCGTCTGAGGCCGACTGCCTCCGACGTACCATCGAGACATGACGCTCCCGTCGCGACCGCTGCTCTTCGCCTCTGGCGAGGATGCCTACGTCGCCGACCGGGTGCTGCGCAGCTGGACCACGCCCGACGGGGCCGACCCGACCTGGGCCGACGAGGTCGTCGGCGCCCTGCAGCCGGGGGAGCGGGCCCTCGGTGCGCTGTCCTTCGCGGCCGGCGCCCCGGGGATCCTGCACCAGGTCGTCGGGTCCGAGCGGCCGCTCACCGGCCCGGTGCGCACCCCTCGCGAGCGCGCCTACGAGGTCCGCGAGTTCCCGACCGCCGAGGCGTACGCCGACATGGTGCGGGCCGTCCTCGACAAGATCGCCGACGGCGTCGTGCGCAAGGTCGTCATCGGGCGCTGCCTCGACGTCACCAGCGACCCGCCCCTCGAGCCCGCGGAGATCATCGACCGGCTGCTGGTGACCCGACCGGGTCGTTATGTCTTCTCCGTGCCGCTCACCGAGTCCCTCGATGCGGGTCCGCTTCTCGTCGGTGCGAGCCCGGAGCTGCTCGTCAGCCGCCAGGGCGACCGGATCGCCTGCACGCCGCTGGCCGGGTCCGTCCCGCGCTCGGACGACCCCGGCGAGGACGCCCGCCGGGCCGACGCGCTCCGGGACTCCGCCAAGGACCTCGCGGAGCACGCCTTCGTCGTCGACGCGATCGTCCACGCGCTCAAGGAGGTCTGCGTCGACGTCGAGCCGCCGACCGGCCCGACGCTCCTGGCGACGGACACGGTCTGGCACCTGGCGTCGCCGATCACCGCGCGCCTGGAGGACCCGGCGACCGGCCCGAGCGCGCTCCGACTGGCCCAGATGCTGCACCCGACCCCAGCGGTCGGGGGCGTGCCTGCCGCAGCCGCGGCGGAGGCGATCGCGGACCTCGAGGGAGACCTGCGCGACTACTTCGCCGGCTGCGTCGGCTGGGTCGAGGCCAACGGCGACGGCGTCTTCGCGATCACCATCCGGGCGGCGGTGATCGACGGTCCCACGATGAGGCTCTTCGCCGGCGCCGGCATCGTCGCCGGTTCCGACCCCGACTCCGAGGTCCGCGAGACGGGCGCCAAGCTCGCGACCATGACCAAGGTCGCCGGCCTGCACTGACGAACCGTGCGGGTTCGTAGGCCGAACCGTGCGGGTTCGTAGGCCGAACCGTGCGGGTTCGTCGGCCGAACCGTGCGGGTTCGTCTCGCGATGTGGCGTTGAGCGGCGCGTGTGGAACGATGAGCGCACCAGAGGGGAGTATTCCTCCCGCTGCGTTCTCGTCATCACGATCAGTCCTCGCGGGCCGGTCCGGGAACGTGGGTCGCCATCGGCGGCGGAAGAGACCTCGGGCCCGTTGCCCGACCCCTGATCATCGAGAGGCTCTCTGTGGACGTCAGCACCCTGGAATGGACCATCACCATCGCCGCCACCATCGGCGTGCTCCTGTTCGACATCGTCGTCATCGCCCGTGACCCGCACGAACCGTCGATGAAGGAGTGCGCGATCGCGCTCTGCTTCTACATCGGCGCCGCTGTGGCCTTCGGGATCTGGACGCTGTCGTTCCACGGCAAGGACTACGGCATCGAGTTCTTCGCCGGCTGGCTGACCGAGTACAGCCTCTCGATCGACAACCTCTTCGTCTTCATCATCCTGATGGCCGCGCTCAAGGTGCCGAGGAAGTACCAGCAGGAGGCGCTGCTCGTCGGCATCATCCTGGCGCTGGTGTTCCGCGGCATCTTCATCGCGCTCGGCTACACCCTGATCGAGAACTTCAGCTGGGTCTTCTACCTGTTCGGCGCGTTCCTGGTCTACACGGCCGTCAAGCTCGTCAAGAGCTATGCCGCGCACGAGGAGGAGCACCCCGAGGACAACGCGATCGTGAAGTTCGCGCAGCGCCACCTCAACGTCGGTACGTCGTACCACGGCCTCAAGCTCTGGTACGTCGAGAACGGCGCCCGCGTGGTCTCGCCGATCCTCATCGTCATCATCGCGCTCGGGATGACCGACATCCTCTTCGCGCTCGACTCGATCCCGGCGATCTTCGGCATCACCCAGGAGCCGTACCTGGTGTTCACGGCGAACGTGTTCGCGCTGATGGGCCTGCGCCAGCTCTACTTCCTGCTCGGCGGGCTGCTCCAGCGTCTGGTCTACCTCTCGCTGGGCCTGGCCTTCATCCTCGCCTTCATCGGCGTCAAGCTCGTCCTCCACGCCCTGCACGAGAACGAGCTCGGCTTCATCAACGGTGGCGAGCACGTCAGCGTGCCCGAGATCTCCTCGCTGCTCAGCCTCGGGGTGATCATCGCGACGCTGGTGCTCACCGCGGTCGCGAGCCTCGCCAAGACGAGCAAGGACGAGGTCGCGGCCGTGCCGGTCCCCGCCGACCTCGACGACACTCCAGGGGCGGACTGGAAGGAGTGACCGCGGGCGAGGCAGGGCACGACTAGGATTTCTCGTGCCCGCCCCGCCTGAGCTCCCGAAGAGGCCCATGTCCCACGCCCCCCACCCTGCTGGTGGTCGCGACCGTCTCCGGGTGGAGTGGGCTGCGGCGACGCGCACGTTCGACGGCGACCGGGTGGTCATCGGACGCGAGGCCGACTGCGACGTGGTCGTCTCCGAGCCGGGGGCCTCGCGGCACCACGCGGTGCTGCAGCGCGAGGGCGCGACCTGGGTCGTCGTCGACACCAGCAGCAACGGCACCTTCGTCGCCGGTCAGCGGATCAGCCGGCTGGCGGTGCCGATGACACCGTTGAGCCTCCACCTCGGCGGCCCGGCCTCGGAAGCGGTCGTCGTCGCCGTCGAGCCCGCTTCGGTCGGGCCCGTCGGCGTGCCGGCGCCCCCGCCGTACCAGCAGCCGCAGCCCGATCCGCCGGCGCCGGCCGAGGACTGGTGGCGCAACCTGCCCCCGCCGCAGCTCCCTGCGGGCGCCGCCCCGGCCGACGCCTGGGTGCCTCAGTCGGTCGTCCCGCCCGGTCAGCTGGCGCACGGGCACTCCGTCGTGCTGCCGCAGCACGTGGCGTCCGGGCGGGTCCTCACCATCGGCCGTGAGGTCGGCAACGACGTCGTCCTGGAGGACGCACTGGTCAGCCGGCGCCATGCGACCCTCGACCCGGGCGGACCGGGGCGGCTCGCGGTCCTCACCGACCTCGGCAGCTTCAACGGCACGTTCGTCAACGGGCACCGGGTCCAGGGCTCGGTGCAGCTCGCGGTCGGCGCCGAGGTCATCGTCGGCAACCAGACCTTCCGCTGGGACGGCACCCAGCTGCTCGCGTCGGCGACGACCCACGAGTTCACGCTGTACGCCGATGGCCTCACCACCGTCGTCGCCGGCGGCAAGCAGCTGCTCCAGAACGTCTCGTTCCAGCTCAAGCCCTCGAGCCTGACCGCGGTCATCGGCCCGTCCGGCGCGGGCAAGTCGACCCTCCTCGGGGCGCTGACCGGGCTCCGGCCGGCCACCCACGGGCGGGTCATCTGGCAGGGCCACGACCTCTACGCCCACTACGACCAGCTGCGGTTCCAGATCGGTCTGGTCCCGCAGCAGGACATCCAGCACCCCCAGCTCAAGGTGCGCCAGGCGCTGCGCTTCGCCGCGCAGCTGCGGCTGCCTCCCGACACGACCCGGGCCGAGCAGGACGCCCGGGTGCAGCAGGTCGCCGAGCAGCTCCAGCTGACGGCGCGGCTCGACAACCGGATCGGCACCCAGCTCTCGGGCGGCCAGAAGAAGCGCGTGTCGATCGCGACCGAGCTCCTCACCGCGCCGCCGCTGCTGTTCCTCGACGAGCCGACCTCGGGACTCGACCCCGGGCTCGACCTCGAGGTGATGAAGCAGCTGCGCTCGCTGGCCGACGGCGGTCGCGTGGTCATGGTCGTCACCCACTCGGTGCTGGCGCTCGACGTCTGCGACAACGTGATGGTGCTGGCGCCCGGGGGCCGGATCGCCTACTTCGGCCCGCCGTCCGGCGTGCTGGCGCACTTCCGCCGGGCCAGCTATCCGGAGGTGTTCGACCTCCTCGACGACCCCGGGCTGTGGCAGCAGATCCCCGAGCAGCCGCAGCTCGCCCCGACCACCGGCTCGATGCCCGCGGCGGCGTCCGCCGTACCGGCACCGCCCCGGCAGTCGCCCGGTCGGCAGCTCTCGACGTTGGTACGACGCAACGCGGCGGTCGTCGTGTCCGACCGGCTGCTCCTCGGCATGCTGCTCCTGCTGCCGCTCGTCCTCGGCGGACTGAGTCGGCTGGTCCCGGGGACCAACGGGTTCTCCCTCGACGCGTCGCTGTTCTGTCCCGGCAAGACCGAGGAGATCCGCGGCAACCGCTGTCAGGCGATGCAGGACGGCGTCCCCGTCGGGGACGTGGTCAGGATGCTCTTCGACCAGGGCGAGGCGCGACAGCGCCTCATCGTGCTCCTCGTCGCCGCCTGCCTCATGGGCACCGCCATCGCGATCCGTGAGCTGGTGGGGGAGCGGGCGATCTTCCGGCGGGAGTACGCCGTCGGCCTGTCCCCGGGCATCTACTTCCTGAGCAAGGTCCTCGTGCTCGGTACCGCGGCGTTCGTCCAGGGGGTCCTGGTCACGTTCATCGCGATGGTCGGCCTGCCGGGGCCCGACGGCAGGCTCGGGTTCCTCCGGATGGCGGCCGCCGTCGCCCTGCTCGCCTTCACGATGGCGATCGTCGGGCTCACCCTGTCGGCGTTGGTCAAGAGCAACGAGCAGACGATGCCGACCCTGGTCGGCGTCATCATGATCCAGCTGGTGCTCTCCGGCTCGCTGTTCGGCATCGCCGGCCGGATCGGGCTCGAGCAGATCGCGTGGCTCGCGCCGTCGCGATGGGCCTACGCGGCGACGGCGTCGACGATGGGGCTGGTCCGCGGGCAGGCGCCCGAGGACGAGGACTGGATCGCTCTGGCCGGCGCCGGCCACTACCTCATGGGGCTGGGAATGCTCGGGGTGCTGTGCATGGCGACGTTCGCCGTCGGGATGTGGCTCACCCGCCGCTCGGCGACCGGCGACTGACCGGCGCGGGAATGCGCGGAGCCTCCCGCGCCTTGGAACCAGAGATGTCCTCCCCTGCTCTCTCCGTGCTCGACCTGGTGCCGGTGCGCTCCGACCAGACCTCCGCCGACGCGGTCGCCGCCTCGGTCGACCTGGCGCGCGCCGCCGATCGGCTCGGCTACCGCCGCTACTGGGTCGCCGAGCACCACAACATGCCGGCCGTGGCCGCGACGAACCCGCCGGTGCTCATCGGCCTGCTGGCCGGCCGGACGGAGCGGATCCGCGTCGGCTCCGGTGGCGTGATGCTGCCCAACCACGCGCCCCTGGTCGTGGCCGAGCAGTTCGCGCTCCTCGAGGCGGCGTTCCCGGGCCGGATCGATCTCGGTATCGGCCGCGCGCCCGGGACCGACCCGGTCACGCGGTGGGCACTGCGCCACGGCGCAGGGGGAGTCGACGACAACGCGGTCGAACGGTTCAGCGAGTACGTCGACAACGTGCTCGCCATGATGGAACCCGACGGTGTCGGGCTCGCCGTGCGCGGCGCGACCCACGTGCTCAAGGCGACGCCGGCAGCGCGCTCGGTCCCGGCGATCTGGCTGCTCGGCTCCTCGGACTACTCCGCCCGGCTGGCGGCCGAGAAGGGCATGCCCTACGTCTTCGCGCACCACTTCTCCGGTTCCGGCACCGCCGAGGCTCTCGACCTCTACCGCAGCACGTTCCAGCCCTCGCCGGAGCTGGCCGAGCCCCGCACCTTCCTGACCGTCAACGCGGCGGTCGCCGAGACCGAGGAGCAGGCACAGCTGCTGGCCGTGCCCCAGCTGCTGCAGATGGTCGCGCTGCGCACCGGGCAGCCACTCACCGCGCAGCGGCTGGTCGAGGAGGCCGAGCAGGTCGTGGCCGCCGGTCTCCCCGAGGGGCACGCGGGGCTGCTCGCGGCGATGCGGCGCCGGTGGGTCATCGGCGATCCCGCCGGGGCCGGTGCCGAGATCGAGCAGCTCGCCTCGTCGTACGGCGTCGACGAGGTGATGATCAACCCGGTCGCCGGCGCCCTCGCCGGGACCGAGCCGGGCACGGCTCCCGCCCGGGTCCGCACGCTCGAGCTCCTCGCTTCCTCAATTGGGAGTTTGTGAACTCCTTCCCCTAAACTGGCGTGTCGGCCCAACGTGGGTCTGTGTCGTCATGCTCGCGGCTGCCCTGACGGGATCCATCTCGGTGGGGTTGAGCGCGGCGACACGGCTGCACGAGGTCCACCGCTCCGCCCCGATCCGTCGAGGGGGAGCGGAGGTTCCCGGGCCACCGGAAGACGAATCCCCAACCAGAAGGACGGCATGGCGAAGAAAGAAGGCGTCATCGAGATGGAGGGCTCCGTCGTGGAGGCCCTTCCCAACGCGATGTTCCGCGTCGAGCTGAGCAACGGCCACAAGGTCCTCGCTCACATCAGCGGGAAGATGCGCCAGCACTACATCCGGATCCTCCCCGAGGACCGGGTCGTGGTCGAGCTCTCGCCGTACGACCTCTCGCGGGGCCGGATCGTCTACCGCTACAAGTAACCGATAGCCGCTAGCGGTACTGATCAAAGAAAGGGCTGACATGAAGGTCAACCCGAGCGTGAAGCCGATCTGTGACAAGTGCAAGGTGATCCGTCGCCACGGCCGGGTCATGGTGATCTGCGAGAACCCGCGCCACAAGCAGCGCCAGGGCTGAGCACCGCTCCACCCCTGCTGCACCACAACTGAATACGACAACAACGTGATCGCTCAGCCGACGGCTCCCCGGAGCTGACGGTGACCACCTCCGGAGCGGATGGCCGGAGCCGCACTCAGACAGCGCGGAACGCATCACGACCACACCACCGTGCATCCGAAGGGACAGCCATTCATGGCACGCCTTGTTGGAGTCGACCTGCCGCGCGACAAGCGCATCGAGGTCGCTCTCACCTACATCTACGGCATCGGCCGTACCCGCGCCCAGCAGCTGCTGGCCGCCACCGGGGTCTCCCCGGACCTCCGCGTCCACGAGCTGGGCGACGAGGAGCTGGTCAAGCTCCGTGACGAGATCGAAGCCAACTTCAAGATCGAGGGTGACCTCCGTCGCGAGGTCCAGGCCGACATCCGCCGCAAGATCGAGATCGGCAGCTACCAGGGTCGCCGCCACCGCATGGGCCTCCCGGTCCGCGGCCAGCGCACCAAGACCAACGCTCGTACCCGCAAGGGCCCGAAGCGCACCGTTGCCGGCAAGAAGAAGGCGAAGTGATTTAGATGCCTCCCAAGGTTCGTGCAGGCGCGAAGAAGATCCGCCGCAAGGAGAAGAAGAACGTCGCTCAGGGCGAGGCCCACATCAAGAGCACGTTCAACAACACGATCGTGACGATCACCGACCCGACCGGTGCGGTGATCTCGTGGGCGTCCGCCGGCACCGTCGGCTTCAAGGGCTCCCGCAAGTCCACCCCGTACGCCGCTCAGATGGCCGCTGAGGCCGCGGGTCGTCGGGCGATGGAGCACGGCATGAAGAAGATCGACGTCTTCGTGAAGGGCCCGGGCTCGGGCCGCGAGACGGCGATCCGTTCGCTGGGTGCGATCGGCCTCGAGGTCGGCACCATCCAGGACGTGACCCCCGCCCCCCACAACGGTTGCCGCCCGCCCAAGCGCCGGCGCGTCTGACCCCGAGACTGAGAAAGAGAGCGTAAGGACATGGCCCGTTACACCGGTCCCATCACCAAGAAGTCGCGCCGTCTCGGTGTCGACCTCATCGGCGGCGACGCTGCCTTCGAGAAGCGCCCCTACCCGCCGGGCCAGCACGGCCGCGCGCGGATCAAGGAGAGCGAGTACCGCAACCAGCTGCAGGAGAAGCAGAAGGCCCGCTTCACCTACGGCGTGCTCGAGCGTCAGTTCCACAAGTACTACGTCGAGGCTGCTCGTCGCCAGGGCAAGACCGGCGACAACCTGCTGCAGCTCCTCGAGTGCCGCCTGGACAACGTGGTCTACCGTGCCGGCTTCGCCCGCACGCGTCGCCACGCCCGCCAGCTCGTTGCCCACGGCCACTTCCTGGTCAACGGCAAGAAGGTCGACATCCCGTCCTTCCAGGTGACGCAGTACGACATCATCGACGTCCGCGAGAAGTCGCTGGAGATGACGCCGTTCATCGTCGCCCGTGAGACCCACGGCGAGCGCATCGTGCCGGCCTGGCTCGAGGCCCTCCCGACGCGGATGCGCATCCTGGTGCACCAGGTCCCGGTCCGGGAGCAGATCGACCTCCCGATCCAGGAGCAGCTCATCGTGGAGTACTACTCCAAGAAGTGACGCGCGTGGGAGGCTTCGACCGACTCGTTCGGACGTGGCCTCCCGCCGCACACCCCCAGCTTCAGCCGTCCCGCACCACATCTGGACCCTCATATAGCGGTCGGTCCGGAAAGGAAAGAAACAAGTGCTCATCGCACAGCGCCCCACCCTCTCGGAGGAGACTGTCGACCAGTTCCGGTCGCGGTTCGTCATCGAGCCCCTCGAGCCCGGCTTCGGCTACACGCTCGGCAACTCGCTCCGCCGTACCCTCCTGTCGTCCATCCCGGGCGCGTCGGTCACCAGCATCAAGGTCGACGGCGTGCTCCACGAGTTCTCGACGATCGACGGTGTGAAGGAAGACCTCACCGAGATCATCCTGAACCTCAAGGGCATCGTCGTCTCCTCGGAGCACGACGAGCCGGTCACCATGTACCTGCGCAAGTCCGGTGCCGGTGACGTCACCGCTGCCGACATCGCGCCGCCGGCCGGTGTCGAGGTGCACAACCCCGACCTCAAGATCGCCACCCTGGGCGACAACGGCAAGCTCGAGATGGAGCTCGTCGTCGAGCGTGGCCGCGGCTACGTCTCGGCCGTCCAGAACAAGGGTGCTGACAACGAGATCGGCCGGATGCCGGTCGACTCGATCTACAGCCCCGTCCTCAAGGTGACCTACAAGGTCGAGGCCACCCGTGTCGAGCAGCGCACCGACTTCGACAAGCTCGTCATCGACGTCGAGACCAAGCCGTCGATCCTGCCCCGCGACGCCATCGCGTCGGCCGGCAAGACGCTGGTCGAGCTCTTCGGCCTGGCCCGTGAGCTCAACGTCGAGGCCGAGGGCATCGACATCGGCCCGTCGCCCGTCGACGAGCAGCTTGCCGCCGACCTGGCGCTGCCGGTCGAGGACCTGCAGCTGACGGTCCGGTCCTACAACTGCCTCAAGCGCGAGGGCATCCACACCGTGGGTGAGCTCATCAGCCGCTCGGAGCAGGACCTGCTCGACATCCGCAACTTCGGTGCGAAGTCGATCGACGAGGTCAAGGCCAAGCTGCACGAGATGGGTCTGTCCCTCAAGGACAGCGCCCCGGGCTTCGACCCGTCGATCGCCCTCGCCTCCTACGGAGACGACGACGACGACACCTTCGTCGAGGACGAGCAGTACTGAGCTGAATGGCGCGAGCGTGTCGCCAACGGTGCGCGCCGCCCAGGGCCCTCGCAAGCTCGGCCCCAGGCTGCGGACCGAAACACACGTTGAGATGATTGGCGGCTTTCCGACCGAAACGCGGTCGGGGCCTGGATCCCCGGTACCTGGTACGGCCGGGGGGAAATGAGAATCGGAAATGCCCAAGCCCAAGAAGGGCCCCCGCCTCGGCGGTAGCCCGGCCCACCAGCGGCTCATCCTCCGCAACCTGGCCACCCAGCTCTTCGAGCACGGCCGGATCACCACCACGGAGGCCAAGGCCCGCACCCTGCGGCCGTACGCCGAGAAGCTGATCACCAAGGCCAAGAACGCGCACCTGGGTGAGAACCCGCTGCACAACCGTCGCGAGGTGCTCAAGAGCATCACCGACAAGGGCGTCGTGCACCACCTCTTCACCGAGATCGCGCCGGCGTTCGCCGAGCGTCCGGGTGGCTACACCCGGATCACCAAGATCGGTCCGCGCCAGGGCGACAACGCGCCCATGGCCGTGATCGAGCTGGTGACCGAGGCCTACAACCCCAAGCCGTCCGCTCCGAAGAAGAAGGAGGAGGCTCCGAAGCAGGAGGCTGCTCCGGTCGTCGAGGAGCCGGCTGAGGAGACCGAGGCCCCCGAGGCCGAGGTCGAGGTCGCTGACGAGGCCACCGAGGAGGCTCCCGCCGAGGAGACCGCCGAGGAGACCGACGAGCAGGCCTGATCTGCCGCACTCCCGCCGGCCCGGCTCACCGCGAGGTGAGCCGGGCCGGTGCGTTTTCGGGGTATCTCGTCGCGCACCTAGACTGGGCACCATGAGCATCGACCTGGGCAACCCACGCGTCCTGTCGCCCGACGACGCCGAACGACAGGTCCTGCTGGCCGACCCGCGCGGCTACTGCGCCGGCGTCGACCGGGCCGTCGTCACCGTCGAGGAGGCGCTCGACCTGTACGGCGCGCCCGTGTACGTCCGCAAGCAGATCGTGCACAACAAGCACGTCGTCTCCAACCTCGAGGAGCGCGGCGCGATCTTCGTCGAGGAGCTCGACGAGGTGCCGCTCGGCGCGACCGTCGTCTTCTCCGCCCACGGCGTCTCGCCGGCGGTCCACCGCCAGGCCGCCGAGCGCGACCTCAAGACCATCGACGCGACCTGCCCGCTGGTGACCAAGGTCCACCGCGAGGCCGTCCGGTTCGCCCGCGAGGGCTACACGATCCTCCTCATCGGACACGCCGGCCACGAGGAGGTCGAGGGCACGGCGGGCGAGGCGCCCGACCAGACCGTCCTCGTCGAGCACCCCGACGACGTCGACAAGCTCGACTTCCCGGCCGACGCCAAGCTCGCCTGGCTCTCCCAGACCACCCTCAGCGTCGACGAGACGATGGAGACCGTGCGCCGGCTGCGCGCCAAGTTCCCGCAGCTGGAGGACCCGCCGAGCGACGACATCTGCTACGCGACCCAGAACCGCCAGGTCGCGGTGAAGGAGATCGGCGCGACCGCGGACCTGGTGATCGTGGTCGGCTCGGCCAACTCCTCCAACTCGGTGCGCCTCGTCGAGGTCGCCCTCGAGGCCGGCGCCAAGGCGTCGTACCGGATCGACGACATCTCCGAGCTCGACGAGTCGTGGCTCGACGGCGTCCGCGCGGTCAGCGTCACCTCGGGCGCGTCGGTGCCGGACCACCTCGTCCAGGAGGTGCTGGCCTACCTCGCCGAGCGCGGCTACCCGGACGCGCGTCCGGTCCAGACGGCGGAGGAGACGCTCGCCTTCTCGCTGCCCAAGGAGCTCCACAAGGACCTCAAGGCCGCGGGGCGCTGACACCCGCCCATGGCGAGATATCTCGACGTCCACCCGGACAACCCGCAGCCGCGGCTCCTCCAGCAGGTCGTCGACGCCCTCCACGAGGACGCGTTGATCGCCTATCCGACCGACTCCGGCTATGCGCTCGGGTGCCGGATCGGCAACCGCGACGGACGCGACCGGATCCTCAGGATCCGCGGTCTCGACGACCGTCACCACTTCACGCTGGTGTGCCGGGACTTCTCGCAGCTCGGCCAGCTCGTCCATGTCGACAACGCGGCGTTCCGGGCGATCCGGTCCGCGACGCCGGGGCCCTACACGTTCATCCTCCCGGCGATGCCGGAGGTGCCGCGCCGCCTGATGCACCCCAAGAAGCGCACCGTCGGCGTGCGGATCCCCGACCACGTCGTGGTCCGGGAGATCCTCGACCTGCTCGGTGAGCCGCTGCTGTCGAGCTCGCTCATCCTCCCCGGCGAGACCGAGCCGCGCACGATGGGCTGGGAGATCAAGGAAGAGCTCGACCACCAGGTCGACGTCGTCGTCGAGGCGGGGGAGACCCCGGCCCAGCCGACGACGGTCGTGGACTGGTCGGAGGGCTACCCCGAGCTGATCCGGCGCGGCGCGGGAGACCCGGACCGGTTCTGAGCGGTCAGTCGCGCTGCTGGAACTGGTTGCGCACGGCGAGCACGCCGAGGCACAGCAGGTAGCCGACCACGAGCGCGATCGCGTGACCGGACAGCCCGGACACGGTCGCCTGGACGGCGCCGTCCTGCGCGTGCGCGATCGACGCGGGCTCGGTGAGCGCCAGCAGCAGCACGGCGGCCAGCATCGCCAGCGGCGGCAGCACGCCGACGGTGAAGAAGCTTGCGGGGCGCACCATCAACGCGGCCCGGAGGCAGATCGTCACGAAGGCCAGGTCGAAGAGCAGGCCGAGGCGCGCGGAGAGCGCCAGGTCGATCGTCAGCGCGGTCAGGAGCAGCGCGACAGCGAGCGCGGCCACCTCGTGGCCGGGCTCCTCACCCTCCTCCCAGAAGGTGCGCGCTGCGCTCGTCACGCCTCCACGCTAGATCGGCGTCCGCGCCGGACCGGCGCGCCGCGCCGTACGACCCCTGGGGCGTGCCGGGGCGCGGATCGGCCTCGCCGAGCGCTCAGGCAGCGTCGCGACGCCGGTTGCTCGCCACCTTCGCGATCATGAGGAACAGCCCGATGATGAACGCCAGCCCGATGCCGCCGCCCACGAGCTGGCGGGTGAGGGTCGTGTCCTCGTCGTCGGAGTCGTCGGGGACCCCCGTCCCGGGGCCGGCCGCGTCCCCCTCGTCGGTCGCGGACGCGGGCGGCTCGGGGGGATAGCCGACCACCCCGGAGTTGTACGACGTGGGCGTGCTCCGAGGCGTCGCGACGAGGACGTCGCCGCCGGAGAGCGCCGTCCAGCCGTCCTTCGCGACCGAGCGGACCAGGCGGGCCGAGGAGGCGCCGGGAGACTGGTCGGAGGCGTCGTTCCAGGACGCCAGGGTCAGCACGCGCGCCCCGGCGTCGGTCCGGCTCGCCTGGAGTGCGGCGTACGACGACGACACGTCGACGGTGAACGCGTCGGTGCCGAACTCGCGCTCCGCGCCGAGATCGAGCGGAAGGCCGAGGTCGTCGGTCTCGTCCGCGGTCGGGTAGAGCACCAGGGCGGCACCGGGCTCGTCCTCGAGCACGGCGTCGAGGGTCTCGATCCCGACGGTCAGCGGTCGGGTCGCCTCGCGCTGGAGGGCGGCGACCAGGGCCGCGCCGTCCTGGGCTGCCTCGAAGTGGTCCGCGGCGCCGCCGAGGACGACCGGTAGGTGCCCGGAGAACGCCTGCGGGTAGGCGACGAACCCGCCCGGGCCGTCCCCGTGGGTCGCGGTGACCGACGACGCCGCCGAGTCGAGGTGGACCTCCACCGGCGCTGGGTTGACCGCGTCACAGCCGCCGTTGGGGGGTGTGGACTCCAGGACCAGCACGACGCTGTTGTCGGCCCGCAGCAGCGACGTGGGGACCTCGACGTCGATGCTCAGGTCGTCGGACCCGTCGAGGGCGACCGAGTCGAGGAGGGTCCCGTTGACGTAGGTGTCGAAGCGCGCCTCGACGTCGTCGGGGACGGCCGAGTGGGTGCCGCGGACGCTGACGTGCAGGCCGTCGAGCGGGCCGCCGAAGGCGTCCTGCTGCACCCGCACGAACTGCTCCACGCGCCCGTAGCCGGCCAGGTGGGCGAACGGAGCGCCGAGGTCGGTGAAGCTGAGGGTGTCCACCACCGCCCTGGCGGGGGCGGTCGCGCCGAGGCCGGTGGTCTCCGCGCCGTCCGCGAGGCCGAGGGCGGGTGAGGTCAGCGCCGCTGCGGCACTGGACAGGTCCTCGGCCGGCCCGGAGATCGTGAGGGTCGGCACGCCGCCGCTGCGGCTGATCTCGGTCGCGACGGCGCCGGAGCCCTCGACCAGTCGGATCCGGCGGTCGCCGGGTGCGGGTCGCCGTACCGGTCCGCCGTCCGGGACCAGCGTCACCTCGACGCCGGCGGGGTAGCGGCTGCTCACCGCTGCGATGGTGCTGAGGGCTGCACCGAGGAGGTCCTCGCTGGCCAGGGGGTCGACGGCGACCGCCACCTCGCGCACGGTCGAGGGGAGGAAGTCGGCGATCGTGTCGGGCGCCTTCTCCCGACCCTCGGTCTCGAGCTCGATCTCCTCGAGGGTCGCGAGGCCCTGGGGGAAGTCGCCACAGCGGCCGTCCTGGGTGGCGCCCTCCTCGGCGAGGAGCGTCATCTCCAGCGCGATGACGCCGTTGTCGACGTCGGCGCGTCGGACCCGGAACGAGACCGGCCCCGGCCGGGCGGGCACGGTCGCGGCGACCCGGCCGCCGGCCGTGATCCGGACCTCCGCGAGGTCCCGCGCGTCGGGCGACTCGATGCTGAGCTGCGCGTCGATCCGGGTCGGCTCCAGCCCGGCGGGCACGGGTACGTCGAGCGCGACGGTCGCGCCCACCCCGCTGGACAGCGTGCCCGGCACGGGTGTCGTGTCGGCCGCGGCGGGCGCGGTGACGACGGCACCGGTCACGGTCAGCAGGGCGACGACGGCGGCAGCAGCGAGGCGAGGGTGACCCACGGGGCAGACGGTATCGGGTTCGATAACGCCTTGGGACGCGGTCAGCCGAGGTCGACGACGACCGGCGCGTGGTCGGAAGCGCCCTGGCCGGCCCGCTCCTCCCGGTCGATGAAGGCGTGGGTGACCCGGGCGGCGAGCTCCGGCGATCCGAGGACGAAGTCGATCTTGAGACCGCGGTCGCGCTCGAACCGCTGCCGGTAGTAGTCCCAGTAGGTGTAGCCGGGAGCGTGCGCGCGGGTCACCTCGGCCCAGCCGTCGTCGAGGAAGCCCTGGAACGCCGCGCGCTCGGCCGGCGTCACGTGGGTGGAGGTCTTGAACTGGGTCACGTCGAAGACGTCGTCGTCGGTGGGGCAGATGTTCCAGTCGCCGACCAGGGCGGTCGGCACGTGCTGCCACCCGCTCGCCGCCTCCCGCAGGCGCGCCAGCCAGTCGAGCTTGTAGACGTAGTGCGGGTCGTCGGGCTTGCGCCCGTTGGGGACGTAGAGGCTCCAGATCCGGACTCCGCCGCAGGTCGCGCCGATCGCGCGGGCCTCCGGTTCGACCGGGTCACCGTAGCCCGGCATCCCCGGGAACCCGACCTCGACGTCGTCGAGGCCGACGCGGCTGATGAGCGCGACGCCGTTCCACTGGTTGAAGCCGACGGCCGCGACGTCGTACCCACGCGCCTGGAGGCCCATCAGCGGCAGCTGGTCCTCGCGGGCCTTGGTCTCCTGGAGGGCAAGCACGTCGATCTCGTGCCGGTCCAGCAGCGCCTCGACGCGGTCGATACGCGAGCGCAGGGAGTTGACGTTCCAGGTGGCGATCCGCACGAGGAACGAGGCTAGTCGGCCGGGTCAGGGGGCCGCGGGCGGGGGAGCGGCCGACAGCAGTCCGGCGAGCGCCGCGACCAGGCGGTCCTTCTGGTAGCGAGGGGGATCCTCGAGCATCATCCGTCCGAACTCCTCGGCGGTGACGAGAACCAGGTGGGCGACCACCTCGGTGTCGAGCTGCGGTCCGCCGCGCAGCTGGAGTCCGGCGGCGAGCCCGGAGGCGATGTACTGGCGGATCACCTCGCGGGTCTCGGCGATCCGGTCCCGGACGATCGCCGGGGCGTTCTGGGTGATGCCGAGGACCGGGCGCCACACGTCGGGATCGGCGCGGACCTGGTCGATGAGCAGGGAGACCGCCTCGAGCACCCAGGCGTCCACGTCGGTCGGGTTGCCGGCGTCGTGCAGCAGGGCCATCGCCTGGGTGAGCGCGCGCTGGCGGGTACGGTCGAGGAGTGCGTGCAGCAGTGGCTCGAGGCCGTCGTACGCGCCGTACACGACGGGGCGGGTGACGCCGGCCTCCTTGGCGATCGCGTCGATGGAGACCTTGCCGTAGCCCTCGCGCACGAGCACTCGGAGCGTTGCGTCGAGGAGGTGCTCGCGCCGTTCCTCCTTGGGCAGCCGCTTGGCGTAGCGCCGCTTGCGGGGCTCGCCCTCCGGTGTGCGCTGACTCACGTGGCCAACGATATTGCAGTACTGTAAATTTCGCTGAACCTACAGTTGTGTAGCAATGAGTGACGCCCACGAGGAGGACCGACGGTGCTCGGTATCAAGTCCCGCAAGAAGCTGCTCGCCGCGTACGAGCCGATGCCCGACTACGGCTTCTTCGGCCCCGAGTCGATGACCTGGAAGGTCTGGGCGCACCCGACCTCCTACGTCCTCGGATTCGCGCGTGCGGTCACCATCGAGCACTTCGACCCCAACCTCGCCGCGGCCGTCGTGCAGTCCGGTGGCGTGAAGTACCGCCCGTCGACCCGCTACGGGCGCACACTGCGCTACTTCGGGATGGTCTCCTTCGCCGGGGCCGAGCAGACGGCTCGCGCCGCCGACGTCCTGGTCAAGGTGCACTCGAAGGCGATCGGGCACGACCCCGTCACCGGCGGCGAGTACGACGCCAACAAGCCGTCGTCGCAGCTGTGGATCCACGTCACCGCCTGGCACTCGATCCTGCTGTGCTATGAGAAGTTCGGCCCGGGCCGGCTGACCGAGGCCGAGGAGCTGCAGTTCTGGGCGGAGTGCCGTGAGGCCGCCAAGCTCCAGACGATCGACCCCGACGCGGTGCCGCGCTCACGCGAGGAGGTGCGGCAGTACTTCGCGGACTGGCGCCCGCACCTGGCGGCCTCGGAGGCCGCGCAGGACATGATCCACTTCATCCTGCCGCTCAAGGTCGCGCTGCCACCCGCGATGCCCTCGTGGCAGAAGGCGCTGCTGAGCCCGGCGATGTGGGTGATGAGCAAGGGCGTCATCTCGACCTACCCGCGCTACATGCGGCAGATGGCGGGCATCCGCCAGGGGTGGCTGCTCGACGCCGCGGTGCTGCTGCCCAACAAGGCCCTGCACTGGTTCTTCGCGAAGTCGCTCAACGCCCGGCTGATGCTGTTCAGCCTGCTCGCCCCGGCGGCTGTCCCGATCGCGGCGCCCGCCATCGGCGGCATCCCGCCGCTGAGCGACAAGGTGTGGGGCGTGCGGGAGGCGCAGGCGCACTTCGGCTTCGACATCCCGGCCGAGGCGCACCAGGACCTCCGTGCCAAGCAGCGCGACCGGGTCTTCGTCGATGGCGCCGCGCCGAGCGACGACGGGCTCGAGGAGTCTCAGCAGCACATCGGCTCGATGGACGTGTACGACGCCGCACGCGTCGGCTGAGCGAGGTCCGGGGCCGGGGCCGGGGCGACCCCGGCACCCGGTGGACATTTGCTGATTGCTGCAGCAGCGAACCCTGCCAGTTTGTGAGGCGGAGAACCTCTTGTCGACAGGGCCGTCGACGACTTCGATGAGGTCAGAACGGGCTTATCGACGAAAGGTTTCCCATGAAGTTCTCGCGTATCAGCAGGATCTCCGTCGGGGTCGGCGCCTGCTTGGCGGCCGCGGTCGCCGGACCGGTGGCGTCGGCCTCGGGGGGCGACGTCCCGTCGTACCAGGAGTTCAAGGCCGCCACCTATGTCGACACCGACGGGCAGTACATCGTCAACGGTGACGAGCCGGTCAGCAGCGACGGCGCTCTCAAGCAGTTCTACACCTCGATGGTCGGCAAGCGGTCGACCGAGAGGAAGGTCCACGAGGACGGCCTCATCGTCAACACGGTCAACGGCCAGGACGACAAGTGGTCGGCATCCCAGGCGGCCAACCTGACCTACTGCGTGAGCACCAAGTTCGGCAGCAGGCAGGCCGACGTCATCGCGGCGATGGCGGGCGGCGCCGGGCTGTGGGAGGCGGCGACCACCAAGGTCAACTTCGTCTACGTGCCGGCGCAGAACAGCAGCTGCACCACCCGCAACAACAACGTCCTGTTCTCGGTCGAGCCGGTCAACACCACGCAGTACATCGCCCGGGCGTTCTTCCCGAGCACCTCCAAGCGCTCGCGCAACGTCCTCATCGACGACTCGATCTGGTCGTCGGGCAACTGGGAGCCGATCGACATCATCGCCCACGAGCTCGGCCACGCCCTCGGCTTCCGGCACGAGCACACGCGGCCCGAGTCCGGCACCTGCTTCGAGGACAACAACTGGCGGCCGCTGACGCCGTACGACAGCAGCTCGATCATGCACTACCCGCAGTGCAACGGCGGCTCGAGCGACCTGGAGTTCCAGGCGTCCGACGCGGCCGGGGTCCGGGCGCTCTACGGTTCCTGACCCTCCCTCTCCCGCAGGAACCGGGCGGGGTGCTCAGCTGCCGAGGCGGTCGCTGAGCACCCCGCTTCGCTGTGATTCACGAGGTGGCGCTCCGGCCTCGTAGACTGCCCGCCCGTGGCTCTCACCATCGGCATCGTCGGTCTCCCCAACGCGGGCAAGTCGACCCTCTTCAACGCGCTGACCAAGAACGACGTCCTCGCGGCGAACTATCCGTTCGCGACGATCGAGCCCAACGTGGGCGTCGTGGGGGTGCCGGACGAGCGGCTCCCGCAGCTCGCGGAGATCTTCTCCTCCGAGCGGATCCTCCCGGCGACCGTCGAGTTCGTGGACATCGCCGGCATCGTGCGCGGCGCCTCGCAGGGGGAGGGCCTGGGCAACAAATTCCTCGCGCACATCCGCGAGTCCGCGGCGATCTGCCAGGTCACGCGGGTCTTCCGCGACGAGGACGTCACCCACGTCGACGGCGAGGTCAACCCCGGCAACGACATCTCCACCATCCAGACCGAGCTGATCCTCGCCGACCTCGAGACGGTCGAGAAGTCGATCACCCGGCTGGAGAAGGAGTCGCGCAAGGTCAAGGAGCTCGTGGCCAACCTGGAGGCCGCGAAGGAGGCCAAGGAGGCGCTGGAGTCCGGTACGCCGATCATCGCGACCTCCATCGACCGCTCCCTGCTGCGTGAGCTCTCGCTGCTCACCGCGAAGCCCTTCATCTACGTCTTCAACTGCGACTCCGACGAGCTGCACGACGAGGACCTCAAGGCGCAGATGCGGGCGCTGGTCGCCCCCGCCGAGGCGATCTTCCTCGACGCGAAGTTCGAGTCCGAGCTGATCGAGCTCGAGGACGACGAGGCGGCCGAGTTCCTCGCCGAGGCAGGCATCACCGAGCCCGGCCTGGAGGTCCTCGCGCGCGTCGGCTTCGACACCCTCGGCCTCCAGACCTACCTCACCGCGGGCCCCAAGGAGTCGCGCGCCTGGACGATCCGCAAGGGCGACACGGCGCCCCAGGCCGCCGGCGTCATCCACACGGACTTCGAGAAGGGCTTCATCAAGGCCGAGATCGTGTCCTTCGCCGACCTCACCGCCGCAGGCTCCATGGCCAAGGCCAAGGAGGCCGGCAAGGTCCGCATGGAGGGCAAGGACTACGTCATGGCCGACGGCGACGTGGTGGAGTTCCGCTTCAACGTCTGATCCCGCGGTACGCGCAGCAACCCCGCTCGTCGCGACGGATCCGATCGCGATGCGTGCCTCGACAGGGCGTCGCAGCGGCTGACATCCTCCGGGGATGAGGGAGCTGGCTGTCGGACTGACGCCGATGGAGACCCGGCGCGACGTGGTCCTCCATGTCGCCCAGCGGGCAGAGCAGCTCGGATACGGCTCGTTCACCGTGGCGGAGGGCTGGGGTCACGATGCCGGCGTCCTGTTGGCAGAGGTGGCATCGAGGACGAGCCGCATCCGCATCGGCACCGGCGTGCTCAACGTGTGGGGTCGGTCGCCCGCCACGATCGCCATGATGGCGACGAGCCTGTCCGAGGCGACCGGCGGACGCTTCTTCCTCGGTCTCGGAGTCGGCAGCCCGGGGCTTGCCGAGGGCTTCCACGACGTTCCCTTCGACGAGCCGGTCGCACGACTGGCCGGCATGACGCGTCAGGTGCGTCGCCTCGTTGCGGGTGAGCGCATCCAGCAGTCCCGGCCTGGTGAGGTCGGACCGCTCAAGCTCGCTGTGCTCCCGAGGTCGGAGGTCCAGATCGACCTGGCCGCGTTGGGCCCGAGGTCCACCCGGATGGCCGGTGAGCTGGCCGATCGGTGGGTGCCGTTCCTGCTCCCCGTCTCGGGCGCCGGGACGAGCATCGGCCTGCTGGAGGAGGGGGCGACGGCAGCCGGACGGCACCGCCCGATCATCGCGCCCAGCGTGCCGTTGGCGGTCTGCGCCGATCCGGCTCAGTCGCTCGAGATCGCGTCCTGGTGGGTGGCCTTCTACCTGACCAGCATGGGCCCGCTGTACCGAGGAACGTTGCAACGCCTCGGCCACGGCGCCGCGGTCGAGGAGGTCCTCGCGGCGAACCCCACGCCGCGCACGTCCGAGATACCTCCCGGCGCCAGGGGCCTGCTGGACGAGCTCACGGTGTGGGGCGATCCGGATGCCGGGCGTGCTGCGTTGGAGAGGTGGTACTCGGTCGGGTCCGAGCAACCGACGCTCATCCTCCCGCCCGGGCGGGACGTGGAGACGCTCGACTTCATGCTGGAGTCGATGCGGCCCCTTATGCGCCCTGCATGAGCGGTGGAGTTGCGCACCGTCCGTGCGTTGGGGAGGTCCACGTCACCGTGGGTCGCGACGCCGGTACGTCATCAGGCACGGCTCGGCGGCGCGGGCGACGCCGCCGATCTGGGCCGGCACCGGTCGGGGATAGCTCGACCATCGTGGTTCGAGCTCGAACTGCGTGAGCAGGTGCGTGGCCGCCATCGTCATCGCAGCGATCGAGAAGGGCTGCGCCGGGCAGGAGTGCTTGCCGTGGCCGAAGGCCGTGACCAGCTGGGGGGAGGCCAGTCCCGCGGTGTCGGTGAAACGGTGCCGCGTCCAGCGGTCCGGGGACCAGGTGTCGTGGCCGAGCTCGGGGGACCGGTTGGTCAGCGGAAGGAGGGTCGCGATGGTCGCCCCCGGGCTGACGTCGTACGTCGCGTCGCCGGTGTCGAAGGTGACAGGCGCGAGCACGGTCCGGGCCATGATCGATCGCTGGGCGAGGCGCGTGGACTCGAGGGCGCACCGCGCGGCCAGCTCCCTGTCGCCGGCGGCGACGGCCCCGGCAGCAGCGGGGTGCTCGATCAGGTCGATCAGCATCCACGCCAGCGCGGCACCCAGGTTGGACAGCGACGCCACGTGGATCAGCGCGACGTCGTAGGCCACCCCGAGCCGGGCGACCTCGGGTGGCTCGTCCGCCCACTCGGCGGCGATCCTCGCGAACAGCGGATGCGCCTGGAGCTCGACCGATCCGATGGAGACGCCCACGATCTCGACGACCCGGTCCAGGGCTGCCCGCTCGGCCGCCTTCCCGGACGCGGCGACCGCGGCCATGGCGTCGGGGTGGACGAAGGCGTCCGCGCCGTCGAGCGCGTCGAACGCCACCACCAGGTCGTCGAAGGCCGCTCCTGAGGCGGCGCCGGGGCCCGCCCACGACGCCAGGCCCATCCGATGGCCCAGGCGTCGGGTCAGTGCGAAGACGTCCACGCTCCCTGAGTCGCCGAGCTCGGCGACGGTGGCGGCCAGCGCCTCCTCGAGGTTGCCGAGGTACGACGCGACGTCCTCCTTGCGGAAGAGCGAGCCCGGCAGCGTGCGTCGTCCCTCGAAGAGGGCGTCCGGCAGCTTGCGGCGCAACATCAGGTAGTCCGCGACGCCCTTGCTCGCCACCTCCTCGGGCAGGGCGTAGAAGGACTCGACCCCCGTGGGGGAGAAGGTGAAGAGGACCCGGTCCCGGCCGCTCTCGACCAGGAAGGTGTCGCCGTGGACCTCGCGGGCGCGCGCCAGGAGGTCGACTGCGTCGTCGACGGCCACGTCCCAGGGCAGGCCCACGCCGACGGCCAGCGTCGGCTCCGGTGAGATCTGGGCGCGGGACACGGGGCTACCTGTCCGACCGCAGGCCGGGGTGGCTCTTCGCCAGCATCGGCAGCAGCAGGCTGCGCGGCGTGACGTGCGCGAGCGCGGCCGCGATCCGGTTGGCGCTGCCCGGGATGACGACGAGCCGGCCCTTCGCCATCCCTTCGACGGCACGGTCCGCGACCTCCTGCGCGGAGACCCACATCGCCTGGGGCAGCGCCGCCTCGGCGTCCTCCTTGGTGAAGCCGGCACGTGCACCGAAGCCCGTGTCCACGGGCCCGGGGCACAGCGTCGTCGCCGTCACCCCGGATCCCCGCAGCTCCCCGGCTAGGCTCTGGGTGTAGGAGAGGACGAACGCCTTGGCGGCGCCGTACCCCGCTTGTCCGGGCAGGGGCTGGAACGCTGCGGTCGAGGCGACGTTGAGCACGGCGCCGCGTCGTCGGGCGACCATGCCGGGCAGGAACCGACTGCACAGGTCCACCACGGCGACCACGTCGACCTCGATCATCGCCATCTCCGCATCGGGGTCCGATGCGCTGACCGGTCCCAGGGTCGACGACCCGGCGTTGTTGACCAGCACCGCCACCTGCCGACCCGACGCGTGGACGCGGCTCGGCAACGCGGTCCGAGCCTCCCGGTCGCTCAGGTCGGCTGCGACCACCTCGGCTCCGCCGGGCAGCTCTGCAGCCAGGGCCTCGAGCCGATCAGCCGACCGCGCCACCAGCGTGACGTGATGACCGCGCTCGGACAACGTCCGCGCGATCTCGGCGCCGATGCCCGAGGACGCCCCGGTCACGAGTGCAGTCCGGTCGGGTCCGGGGGCGGGGAGAGCCATGGACGCACTCTAGGGGCGACCCCGAGGCAGAACCGCTCGGACGGGGCTAGCGTTGACACATGTATCGCATGCTGCTGATCTTCCCGGCCTCGGTCGAGGCTGCGGTGGTCGAGCGGATCGCCGTTGACGAGATGGCGCCGTTCCTCCGGGGGTGTGACGGGTTCGGATCGATGAGCATCAGCGTCGGACCGATGATGGGGCCGGCAGCCCGGGGCGACGGCGCGAGTGTCGTGGTGACCGTCGAGCTCGACACGCTCGACCACGCGCTGGCCGCGATCGGGGCGCAGGAATTCGCGGCCACCGCCGGCGCCGTCGAGTCGCTCGGCGCGGAGATCTACCTCTACGAGGCGCGCGACCTCTGATCGTCGCCGGAGTGGAGCGTCGGCGTCCGGGAGGACACTCAGGCCGTGGTGACGCTCTCGCAGTCGTCGGCGACGACATCCTCCGGGTCGATGGTGACCTCGTCGAAGCCGTCACCGCAGGAGACCTCGTCGTTGTTGTTCGTCCCGTCGAAGGTGCTCAACGTGTCGTCGCCGTCCCCGCCCTCCAGGTAGTCCGCGCCGCCACCGCCGTCGAGGCGGTCGTCACCGGTCCCACCGGTGAGGACGTCCTGCCCCGCGGACCCGAAGAGGTCGTCGTCGCCCGCGTTGCCCTCGAGCCGGTCGTCGCCGGCGTGCCCGCTCAGCGAGTCCGGAGCCCCGGCGCCGACGATGACGTCGTCGCCGCCGTCGCCGTGCAGGACGTCGTAGTCGTCGCCCCCGTTGATCCTGTCCCTGCCCGAGCCGCCTTGGATGAACTCGGTCCCCGCGCCGCCGAACAGTCGGTCGTTGCCCTGGTTGCCGCGCATGAAGTCGTCCCCACCGCGACCGGACAGCGTGTCGTTGCCTCCGCTGCCACACATGATCACGTTGTCCGCGGCGGTGCCGACGATCGTGTCGTTGCCGTCCCCGCCGGAGAATCGCGGGTCGCAACGGGCCACCTGGGCGGCCGCGTCAGCGACGCCAGGGGCCGAACCGAACGTCAGGGTCGCGGTCGCGACCGCTGCGAGCAGGAGCGGCAGCACGGGGGTGGTGCGGCGAGAGGTTCCGATCATGAGGCACAGCATCACACGGCCGCCTCAGCCGTGACCATGGGCTGATCGCGGTCGCGGGGACCTGTGTCAAGACCCTCGCGACCCTGGACGCGGGGCTCGCCGAGCGGTGGCCGGAGCACACCCTCCTCGTACCGGACTGACTATCGGCCGAGTGGGCCGTCAGTGGTACCCGTACCCGACTGGTGGCCCGGTCCGCCCGGTCCCGCGAAGCGCGTCAGGGTGCATGGGAGATGATGCGGTGCGATGAGCGACGAACGCGTAGTGATCCACACCGACGGCGGCTGCACGCCCAACCCGGGCCCCGGCGGCTGGGGCGCCGTGCTCCGGTACGGCGACCACGTCCGCGAGCTCTACGGCGGCGACCCGACCGAGACCACCAACAACCGGATGGAGCTGACCGCGCCGATCATGGCGCTGGAGACCCTCAACCGCCGGTGCGTCGTCGAGCTGCACACCGACAGCACCTACGTCCGCAACGGCATCACCCAGTGGGTGAGCTCCTGGAAGAAGAACGGCTGGAAGACGTCGGCGAAGCAGCCGGTCAAGAACGTCGACCTCTGGCAGCGCCTCGACGCCGCGTGCGCCCAGCACGACGTGGAGTGGTTCTGGGTGAAGGGCCATGCCGGCGTCCCCGACAACGAGCTCGCCGACCAGCTCGCGACGCGGGGGATGCAGGAAGCGCTCGGCCGGGCCTGAACGGGCTCGGTCGAGGATCGCGGGTCGCCGTCCGCGGAGGGGAAGGTCAGGCGTCGCGGGGCGTCCTCAGCTCGGTCGTGCGCCGATCAGCTCGGCGGAGCCGTCCCGCCGGACCACCAGGGCGGTCAGGTCCCGGTCGCGCAGCCACTGGGGTCCGTCGGAGTCCAGGGCGAGGGCACAGGTCGCTGCCACGTCCGCGTCGACGAGGTCGTCCGCCACGACCGTCACCGCAGCAAGGTGCCGCGGCGGCAGACCGGTGCGCGCGTCGCGGACGTGAGCACCGCGGTGCGCGAGCCCGGACGTCGCCACGGCGCCCCGTCGTACGGGGATGTGGGCGAGCAGCCGGCTCGGCGAGAACGGGTCCTCCACGCCGATCCGCCACTCCTCGGCTCCCGCTCCGTGCGGTCGGGCCATCCAACAGCTGACGTCGCCGCCGCCGTTGAGGCACACGTCGGTGTCGGGGAGCTGTTGGAGGATGACGGCCGCGCGCTGCACCGCCAGGCCCTTGACCACCCCGGACGGATCGAAGTGGCGCCGACCGTCCGCGCCGGTACGCCACACGTCGAAGGCCCCGCCCGTCGCGGACTTCGCCGCAGCCGCGCGGCCGAGCACCTCGGCCGGGTCGAGTGCGAGCGTCGCCGGTGCTGCTGTCACTTCCTCGCCTCGGTCGACCCGGGTCACCCAGGAGTCCTGACGGAAGGGGCTGTAGTCAGCGTCGACCGTCCGAAGGAAGGCGACGGCCTCCTGCCAGGTGCGGCGCCCCTGCAGGGAACCAGCGTGGCGGCCGCGGAGGGCGACGCTGACGGGCATGCCCATCAGCTGTTCGACCGCGCGCCAGGTGTCGGCAGCCCCGGACGGAGTGGCCTGGCCCTGCGGGGCCCTCATCGCATCGCCTCGTCGAGCGCGCTCTGGAGCGAGTCCCGGTAGGCCTCGCTGGTGTAGGTGGCGCCGCTGACCATGTCGACCTGCGGCTGGACGGCGTCCTCACCGACGGTGCGGTTCAGGAGGATCGGCAGGGCGTAGGAGTTGATCTCCTCGTCCTTCGAGCTGCCTGTCGGGTACTTCAGGACCCGGGCACCTGCGATCACACCGTGCTCCACGGTGACCTCGACCTGGACCGGTCCGTACTTGGTGTCGATGACGGACCCGGTAGCGGTTCCGGTTCCCGGGCCGGCGCCGGTGGTGCCGGCGACGTACTCGCCGGGGTGCGCGAGGGCCGCCGGTCCCATCGTCGAGGTCCTGTAGTTCAGGAGCAGGACGAGTGCGGCCACGGTGCTCACGAGCCAGATCAGGATGCGCTTCATGTGGTCACCAACCGAACGACTCGACGTGGACGTGGCGGCGAGGTACGCCGAGCCTGTCGAGATCGGCCACCACGAGGTCGACCCATCCGGCCGGGCCGCAGAGGTAGACGTCTCGCTCCGCGATGTCAGGCACGCACTCGCGCAGGAGGTCGCGGTCCGCCGCCCCGTCGTCGACGTGGCCGCGCGCGCCCACCAGCCCATCGCCGATCCACGAGTCGTGGCTGCGCCGCCGGCCGCGGCTGCGCAGCATCTGGAGGCCACGGGTACGGGACAGCTCGAGGAGCTCGTCCTGGAAGAGCGGCTCGTCGGAGTAGCGCTCGATGAGGACCGCGTCGCCCGGCGCGTACGGCAAGCCCTCGGCGAGAGCGCGGAGGGGTGCCAGGCCGGCCCCGGCGCCGATCAGCGCGACCTTGCGTCGCGTCCGCACCCGGTCGGTGAGACGACCGAAAGGTCCCTCGACGAAGACGCGCGTTCCCGGGCGCAGGGCTGCCAGCGACGAGCTTCCGTCGCCGACGGCCTGGACGGTGATCCGGAGGGAGGAGCCGTCCGGTGCGCTCGAGAGGGAGAACGGGTTGGCCCGGGTCCAACCGGGCCGCCCCCCGAACCGCCAGCTGAGGAACTGACCAGGCCTGACGTTCAACCGGTCGAGGCGACGTCCGGCGACGTGGATCGACACCAGGTCGCGACTCTCGCGAACGACCTCGGTCACCCGGAGCCGGAACCGCAGGTTGCTGACGATGGGCAGCGCGACCCGGTAGACCAGGACCGCCGTGATCGCGGCGATCCACGCCCCCCACCAGAAGATGGTCCGCGACGTTGAGGACGTCATCTCCGCGCCGGTCCACAGCTGGTGAGGGAGGGCGAGGCCGGCACCGAGGTAGGCATAGAGGTGGAGCAGGTGCCACGACTCGTAGCGCAGTCGTCGGCGCGCCGCGCGCACACTGGTGCCGACCACCATGACCAGGCATCCGGTGCCCGCGACGGCGAGGAGCATCCCGGGGTACTCGGTCGTGAAGCTCCAGGCCGTGTGCGGGATCTGCGGCACGGCGCCTCCGGCGTACCCCCAGGTGATGAGAGCGATGTGCGCGGTCATCAGGCTGAAGGAGGTGAAGCCGATGACACGGTGGATCGCGGTGAGCCGGTCCTGGCCGAAGGCACGCTCCAGCACCGGGATCCGGGCCATCAGTGCGACCTGCGCCAGGAGCAGTACCGACGCCAGGAATCCGGTGATCCGCCCCGTCGACACCAGAGCGGTCGCCCAGCCGCTGAGGTCGGAGAGACCCCCGCCACCGATCCACCACCAGGTCACGAGCGACATGGCGGATGCCAGCACACCCGAGGAGAGGAGGCGAACCCAGCTGTCGACCCGCGCCGTCCGACCGAGCCGTGGGTCCGTCGCCCGCCCCATGGTCGTCACTGTCATCGGTTGATCTCCTCCTGAGCAGTGCACGGCCGATCCCGTGCCCCGTTCGCAGTTTGGCTGAGCCTTCCTGCCAGGAACCTGACTACGATCCGAGCGCAGGGATCGTGAGGAGGTCGCATGCTGACGGTGGGCGTCTGCGAGGACCATGAGCCGATCCGTCGCGCGCTGGCACGTGGGCTCCGGCACGCCGGGCACGAAGCCGTCCTCGCCCACGACGGCAGGGAGGCGCTCATCCGGTTCGCGCCGGCCGTCCCGCTCGACGTGATCGTGATGGACATCGGGCTTCCCGACGCGGACGGGAGGGATGTCGTGCAGGCGCTCAAGTCGGCGGGGCAGGACGCACCGGTGCTCTTCCTCACCGCGTTGGACGCCCTTCACGACAAGCTCCAAGGTTTCGCCGCCGGCGCCGACGACTACGTCGTCAAGCCCTTCGAGATGAGCGAGGTGATCGCTCGCGTGGGTGTCCTCGCCGCTCGCCCGCGGCCGACGCGGGCGCCGGGGTTGGCGGGCCTCGACCTCGATCCCGCGTCACACTCGATCCGTACGTCGTCCGGAGAGGCGCTGCTGAGTCCGACGGAGTTCCGGATGCTCGCGGCGATCGCCGCCCGGCCGGGAGAGGTCGTCCGGCGCCGCGCGGTCGTCGCGGCAGCCTGGCCGGACGGTGCGATCGTCAGCGAGAACACCGTCGACTCCTACATCCGGAGGGTTCGATCCAAGCTTGCTTCCGTCGACGCTGCCGTCAGGATCGAGACGGTCCGCGGGGTCGGGTTCCGTGTCTGCTGACGACCACGCCGCTGCGCCGGGCAGGCCCCACGGAGGTCTGAGACGGCGTGTCGTCGTGGCGACGGCGAGCCTGAGCCTCGGCGTCGCGGTGCTGCTCGTCCTCATCATCCAGCTGGTCCTCGAGACGTCTGCGGCGGAGGCCGCCGACCGGGTGCTGGAGAACAGGGCAGACGCGGTCGCGCAAGCGGTCGAGTCCGGCGGAGATCGCGTCCCCGTCATTCCCCCGTCGCTCCTCGGGCCGGGGGTGGCGGTGTACGACGGCGCGGGCAGGCTGGTCGCGGGGTCGGTGCCTCCGGCGCAGGCGCACGAGTACGAGGAGATGTCCCGGCGGGTTTCGCCGGCGTTCCACTCCGACGAGGACGACTACCGGCTGCGAGCGTTGCCGGTGCAGAGCGCAGACGGTGCGTTCGCAGGTGTGGTCGTGGTGTCGGAGTCGTTGGAGCCCTACGAGGGGCAGGAGCGCAACGGCCTGTTGACGGGCCTCGGCGCGGCCCTGGTGATCGTCGTGCTTCCCACTGGCCTTGCGGCGTGGGCGAGTCGACGGGCGCTGGCGCCGGTCGCCGAGATGGCGAGGACTGCTGACGAGTGGAGCGCGCACGACCTCGGTCGGCGTTTCGACCTCGGTCCGCCCACCGACGAGATCAAGGCTCTGGGGCACACGTTGGACGGGTTGCTCGAGCGGGTGGCCCGGGCGATCGGGGACGAGCAACGGCTGACCTCCGAGCTCGCCCACGAGCTGCGGACCCCGCTGGCTGCGATCCTGTCGACCGCGGAGGTCATCGCTCTGAGCCCCGACCTGGATGACGAGCTCCGCGCCGATCTCGGCGAGATCATCAGTCACTGTCGGTCGATGGCGACCACCATCACCGGGCTGCTCGACATCGCGCGCGCCTCGACCGGCGCCCGTGCCAGTGCGCGCTGTCGGCTCGAGGACGTCGTCGCCGAGGTGCTCCGTCAGGTCGACAGGCCTGAGGCGGTCACGTTGGGGAGCGGGGGCAAGCTGGCTCTCGCGATGAGCGCCGACACGGCCGTGCGGGCACTGGTCCCGGTCGTTGCCAACGCGGTGCGCCACGGCACCCACGTGCTGGTCGACGCGGTCGTCGACGGGCACTTTGTGATGATCGCGATCCGTGACGACGGCCCCGGTGTCCCTGCGGCCCTTCATGAGCATCTCTTCGAGCCCGGGGCGAGTGGGAGTGGAGGGAGCGGTCTCGGGCTGGCGTTGGCGCGGCGGGTCGCGCGAAGTGCCGGCGGGGACGTCGTCCACGACCGGCGTGATGACGACGGAGGAGCGGTGTTCCAGGTCCGGCTGCCGACCGAGATCTGATCGAGGTCAGGCCAGCGACAGGAAGAGCTTCTCCATCTTCTTCGTGTCGACGCTGTCCGGACCGCCCTCCTCCAGGCACTTCTGGAGGCCGGCGGCGACCAGCGCGTAGCCGCCCCTGCTCACCGCCTTGTTGACGGCGGCGAGCTGGGTGAGGGAGTCCTCGCACTCGGAGCCTTCCTCGAGCATCCGGATCACCGAGGCGAGGTGCCCGTTCGCGCGCTTGAGGCGGGTGATGATCGCCTTGATCTCCTCGGGTTCGAGCTTCATCCCTGCGCTCCTTCGGTCGTGGCGGTCAGCGCCGCCAGCATCCCAGAGAGCCTGCTCCTCGCGTCGCCGGCGACCTCTGCCAGCCCGGGTGCATCGCTGAACGCCGCCATCATCCCGGGGTCGAAGATGTCGACCCGGGTCCGGCTGGAGTCCTCCGCTGCGACCACGACGTTGCAGGGGAGCAGGGTCGCGACCCGGTCGTCGATCTCGATGGCCTGGTGCGCGAGCTCGGGGCGGCAGGCGCCGAGGATCACCCGTGGCGTGGTCTCGACGCCGAGCTTGGTGTGCAGGGTCGCCGCCACGTCGATCTCGGTGAGCACGCCGAAACCGGCGTCGCCCAGCAGGCCGCGGACCCGGTCGACGGTCTCGGCGTACGGCCGGTCGACCGTGGCGCTCATCGTGAAGTCGTTCATCTCCAGCTCCTTGCTCTCGCGGTGGAGTTTACATCCCCCCAGGGGGATATGCTACGTTCTCGATCGTAACCCCCAGGGGGGATGAACGATGAATCGGAAGGCGACGGCATGAAGTCCTCAGCGGAGGAAGTCGACAAGAGCGAGTCAACCGACCAGCGCCCCGGTCCGTTGGGACGCCTCGGGACGTGGGTGGTCGACCACCGCCGCCCGGTCGCGATCGTGTGGGCGCTGGTCGTCGTAGGGCTCGGGATCTTCGCGCCGGCCGTCGAGCGCAACCTGTCCGGCGCCGGTTGGCAGGCCGACGGCTCCGAGTCGGTTGCGGTGCGTGACCTCGCGCAGGAGCATTTCGGTGGCAACGCCAGCCACGCGGTCCAGGTCGTCGTGCACAGCACGGATGCGCCGCTCGACGAAGGCGACGGCCCGAGGGTGGTCGCCGACGTCATCGCGCTCCTGGAGGCGGAGCCGCGCCTGGCCGAGGTCGTCGGACCGGTGCCCGGAGCGAGCATCTCGCCGGACGGTCGCACGGCGATCGTGCTCGCCGGCGCCGGTGTCGACACCAACGAGATGGTGCGGGTCGCGACCGAGCTGAAGGGAGAGGTCGCGAACCTCTCCACGGAGAGCGTCGCGGTGAACCCGACCGGTTCCTCCCTGCTCTGGTCGGACTTCAACGAGGCGAACCTCGAGGCGATGCTGACCTCGGAGATGGTGTCGTGGCCGGTCACGCTCGGGATCCTGGTCCTGGCCTTCGGGGCGCTCGTCGCCGCCGGACTGCCACTGCTGCTGACCGTCGCCGGGCTCGTCGCCTCCGCCGGATCCCTGGTGCTCATCAACGAGCTCGTGCCCGTCTCCATCTGGGCGATGAACTTCGCGATGATGTTCGCGCTCGCGCTCGGGATCGACTACGCGTTGTTCCTGGTCGTCCGCTACCGGGCCGCCCGGATGGGCCAGCACGAGGACCCACGGCACGCGATCGCCGAGATGATGGACACCGCCGGCAAGGCCGTGCTGCTGTCCGGCGCGACCGTGCTGGTCTCGCTCTCCGCCGTCCTGCTGGTGCCGTCGCCGTCGTTTCGGTCGATGGCCGGCGGCATCATGATCGCGGTCGTCTTCATCCTCGCGGCGACACTGACGCTGCTGCCGATCGTGCTGTTCACGCTCGACGAGCGGATCAACAGGTTCGCCCTGCCCTGGGTGCACACCGGCGAGCACCGGTCGCCGAGGTTCGCGGCCTGGGGTGAGCGGCTGTGGCGCCGACCGGTCGCCTGGGGGCTCGGCGCGCTGGTGGTGCTGGTCGCCCTGGCGGCACCGATCTTCGGCGTGCAGACGGCCATGCCCTCGATCAAGGTCCTCCCGGAGGACGCGAACGCGCGGATCGGGTACGACCAGGTCCAGGACGCCTTCGGACCGGGCGCGCCCGGCATGCTCCAGGTCGTCGTCGCCGACGACGAGGCACGTGCGGCCTCCCGCGAGCTGCGGTCCGACGCCGGGATCGCCCTGGTGCTCCCGTCCGTCGCGGCGCAGGACGGATCAGGGCTGGTGATGATCCAAGCGATGCCGACGGTCGACCCGTCCGACCCGGCGCTGGTGACCACCGTCGCTCGGCTCCGGGCCGATCTCCCGAGCTCGGCCCAGGTCGGCGGTGCGGCGGTGGAGAACATCGACCTCAAGGACCAGCTCGACCGGTCGACGCCGCTGGTGATCGGCGTGGTGCTGGTGCTCGGATTCCTGTTGCTGCTCGTCGCGCTGCAGGCGCCACTGATCTCGCTGCTGGGCACCCTGGCCAGCCTGTTGTCGACGGCGGCAGCCTTCGGCCTGGCCAGGTTGGTCTTCCAGGAAGGCCACGGCTCGGACCTGCTCGGCTTCGAGCACCAGGGCTTCCTCGACGCCTGGGCGCCGGTGTTCTTCTTCGCGATGATCTTTGCGATCGCGATGGACTACACCGTGTTCCTGCTGGCGTCGGCCAAGGAGCACTGGGAGAAGTCGGGCGACCCGCGCGAGGCCATGGTCGGCGCCGTCGCCCACTCCGGACGAGTGATCTTCGCCGCCGGCGGCGTCATGGTCGCGGTGTTCTTCACCTTCGCCCTGTCCGGTCCGCTCCCGCCCAAGGAGATGGGCGTGATCCTCGGCGTCGCGGTGCTGCTCGACGCCTTCCTCGTCCGCCTGGTCCTGCTGCCGGTGATGCTCCGCGTCGCCGGTCGCGCGGCCTGGGCCACCCCGCGGTGGCTGCGGCGGATCCTCCCCGACATCACCTTCTCGCACGGCTGAAACGAAAGGAACGACCATGACCACCACCACGAACACCTCCGAGGGCACGACGAGCCACGGCAAGGCGGTCCTCCGCGACCTCTCGCCCCTCCATCGGGACCTGCGCCGGGCCATCCCGGACGTCTACAAGGGCTTCGGCGAGCTCAGTCAGGCGGCGTTCGCCGACGGCGAGATGAGCAAGCGGACCAAGGAGCTGATCGCCCTCGCGATCGGTGTCGTCGAAGGGTGCGACGGCTGTATCGCCTCCCACGCCCAGGCAGCGGTGCGTGCGGGCGCGACGCGCCAGGAGGCAGCCGAGGCGATCGGCGTGACCTTCCTGATGCACGGCGGTCCCGCGACGATCCACGGCGCTCGCGCCTACGCAGCGTTCTGCGAGTTCGCCGACGCCCACGACGCCGGCGACGCCGCGTCCTGAGGGAGGAGGTCTCCGATGTGTCGACCTGCACGCTGCCGCACCTGTGACAAGACCACCTGGGCCGGATGCGGCGCCCACGTAGCGGAGGTCCGTGCGACCGTGCCGCCGGAGCAGTGGTGTCCGGGCCACCCGGAGGACGAACGGTCCTGGCTGCGCCGGGTGCTGGGGCGCTGACCCGGAGCGCCCGGCCGGGGCTGCAGACCGCGCGTCAGGCGGGCGGCTGCACTCGACGCTCCTCGACGACAGCGGTGGTGCGGGAGCGCTGCTGGTTGACGATCAGGGAGACGACGATCGAGAGCGCGCCTGCGACCAGGAGGATCCAGCCGAGGGTCCCGGTGTCGACGGCGGTCGTGTCGACGTTGACGACGTCGAGGACGAGGATCAGTCCAGCGACGATGAGGACGATGCCGAGACCGATGGCCATGGTGTGCTCCTTCGAGGTTGCGGTGCGCAGGACTGATCATCGAGCGCACGGCTCCGGTACCCGGTCGGCGCGGCGGCATACCTCGAGAGAGCCTGGCCGAGGCCAGCGCCTAGCGGTAGCCCGCGTTCGCCGCCACGTCGTCGGCAACGGCCTGCGCGGCGTCCTCCAGGGCGGGACCCGCGTCCCGACCGTCCAAGGCCGCGGACACCGCGAGAGCGAACTGTCCCGACAAGAAGGCGTATCCGGGCGTGCTGGGCCGCGGCACGGTGACGCAGACCGGGCCCGGAGCGAGGTTGCCACAGCTGCGCAGCAGCTGCTCGGCGAAGAGGCGGAGCGGCCCGTCCTCGGTGTAGAGCTCCGAGGACGCCAGGGCGCTCGTCGTGCCGGGAACCGCGCCGTTGGCGTCGGCCATCTCGAGCACCTGCTCGTCGGCGAGCAGGTACTCCAGGAGCGCCGCGCCGGACTCCTGGCGCTGCTCGTCCCCGGTCGCGATGCTCCACGACCACGACCCCTGCCCCGACTTCGTGCCGTTCCCCAGGTCGGGAAGCGGAAGCACGAGCAGGTCGTCGCCGAGCGCAGCCTCGTAGTCGCGGTACGTCCAGTGGCCGACCCAGGACAGCGCGACTCGTCGGCTCGTGAACGCCTCGTCGTCGCCGTTCGGGTCGAGGTACGACGCCCAGGACCGGGCGACCTCGAGGGCGCGGCGGGTCGCCGGCCCGTCGAGCTCGCCGAGGGGGTCCAACGTCTCCGGATCGATCAACCGGCCACCGGCCGAGGCGACCAGGGGCGCGAACCCGTAGGTCAGCCACTCCCCGACGCCGTAGTTGAGCTTGACGTCCAGAACCTTCCCGTCCTCGTCCCCGTCGGCGAGGCGGCGCAGCACCCGGGCGAACTCCTCGACCGTCCACGCCTCCTCGATCGACGTCGGCCAGGAGACGCGGGCCCGACGCAGTGCCCTCCGATCGGCGTACAGCCCGAGGCCCGAGTCGAAGAGGCCGACCGAGTAGAGGTGGCCGTCGCGGGTTCCTTGCGAGGCCAGGGAGGGGAGCTGCGCGGCCTGGGTGGAAGGCTCGATCAGGTCGTCGAGCCGGGCCACGACGCCCTGGTACAGGTACCCGTCGATCAGTGGTCCGTCGACCTCGAACACGTCGGGCTCGGTGCCTGCGGCGACAGCGGCCTGGAGTCGGTCGTTGTAGTCGCCCTCCGGCCAGAACTGGAGGTCGACCGTGACGTCATCGCGTCCGGCGTCGAACTCCGCCACCTGCTTCTCCAGCACCGCCCGCTCCGCAGGAGTGCCGTCGTGTGCCCAGACCTGGATCGTGGTCACCCCGTCCGCGGGCTCCTCGGAGCCTCCGCATCCGGCGGCGAGCACGAGGACCGCGACCAGGGCGGCGGGCAGCGTCACATTCCTCACGGAGGAACGTTCGGTCAGCACTTGGTTCACCTGAGGCGCTGCGATGCCGATGTAATGTCCCGAACGACCGAAAGGTGCCGACCGTGGCCAGGGCCCATCTCACCGCTGTGGTGATCGCCTTCGTGCTGATCGGGCTCGGCGTTGCCTCGGGCGCCTCCGTCGTGGCGATCGGCAACGCCAACGAGAACGTGACGACCACGCGCGCGACCCTCGCCCAGCTCGCCGCCCTCCGGGACGGCATCGCGGCCGAGGCCTTCGCCGAGGCTGCCTACCGACGTGATCCGGGTCCCGACACCTGGCGTGAGCTCGACGCGGCGATGAACGACGTCCCGCCCCTGGTCGAGCAGGTGCAGCCGCTCCTGGAGCGCCGCGACGCCATCTCCATCTCCAACCTCGCGCTCCTCAACGCTCGCTACGTCGCCCAGGTTCGCGCCGATCGGAGCGACCCGGGCACCCCGACGGACGACCGCGTCGCTGGGCCGGCGCTCGACGCCATGCGGACGCTGCTCGACTCGATGATCGACCGACGCCGGGCTGACGTCACCGCGGCCACCGCCGACCAGCAGGGCCTCATCGACAGGCTCCAGGTCCTGCTTCCGGGCTCGTTCCTCATCGCCTTCGGCGTCCTCGCCTGGGCGCTGCGCCTGTCGATCCTCGACCAACGTCGACTGCAGCGGGAGGCCGAGACCGCCCGTCGTTCGGCGCTCACCGACGGTCTGACCGGGATCAGCAACCGTGCGGCCATGATGGCCGGCCTCGGGGCAAGGCTGGGCGCCGGCGACCTGCCGGTGACCCTGCTCCTCATCGACCTCGACCGGTTCAAGCCCGTCAACGACACCTACGGCCACCTCGCCGGCGATGCCGTCCTCCAGCAGGTGGCTGCACGCCTCAAGGCGGCCGTGCGTAGTGACGACCTGGTCGCCCGGCTCGGGGGAGACGAGTTCGCGGTGATGCTCGCCGATCCCGACGACGCCGTCGTCGTCGCCGGGCGGATCCTGGACTCGTTCACGAGCGAGGAGATGGTGGTCGGCGGGCACGCGATCGACGTGGGGGCGTCCGTCGGGGTCGCCACGTCGCAGAACACCGACGGCACCCCCGAGGACCTGTACCGAGCGGCGGACCGTGCTCTCTACGACGCCAAGCGAGCCGGCCGGGGCCGGGTCGCCTTCGCCGAGGTGCGCTGAGCCGAGCGACGCTCGACTGCCAGGTTCCGTCGACTCCCTGCCATCGCCGCCGGGGACCGCAATATCGGCTCGCAGCAGGGGGTTGTGCCCTCGTAGGGTCCGAGCAGACGACAGGCGGGAAGCACCATGGACACAGGACGATCAGGGGCACGGGTCGGGCTGGTCGTCGCCGCGCTCGTCATCGTCTACGTCGTCTGGGGCTCGACCTACCTGGCGATCCGCGTAGTGGTCGAGGAGATGCCGCCGCTGACCGGGATGGGCAGCCGGTTCGTGCTCGCCGGGCTGCTGCTCGGCGCGCTGCTGAAGGTGCGCGGCACGAGCCTCCGCGTCACCCGCGCCCAGCTCCTCGGGGCGGCGCTCCTCGGGCTGCTCCTCCCGCTCCTCGGCAACGGGTTCGTCGCCATCGGCGAGAGCAAGGGCACGCCCAGTGGCGTCGCCGCGCTGCTCGTCGCGGCTGTCCCGCTGTTCGTCGTCGCCTACCGCGTCCTGTCGGGCGACCGTCCCCGCCCCTGGTCCGTGGTCGGCGTGCTCGTCGGCTTCGTGGGCCTCGCCTGGCTGGTGCTCGGTGGCCGCGAGCAGGGCGACGTGCCCCTCGGCGGGGCCGTGCTGGTCGTGGCGGCGAGCGCCTTCTGGGCGTTCGGCTCGTGGGTCCAGCCGCGGCTCACGCTGCCGGAGAACCCGTTCGTCCTCGCTGTCCACGAGATGTGGACGGGCGGCGTGATGATGGTCGGGCTCGGCCTGGTCCGCGGCGAGCGGCCCGACCCCGCGTCGTACGGCGCCGAGACCTGGTGGGCGTGGGCCTACCTGGTCGTCCTCGGCTCGATGGTCGCGTTCAGTGCCTACGTCTGGCTGCTGGGCAACGCGCCGATCGGCCTGGTCGCGACCTACGCCTACGTCAACCCGGTGGTCGCGGTCTTCCTGGGCTGGCTGATCCTCGCCGAGCCGATCACCGGCGCGGTGCTGGTCGGCGGGCTCGTCATCGTCGCCGCGGTCGCGATCGTCATCTCGGTCGAACGGGTGCAGCCGCGCGACGAGGAGCCCGCGCTCGAACCCGTCTGAGGGCACCACCCCCGGGTCTAGTCTGTGCCAATGCCGGATCGGGTCGAGGTCAGCGGGCTCCAGGTCGCTGCGGAGCTGCACGCGTTCGTGCGCGACGAGGCACTGCCGGGGTCGGGCCTCGAGGAGCAGGCGTTCTGGGACGGCGTCGCTGCGATCCTCGCCGACCTCGCGCCGCGCAACCGGGCGCTGCTGGCCCGCCGCGAGGAGCTCCAGGGGCAGCTCGACGCCTGGCACGTCGACCACCCCGGCCCGGTCACCGACCCGGCGGTCTACGAGGCGATGCTGCGTGACATCGGCTACCTCGTCGACGAGCCGGAGACGTTCTCGATCGCGACGGCGGGCGTCGACGTCGAGGTGGCGACCCAGGCCGGCCCCCAGCTGGTGGTCCCGGTCCTCAACGCCCGGTTCGCGGCCAACGCCGCGAACGCGCGCTGGGGCTCGCTGTACGACGCGCTCTACGGCACCGACGTCGTGCCGGAGGGCGACGGCCGCGAGCGCGGGACGTCGTACAACCCGCGCCGCGGCGGCGAGGTCATCGCCCGTGCCCGCGCCTTCCTCGACGAGCACTTCCCGCTGGCGGGCGGCTCCCACGCCGACGCGCAGGGCTACGCCGTCGTCGACGGTGCGCTGTGGGTCGCGCTGGCGGGTGGCGGCACGGGCCTGGCCGACCCCGCGCAGTACATCGGGCACCGGGGCGACCCGACAGCGCCCGAGGGGGTCCTGCTCGTCCACCACGGCCTCCACGTCGAGATCCAGGTCGACCGTGACCACGTCATCGGCCGCGACGACGCGGCCGGCGTGAAGGACCTCCTCCTCGAGGCGGCCGTCTCCACGATCATGGACCTCGAGGACTCCATCGCCGCGGTGGACGCTGCCGACAAGGTCGCGGCCTACCGCAACTGGCTGCTGCTCAACCGCGGCACGCTGAGCGTGGAGATGGTCAAGGGCGGCCGGACCTCCACGCGGACCCTCGCCCCCGACCGGGAGTACGACGGCCCGGACGGCCCGGTCGTCCTCCCCGGCCGGTCGCTCCTCTTCATCCGCCAGGTCGGCCACCTGATGACGACCGACGCCGTCCTCGACGAGCACGGTGCGGAGGTCCCCGAGGGGATCCTCGACGCCGTCGTCACCGCGCTCTGCAGCCTGGTCGACCTCCAGGGCCGGGGCACCCTGCGCAACTCACGCACGGGCGCGATGTATGCCGTGAAGCCGAAGATGCACGGGCCGGAGGAGGTCGCGTTCACCGACGACCTGTTCGCCCGTGTCGAGGACCTGCTCGGGCTCGGGCGCGGCACCGTCAAGCTCGGGATCATGGACGAGGAGCGGCGGACCTCGGCCAACCTCGCCGCCTGCATCCACGCCGCCCGCGGCCGGGTCGCGTTCATCAACACCGGCTTCCTGGACCGGACCGGCGACGAGATGCGTACCTCGACCCTCGGCGGGCCGATGGTCCGCAAGGCGGCGATGAAGGCCGAGCCCTGGATCCAGGCCTACGAGGAACGCTCGGTCGACATCGGCCTCGCCTGCGGCCTGGGCGGGCGGGCCCAGATCGGCAAGGGCATGTGGGCGATGCCCGACGAGATGGCGGCGATGCTCGAGCAGAAGGTCGGCCACCCCCGAGCCGGTGCGTCGTGCGCCTGGGTGCCGTCGCCGACCGCTGCGACGCTGCACGCGCTCCACTACCACCAGGTCGACGTCGCCGCCCGGCAGCAGGAGCTGGCCGTCCGCCACGACGCGGGAGGCTCGGGGCTCGCCCGCCTCCTCACGGTCCCGTACGGCGACCCGACGTCGTGGTCGGAGGACGACCGGCTCGCGGAGATCGAGAACAACCTCCAGGGCATCCTCGGCTACGTGAAGCGCTGGGTCGACGACGGCGTGGGCTGCTCGAAGGTGCCCGACATCCACGGCACCGAGCTGATGGAGGACCGGGCCACGTGCCGGATCTCCAGCCAGCACGTCGCCAACTGGCTCCACCACGGCGTCGTCACCGTCGACCAGGTCGAGGCCGCCCTGCGCCGGATGGCCGACGTCGTCGACGAGCAGCAGGCCGGGCCGGACTACGAGCCGATGGGCCCGTCGTACGACGGCGAGGCGTTCGCCGCTGCCCGCGAGCTGGTCCTCGAGGGCCTGCGTCAGCCGTCCGGCTACACCGAGCCGATCCTGCACCGCCGTCGGCGCGCCCGGAAGGCCCAGGAGCAGGGTCAGGAGCCGCGCGGATGACGCCCGACGACCTCGCCAGCGCCGTGCTGAGCCGGCTCGACGTCCGGCTCGCCGACGCCGACGCCGCGCTCGCTGCCGACTTCCCGGGGGAGCGGCCCGATCGCCAGCCGGTCCACACCGTCTATGTGCCGGCTGACCGCTACCACGCCGATCTCGTGCCGTCCTACGGAGCGGCGGCACTGGCGCTGATCGACGCGCACGCCGACCGGTTCGCCGACCTCGTCGCGGACGACGACGTCGTGGCCCGGGTCCGCGCCAAGCTGGCGAGAGAGCCGGTCGAGGACCTCCGGATCGACTTCGAGGACGGGTACGGCGACCGAGCGGACGACGAGGAGGACGCCGACGTGGTGCGCGCCGCACAAGCGTGGGCAGCGGGCCGCGCGGCCAACACGTCCGCACCGTTCGGCGGCATCCGGATCAAGTGCCTGGAGGCCGCGACCCGCGGCCGGGCGATCCGGACCCTGACCTCGTTCCTCGCCGCGCTGAAGGAGGCCGACGGCACGCTCGGCGGCTGGGCGGTGACGCTGCCCAAGGTGACCAGTCTCGACCAGGTCGAGGCGATGGTCGACGCGTGCGCCCTGGTCGAGGACGGCCTCCGCCTGCCCCACGGCGGCCTGCGGTTCGAGATCCAGGTCGAGACGCCGCAGTCGGTGCTCGGGCCCGACGGCTCGGCGCTGGTGGCGCGGATGGTGCACGCCGGTGGTGAGCGGCTGCGCGGCCTGCACTTCGGCACCTACGACTACTCGGCGTCCTGCGGGATCGTCGCCGCGCACCAGTCGCTCGAGCACCCGGCAGCCGACCACGCCAAGCTCGTGATGCAGGCCGCCGCAGCCGGCACCGGCGTCTACCTGAGCGACGGCTCGACCAACGTCCTCCCGGTCGGCGACGCCGACGCCGTGGCCGCCGCCTGGGCCCTCCACCACCGGCTGGTGCGGCGCTCCCTCGAGCGCGGCTACTACCAGGGCTGGGACCTGCACCCCGGGCAGCTGCCGACCCGCTACGCCGCGACGTTCGCGTTCTACCGCGCGGCGCTGGGCCCCGCGCTCGAACGGCTCGCGGCCTACCTCGCGCAGGAGACGGGCGGCATCGCGGACGAGCCGGCCACGGCGCGGGCGCTGGCGTCGTATCTCCTGCGCGGCCTGCAGAGCGGTGCCGTCGACGCGGCCGAGGTCCAGGCTGCCGTCGGTCTCACCGGGGACGACCTCTTCCGGTTCACCCACCCTCGATTCAAGGAGGCCTGATGGCCCACGTGCTCGGAGCCAACCAGTACGGCAAGGCCGAGAACCGCGTGGTGCGCATCGTGCGTGACACCCCGCGGCACGAGATCCGTGACCTCAACGTCTCGACGTCGCTGCGCGGGGACTTCGAGGCGGCGCACATCACCGGCGACCAGGCCGACGTGCTGCCCACCGACACCCAGAAGAACACCGCCTTCGCCTACGCCAAGATCCACGGGATCGACTCGATCGAGGACTACGGGCTGGCGCTCGGCCGGCGGCTGCTCGAGGCGTGCCCGGCCGCGTCGAGCGCGCAGGTCCGGATCGAGGAGCATGCCTGGGACCGGATCGGCGACCACTCGTTCGTGCGTCGCGGCGGTGCCGTCCGGACGGCGGTGGTCACCGTCGGCCGTGAGCACACGAGCGTGCTGTCGGGGATCGCCGACCTGGTGGTCCTCAACTCCACCGACTCGGAGTTCCGGGGGTTCCTCAAGGACGAGTTCACGACCCTCCCCGAGACCGACGACCGGATCCTCGCCACCTCCCTGGTGGCCCGATGGCGGCACACCCTGTCGGAGGGGGGCGACGGCGTCGACTGGAACGCCTCGCACGCCGCGGCTCTGCAGACGTTGCTCGAGACCTTCGCCGGGACCTACTCGCGCGCCCTCCAGGAGACCCTGCACGCGATGGGCGGCGCGGTGCTCGACAGCCAGCCCGGCATCGCGGAGATCCGGTTCTCCGCGCCCAACAAGCACCACTTCCTCGTCGACTTCAGCGGCTTCGACGTGCCCGGCCTGACCAACGACGGCGAGGTCTTCATCGCGGCCGACCGGCCCTACGGCCTGATCGAGGCCCAGGTGCTCCGCGACGGCCTCCCGCCGGCGCCCGACGCCTGGCTCCACCTGCCCGGCTTCTGCTGATGCCCGACCCGGTGCTCGATGTCCTGGTCCGCGCACGCCGGGCGGTCGTGGGCGACGCGGAGGTGGCCGTGTGTGTCGGCATCCGCGACGAACGCATCGTCTCCCTGACGCCGTACGACGAACCGCAGGCTGCGGCGCGGACCGTCGAGGTCGCCGACGACGAGGTGCTGCTGCCGGGGCTGGTCGACACCCACGTCCACGTCAACGAGCGGGGGCGGACCGCGTGGGAGGGCTTCGCCAGCGCGACGGCGGCCGCCGCCGCGGGCGGGGTCACGACGATCATCGACATGCCGCTGAACTCGATCCCGCCGACGACCACCCGCGAGCACCTCGACGTGAAGCGGGCGGTCGCGCGGGACCAGGTCCGCGTGGACGTCGGTTTCTGGGGCGGCGCGGTGCCCGGCAACGTCGGCGAGCTGGAGGCGCTCGACGGCGCCGGGGTGTTCGGTTTCAAGTGCTTCCTGCTCGACTCGGGGGTCGAGGAGTTCGGCGCGCTCACGCCGGACGGGCTGGCGGAGGCGATGGCGGAGACCGCACGGCTCGGCGCGCTGATGATCGTCCACGCCGAGGACGGCGACCTCCTCGACGAGGCGGCGCTCGACGGTCCGCACTACGCCGGCTTCCTGGCGTCGCGGCCGCACGCCGCCGAGGACGCCGCGATCGGCCTGGTCATCGACCGGGCGCGGGCCTCCGGCGGGCGGGCGCACGTCGTCCACCTCAGCAGCTCCGACGCGGTGCCGATGCTGCGTGCGGCCCGCGCCGAGGGGGTCGACATCACGGCCGAGACCTGCCCGCACTACCTGACCTTCGCCGCCGAGCAGGTGCCCGACGGAGCGACCGAGCTGAAGTGCTGCCCGCCGATCCGCGAGGCCGCCAACCGGGAGGCGTTGTGGCGGGCGCTCGGCGCGGGCGACATCGACTTCGTCGTCTCCGACCACTCGCCCTGCACGGTCGAGCTGAAGCAGCAGGGCGGCGGCGACTTCGGCGCCGCGTGGGGCGGCATCGCGTCGGTCCAGCTCGGGCTGCCGGCGGTCTGGACGGCGGCCAGGGAGCACGGTCACGGGCTCGCCGAGGTCGTCGGCTGGATGGCGACGGCACCGGCCGACCGGGTCGGGCTGCCCGCCAAGGGTCGGATCGCGGTGGGTGCCGATGCCGACCTCGTTCGCTTCGCTCCCGACGAGGAGTTCACGGTCGACCCGGCGACCCTCCACCACAAGAACCCGGTGTCGCCCTACGCCGGTCGACGTCTCCGTGGCGTCGTTCGCGAGACGTGGTTGCGTGGGGAGCCGATACTTCTCGGTGCCGGTGACTCTCCTCGGGGCCGGCTGCTGAGGAAAGGTGTCCGGTGACCTACTACGTCCCGCGCGGCGGCCTGCCGCCCCAGACCGCACTGACGACCGACCGCGCCCGCTTCACCGAGGCCTACGCCGTCATCCCGGCGCGCACCCTCAGCGACATCACGACGTCGTTCCTCCCGCACTGGGAGGCCACCCGGCTCTGGGTCCTCGCCCGCCCGCTGTCCGGCTTCGCCGAGACGTTCAGCCAGTACGTCGTGGAGGTCTCGCCGGGCGGCGGTTCGGACGGGGTCGAGGACGAGCCTGACGCCGAGGCCGTCCTGTTCGTCGTCGACGGTTCGCTGACGCTGAACCTCGCCGGGACCGAGCACCTGCTGGGGGAGGGCTCCTACGTCTACCTGCCGCCGGGTACGCCGTGGGCCCTGCGCAACCCGGGGGCCAACGCGGCCACGTTCCACTGGATCCGCAAGGCCTACCAGCGCGTCGACGGGGTCGAGGTGCCGGAGCCGCTGGTGACCCGCGAGCAGGACGTCGCGCCGGTCCCGATGCCGGGGACCGACGGCGCCTGGGCGACGACCCGGTTCGTCGACATCGCCGACCTGCGTCACGACATGCACGTCAACATCGTCACCTTCGAGCCCGGCGGCGCGATCCCGTTCCCCGAGACCCACGTGATGGAGCACGGCCTCTACGTCCTGGAGGGCAAGGCGGTCTACCTCCTCAACGAGGACTGGGTCGAGGTGGAGGCCGGCGACTTCATGTGGCTGCGCGCGTTCTGCCCGCAGGCCTGCTACGCCGGCGGGCCGGGACGCTTCCGCTACCTGCTCTACAAGGACGTCAACCGGCACGTCGGGCTCTCCTTCCGGTGACCGTCGCGCTCGCCGGGCTGGTCGTCGCCGACCCGCCGGAGGCGTGGACGGCCGCCGGGTTCGCGGTGGACGCGGACGGGACCTGCCGGGTCGGCACGGTCGCCGTCCGTCTGGTCGGTCGCGAGCGCGGGACCGGGGTCGTCGGCTGGGCCCTGAGCGGGGTGGACGACGGCCTGCGCGAGGTCGACGGGATCCCCACCACGGTCGCCGCCGCCGCGCCCGAGGAACCGGGGGAGCACCCCAACGGGGTGACCCTCCTCGACCACGTCGTCCTGCTCTCGCCCGACCTGGCACGGACCATCACCGCCCTCGCCGCGGTGGGCCTCGAGCCGCGGCGGGAGCGCGACGGCAGTCTCGGGGGCGCTCCGATGCGGCAGGTCTTCTACCGGCTCGGCGAGGTGATCCTCGAGGTCGTCGGGGCCCCGGACGTCGCGAACGAGGGTCCGTCGAGCCTGTGGGGCCTCACCCACGTCGTGGCCGACGTCGACGCTGCGGCGGCGGCGCTCGGCGAGGCCGGCGGCCACCCCAAGGACGCGGTCCAGCCCGGCCGCCGGATCACGACGTTGCGGCACCGGGACCTCGGCATGTCGGTCCGCACCGCCCTCATCACGCCCCACGTCCGCCGGTGAGGCGGGGCGGGCGCGCGGTTACCCGCGCGTAACCACCGTCACAGACGGGTCGTTTGACCTGCATGCGTCGTCTGCGGTTGCCCGCCCTCCTTGCGTTCGTGCTCGCCTTCCTGGCCCTGGTGCCGGCAGGTGGTGGGTCCTCGGCCGCCGCGGCCGAGCCGTTCACGGTCACGACCCTGCACTTCAAGGTGCTCGTCGGCCCGCAGGGCAACCAGGTCTGCGACATCGTCGGCGACCTCTACGTGCCGGCCGGGGCGTCGCCGAGGCGGCGGGTGCCGGCGATCCTGACGACCAACGGCTTCGGCGGTTCCAAGGACGACCAGTCCGCCCTCGGCAAGGCGTTCGCCAGCCGGGGCTACGTCGTGCTGTCCTACTCCGGCCTCGGCTTCGGCGGGTCGAGCTGCAAGATCACGCTCGACGACCCCGACTGGGACGGCAAGGCCGGCAGCCAGCTCGTCAGCTACCTCGGCGGCGCGACCGGCATCGCCTACACCGACGCCGCGCACACCCAGGCCGCGCCGCGGCTCGACGTCGTCGTCAAGGACGCGCGCGACCACAACGGCGTCGCCCGGGCGATCGACCCGCGGGTCGGCACCGTCGGCGGCTCGTACGGCGGCGGCAACCAGTTCGCGATCGCTTCGGTCGACGCCCGGCTCGACACGATCGTCCCCCTCATCACGTGGAACGACCTGAGCTACAGCCTCGCGCCCAACGGCACCGACCAGACGACCGGCGTCTCGACCCGTCGCTCGGGGTCGGCCAAGCAGCTGTGGGCCCTCGGCTTCTCGGCCCTCGGCATGACCGGTGACCTGCAGAACCAGCAGGTCCCGCCGGACGTGGTGCCGTGCCCGAACTTCGCCGACTTCGTGTGCCCCGCGCTCGTCGCGGGCGCTGCCACGGGCTATCTCCAGCCCGGCGACGTCGCGTCGATGCGGCACGCCTCGGTGGCGTCGTACGTCAAGCGGATCAAGGTTCCGGTCCTGCTCATCCAGGGCCAGAAGGACACGCTCTTCAACCTCAACGAGGCGATCGCGACCTACCAGGCGCTGGAGAGGCAGGGCACCGAGGTCAAGATGATCTGGCAGTCGTGGGGCCACTCGGGTGGCGCGGCGCCGGGCGAGATCGACCTCGGCGACCCGGACCCGGCGGCCCAGTACGAGACCGGTCGGATCGTCGCCTGGTTGGACCACTACCTCAAGGGTGCCAACGTCAGCACCGGTCCGGAGTTCGCCTACTTCCGCGACTGGGTCGACTACACCGGCAACGCTGCGCCGGCCTATCGCTGGGCGGCGGCGTTCCCCGTCGGCAGCGGCAAGGTCTATCGCCTCTCGGGCGCCGGCGACCTGGTCCCCGGCTCGACCAAGCCCGGCGCGCAGTCCTTCGTCACCACGGCTGCCGGTCTCCCGACCGGCATCAACACCCTCGACGTGCTCGGCAGCTACGTCGGCCAGCCGGTCAACGAGGTCACCGACCTGCCCGGCACCTTCGCCGCCTGGCAGACCCCCGCGCTGACCGCCGCGGTCGACGTGGTCGGTACGCCGAAGGTGCGGCTCAAGGTGAGTGCCCCGACGGCGGCGGTCACCCAGGCGCTCGGGGAGATCGGGATGCTGGTGCTGTACGTGAAGGTCGCCGACGTCGGTCCTGACGGCAAAGCGCGGCTCATCAACGCGCTCGAGGCTCCGGTGCGCGTCCCCGACGTGACCAAGCCGTTCACGGTCACCCTGCCGGGCATCGTCCACCGCTTCGAGCCGGGACACCGGATCCGCCTCATCGTCGCCGGCGGCTCGATCAACTACCGGGGCGGTACCGAGCCGGCCCCCGTCACCATCACCTCGGGCAACGACCAGACGCTGACCCTGCCCGTCGTCCGCTGAGGTCGCGGCCCCCTGTTCGTGCCGCTCGTGCAACCAACCGGTCTGCTCGGACGTCATACGGGGTACCGGCGCTGAGCCAGTCCGGTCGTAGGAGGTTCCTCATGCACCACGCCTCGTCCCACCTGCCGCGCGCAGGGTCGCCGTCGCTCGCCCTGCTCTACGTCCAGCAGACCAAGGTGCTGCTCGCCTGGGTGACCCGCCGCCTCGCCCGCGTCTGACCCTGTTCGACCTCGTCCGACACGTCCGACACGGCGGGTCGGGCCCGCGATCCGGATGACCCGCGCCGCGGCGCGACGTACGGTTCACCCATGGAGGAGCAGCCGCAGGTCATCGTCAATTGCGCGGCCCGCAGCCTGGCCGGTGTCCAACCGCCGACCACCGCCCTCGACTGGCTGAGGTCGGTCGGCCTGACCGGCGCCAAGGAGGGTTGCGCCGAGGGGGAGTGTGGCGCCTGCTCGGTGCTCGTCGCCCGGCCCGGCCTCGAGGCCCCGACCGAGTGGACGGCGATCAACGCCTGCCTCGTGCCGGCGGCCGCGCTGGCGGGTCAGGAGGTCGTCACGGCCGAAGGGCTGGGGACCCCGGACGCGCTCCACCCGGTCCAGCAGGAGATGGCCGTCCGGGGCGGTTCGCAGTGCGGCTACTGCACGCCCGGCTTCGTGTGCAGCATGGCCGCGGAGTACTACCGCCCCCGCCGTGTGGAGTTCGACGAGCACGCACTGTCGGGCAACCTGTGCCGCTGCACCGGCTACCGGCCGATCCTCGAGGCAGCGGAGGCGCTGGGGGTCCCCGCCGCCGGTGACCACCTCTCTCTCCGGACGACCTCGCCGCCCCCGGTGGTGACCCCTGGCCGGCTGCCGGGCTTCGCCCGCCCGGCCACCCTCGCGGAGGCGCTCGCGCTGCTCGGCGAGCCCGGCGCCGTACCGCTGGCCGGGTCGACCGACCTCGGCGTCGAAGCCAACCTGCGCGGTGCCCGCCCCGGACTGCTCGTCGCGATCGACCACCTGGCGGAGCTGCGTGGCGTCACGCAGGGACCGACCCACGTGGAGATCGGCGCCGCCCTCTCGCTCACCGAGGTCGAGCGCCGCCTCGAGGGTGCCGTCCCGCTGCTCGACGCGGTGTTCCCGCAGTTCGCGTCGCGCCTCATCCGCAACGGCGCCACCATCGGGGGCAACCTCGGGACGGGTTCGCCGATCGGCGACCTGCCGCCCGCGCTGCTGGCTCTCGACGCGACGCTGGTCCTGGTGTCCGCCGGGGGGCGCCGCACCGTGCCGCTCGCCGACTACTTCACCGGCTACCGCGCCACCGTGCTCGAGCCCGGCGAGCTCATCGCCGCCGTCCGGCTGCCGCTGCCGCTGGCGTCCATGACGGCGTTCCACAAGATCGCCAAGCGGCGCTACGACGACATCTCCTCCGTCGCGATCGCGATCGCTGTCGACGTCACCGACGGCGTGGTCGCGCGGGCGGCGATCGGCCTGGGCGGCGTCGCCGCGACGCCGGTCCGGGCGACCGAGGCGGAGGCCGCCCTGGTCGGGCTGCCGTGGACGGCCGATGTCGTCGCATCGGCCGCGGCCGTCCTGGCCCGGGCCGGGACCCCCATCGACGACCACCGCGCCAGTGCCGACTACCGCCGGGCGATGCTCGGCACCTCGCTGGTGAAGTTCTTCGAGGAGACCCGATGAGCACCGGCCGCACGGGGACCCGGGGCGTCGTCGGCGAAGCCCGTGCCCACGAGGCGGCGGCACTCCACGTCACGGGCCGCGCGCTCTACACCGACGACGTCGCGCTGCACACGCCGTACGTCCTCCACGCCCACCCGGTCGTCGCGCCGCACGCGCACGCGCTCGTCACCCGGCTCGACCCCCAGCCGGCCTACGACGTCCCCGGGGTCGTCCGGGTCCTGACCGGCGAGGACGTGCCGGGCGTCAACGACGCCGGCAACAAGCACGACGAGCCGCTGTTCCCGACCGAGGTGATGTTCCACGGCCACGCGGTCGCCTGGGTGCTCGGCGAGACGCTCGAGGCGGCGCGGATCGGCGCGCTCGCCGTCGAGGTCGACTACGAGCCGCTGCCGTCGGTCATCACCGTGGTCGAGGCGATCGAGCAGGAGAGCTTCCAGGGCGCCCGGCCGCGGATGGAGCGCGGTGACCTGGCCGCCGGGTTCGCCGCCTCCACCCATGTTTTCGAGGGCGAGATCGACTTCGCAGGGCAGGAGCACTTCTATCTCGAGACCCACGCGGCGCTCGCGACGATCGACGACGACGGTCAGGTGTTCCTCCAGTCGAGCACCCAGCACCCGACCGAGACCCAGGAGATCGTCGCCCACGTCCTCGGCCTGGCCAGCCACCAGGTGACCGTCCAGTGCCTGCGGATGGGCGGCGGCTTCGGGGGCAAGGAGATGCAGCCGCACGGGTACGCCGCCGTCGCGGCCCTCGGTGCGCGGCTGACCGGCCGGCCGGTGCGGGTCCGGCTGACCCGCCAGCAGGACATGACGATGAGCGGCAAGCGGCACGGCTTCCACGCGTCGTGGAAGGTCGGCCTCGACACCGACGGTCGGCTGCAGGCGCTCGACGCGACGCTGACCTCCGACGGCGGCTGGAGCCTCGACCTCTCCGAGCCGGTGCTGTCGCGAGCGCTGTGCCACATCGACAACGCCTACTGGATCCCGAACATCCGGGTCGACGGCCGGGTCGCCCGCACCCACAAGACGTCGCAGACGGCGTTCCGGGGCTTCGGCGGTCCGCAGGGGATGCTCGTGATCGAGGACATCCTCGGCCGGGTCGCGCCGGCGCTCGGGCTGACCGGTCACGAGCTGCGGCGCCGCAACTTCTACGTCGAGGGTCAGGCGACGCCGTACGGCCAGCCGGTGCGGCACGCCGAACGGGTCCTGCGCGCATGGGACCAGGTGCTGACGACCGCCGACGTCGAGGCGCGGCGCGCGGAGATCGAGCAGGCCAACGCCGCGAGCCCCCACGAGAAGCGCGGGCTGGCGCTCACCCCGGTGAAGTTCGGGATCTCGTTCAACTTCACCTCGTTCAACCAGGCCGGTGCGCTCGTCCACGTCTACAAGGACGGCTCCGTGCTCATCAACCACGGCGGCACCGAGATGGGCCAGGGGCTGCACACCAAGATGCTCCAGGTCGCGGCGACTGCGCTCGGCCTCCCGATCGACCGGGTGCGGCTGGCGCCGACGCGCACCGACAAGGTGCCCAACACCTCGGCCACCGCGGCGAGCTCGGGTGCCGACCTCAACGGCGCTGCCGTCAAGGACGCCTGCGACCAGATCCTCGCCCGGCTGGTGCCGGTCCGCGACAAGCTGGGCCCGACGGCCTCGTGGGAGGACGTGGTCCGCACCGCCTACTTCGACCGGATCCAGCTCTGGGCCGCGGGGTTCTACCGGACCGAGGGCCTGTCGTGGGACGCGACGACGATGCGGGGCGAGCCCTTCAAGTACTTCGCGTACGGCGTCGCGGCGGCCGAGGTCGTGGTCGACGGGTTCACCGGCGGCTACCGGGTCCAGCGGGTCGACATCGTGCACGACGTCGGTGACAGCCTCTCGCCGCTGGTCGACATCGGCCAGATCGAGGGCGGGTTCGTCCAGGGCGTCGGCTGGCTCACGCTGGAGGACCTGCGCTGGGACACCTCCGACGGCGACCACCGCGGGCGGCTGGCCACCCAAGCGGCCTCGACGTACAAGCTGCCGAGCCTCTCGGAGATGCCGCCCGTCATGAACGTCGCCCTGCTCGACCGGGCGACCGAGGACGGCGTGGTCTACGGCTCCAAGGCCGTCGGCGAGCCGCCGCTCATGTTGGCCTTCGCGGTCCGGGAGGCCCTGCGCGAGGCGGTGGCGGCGTTCGGGCAGCCGGGCACGGTGGTCGACCTGGCCTCTCCCGCGACGCCGGAGGCGGTCTGGTGGGCGGTCGAACGGGCGCGGGGGCGTTAGCCGTGGACTGGCTGCGCGCGCTGCAGGACTGCCGGGACCGCCGGGTCCCGTGCGTCCTGGTCACGGTGACCGAGGTGCGGGGGCACGCACCCCGGGAGGCCGGAGCCAAGCTCGTCGTCGCCGAGGACGCGACCTGGGGCAGTGTCGGCGGCGGCAACCTCGAGGAGGCCGCCGTCAGCCGTGCGCGGGGGCTGCTGGCGTCGATGGCGTCCGGCCAACCCGTCCTGCCGATGACCGACCACCACTCCCTGTCCGACAAGGTCCCCGTCGAGCACGGGGTGCAGTGCTGCGGGGGCGAGGTGACGCTGCTCCTCGAGCCGGTCGCGGTACGGCCAGCAGTCGCGGTCTTCGGGATGGGGCACGTGGGCTTCGAGATCGGGTTGCTGCTCAGCCGCCACGAGCTCGAGCTCCACCTGGTCGACTCGCGGGCCGACCAGCTCGACGAGCAACGGCTGGCGCCGCTCCGGTCGGGCCCGGCGGACCTGCACGTCCACCAGGTGCCCGTGCTGCCCGAGCTCGTCGTCGCCGAGCTGCCGCCCGGGACCCACGTCCTCGTCCTGACCCACGACCACGCCGAGGACCTCGCGATCCTCGACGCCCTCCTCCGCGCCGAGGGACCGGCCACGATCGGGCTGATCGGGTCGTCGGCGAAGTGGGTGCGGTTCCAGGACAAGCTCGCGACACTGGGGCACTCCCCGGAGGTGGTCGGCCGGGTCCGTACGCCGATCGGTGACCCGACCGCCGCCGGGGTCGCCGGCAAGGCACCCGCCGTCATTGCGGTCTCCGTCACAGTGGAGGTGCTGGCGCTCGTCGCCGGTACGACGACCGGGTCGGGCCTCAGTACGCTCGACCGGTGACCACGGACCTCACCGCGCCGCCCGGCGCGCCCTCCGAGTTCGACCGCGACATCACCGTCTCCCCGGACGGTGCCGACCACGTCGGGACGATGTCGGACGGTTGGCGCGTCGGCGGCGGGATCAACGGCGGCTTCCAGCTCTCGTTGATCGGCAACGCGATCCGCGCGTCGCTGCCGAGCCACCCCGACCCGATCGCCGTCAGCGCCTACTACGTCAGCCCGGCGGTCGCCGGTCCGGTCCGGGCTGTCGTCCGGCCGCAGCGGGTCGGAGGCCGGACGGCCACCGTCTCGGCCGATCTGCGCCAGGGCGAGGACGTGCGGCTCACCGTGCTGGCGACCTACGGCGACCTCGACGCGTTCCCGACCGACGACGTGCGGACCACGGCTGAGCCGGTGGTGCTCCCGCCGCGTGACCAGTGCGTGCCCAACACGATGGCACCCGACGAGGTGAAGGCGATGGCGCCCTTCACCCAGCGGTTCGCCATGCTCTTCCACCCCGACGAGGTGGGATGGGCGCTCGGCCAGCCGAGCGGCCGTGGCCAGATCAGCGCCTGGTTCCGGCTCGCCGACGACCGCGAGCCCGATCCGCTCTCGCTCCTGATGGCGGTCGACGCGCTGCCGCCCGTCACCTTCGACCTCGGGCTTCCCGGCTGGGCACCGACCGTCGAGCTGAGCGCCCACGTGCGGGCCAAGCCCGCGCCGGGCTGGTTGCGGCTGCGGCACCGCACCCGCAACGTCGCCGGCGGCATGTTCGAGGAGGACTGCGAGGTCTGGGACTCCCAGGACCGGCTGGTCGCCCAGTCCCGCCAGCTCGCGCTGCTGCCGCAGACCCGCTGAGCGGGCCGACGTCTCAGTAGCGGACCCGGTCCTCCTTCGCGAGCCACGCGGCGAAGGGTGTGAACCCCTCAGGCACCGCGTGGGCGGTGATCGGCACGCTCCACTCCGAGCGGGGCGTGTCGAAGAGGTCGTAGAACGCCCGGTCGTCGAACCCGCCGCGCGCCGCGTCGTGGCGGTCGGCGGCATAGACCACGCGGTCGAGCCGCGCCCAGAGCGCGGCCGACAGGCACAGCGGGCACGGCTCGCAGGACGTGTAGAGGGTGCAACCGGCGAGGCTGAAGTCGCCGAGGGCGGTCGCCGCAG